>JAUYQH010000112.1 GCA_030697365.1 Novosphingobium sp. | reverse complement strand
CCGGAGCCCGCACTGGCCCGCTAAGCGGGCCCTCTGCGCGTTCTGAGCGGCGCTTCGCGACTTCAGCGACGATTATCCTGGCCGGTCCAGCGATCACGCTGCGACCGGCAAAATCTTCAAATCGCGTTGTTCACGGGCAACATGCTGGCCACGCTGCGCGAGCGCGGCGTGTCGATCTCGCTCGGCGAGGGCTTTGCGGTTCGCCCTGGCGTGGCCATGCGCGACCGCGGCGCCGAGATGGATATCATGTCCGAGCTAGGCGCGCGCGGACTCGGTGCGGTCAGCATGGAGCCCGATGCGGCGCGCGCGCTCGACGAGTTCGCGACTCTGGCGGAGATGGCGCAAGCGCGCGGGATGCTGGCGACGATCGAGTTCGCGCCGATGCAGTCGGTCGCCACGCTGGACGATGCGCTGGACCTTATCGCCAAAGTCGCGCAGCCGAACTTCCGGCTGCTGGTCGATGCGATGCACTTCTTCCGCTCGGGCGGGACCGTGAGCCAGCTTGCCGCGC
Organism: Novosphingobium sp.; assembly: GCA_030697365.1. Classification (GTDB taxonomy): domain Bacteria; phylum Pseudomonadota; class Alphaproteobacteria; order Sphingomonadales; family Sphingomonadaceae; genus Novosphingobium. The sequence continues at coordinate 43,912 of JAUYQH010000112.1, read as the reverse complement.
TCGACCCGGCACTGATCGGCTATGCCCAGCTGTGCGATGTGCCGCGGGAGGGCGCTGGCGACTATGCGAACGAGGCGATGTTCGGCCGCCTGGTGCCGGGCGAGGGCGAGCTGCCGCTGGCCGCTTTTGTCGCCGCCTTGCCCGCGGGCATTCCAATCGGCCTCGAAGTGCCGATGCGCGACCGCGCGCTGGCCGGCCAAGGACCGGTCGACCGCCTGCGCCCCGCGGTCGAGGCCGCGCGGCGATTGCTCGAAGCGAAAGAATAACGCCATGCTGACCGTCGGCCGTTTCGGCACCCACGATCTTGCCCGCGCCACCGCGTTCTACGATGCCATCGCCGCGCTGCTCGGCGCGAAGCGCGTGCTCGAACGGCCCGAGGCGGTCGCCTACAAGGGCGCCGATGGGGGCATGTTCCTGATCGGCCTGCCCTTCGTGGGTGAGGCCAGCGTAGGCAACGGCATCCAGATGGGCTTCGCCGCGCCGAGCCGGGCGACGGTCGATGCTGTTCACGCCAAGGCGCTTGGGCTGGGCGGCACCTGCGAAGGCCCGCCCGGGGTGCGTGGGCCCGAGGGCGCAGGGGCGTTCTATGCCGCCTATTTCCGCGATCCCGACGGCAACAAGCTGATGGTGATGCGCTTGGGTCCGGCGGAATACGTCCCGCGCATTCCTCGGGCAGGGCCGGGCGGTACCGGAACGAAATCCTGACCGCCGGAATCCCCCTCGCGCCGTTCAGGCGGCGCTGGAGATCGCCACCACGGGTGCCGAAAACTCCGGCTGGAGGCCGCAGCGCGAAACGACGTCGACCAGCAGGTTGCCCAGCGCCTGCGCGTCGATCCGCGCCGAAGGCTCATAGACGAAGCCGAGCGCGATCGCGCGGTTCTTGGGCTGGCCGGGGAGGAGGACCGCGCATGTGTCGCAGATCGTCCCGAAGCCGAGCGGACCGGTTGCCTGGCCGGCGTCGCGGATCGCGTCGATGCGGGCCGACATCTCGCCGAAAGCGAACTTGCGGTCGTCGGTGGCTTCGGCGTTGAGCCGGCGGATCGTGCCGTCGCGGCGCGGCTGGTCGATCGTCGAGAGCAGAAGCTGGCCCGCCGCGCTGTCGCTCATCCGTTCGAGCAGGCCGCTGCCGAATCCTTGCGAACGCCCGGTGCCGATGGCCGAGGTGCCCCCGTGCCAGCTGAAGATCTGGGCGTTGAGCCCGACCATCCCGAACACGGCGACGCCGAGCCCGGTCTGGGTGACGAGCCGGTCGATCATCGTCACCAGCTGACCGTTCCGGACGATTTCGGGCTGGGTGGTCGATCCGAGCAGCGCGGCGCGCGGCGTGGGCGAGTACGAGCGGCTCTGGGGATCCTTGTAGAGCAGGCCCAGGTTGACCAGGCTGGAAAGCAGTTCCGAAGTGCTCGACTGCGGCCGGCCATAGCGCCGGACGATGTCCATGACGGTCGCCTCGGTGTGGTTTTCGTCAAAGAAATCAAAAACCTCGATGACGCGATTGGCAATCTTAGCCTTGTTCGATTCGATCGACCGCATGACACCCTCTCCAACGTTGCTTCTTATTAATGAACAACGTTGTTGGCTAAGCTAGAATAGGTGTCAACAGAAAAAGTTATATCCTGTAGTTTTTGTGCATCGCAGCATTTGATCAGGCATTAAAAAGCTGGCGGATTGCCGCGCGATCGAGCTTCAGCGAGGGATTGCGCGGCAGGCTCTCGCAAACCCGCCAGTGAACCGGAATGTGGGTTGCGGGCAGCTCGCGGCGCAGATGCGCTTCGAGTTCGGCGGGGGTCGAGTCACATGCGAGTCGGACCGCCGCGGCGGGCACCTCGCCCAGCCGCGCATCCGGTACCGCAACCACCACCGCCTCGGCGACCGCGGGGTGGAGCAGCAACGCGCGCTCGATGGTTTCGGGGAGCAGCTTGAACCCGCCCCGGACGATGGCGCCATCGGCACGGCCGCGCAGGAACAGGAAGCCGTCGGGGTCGATCGCGCCGATGTCCGCGGTGCGGATCCACTCCGCGCCGATCCTCGGCGAGACCACTTCGAGCAAGCCCTCGGCCTCGGCGGGCAGCTCGCGGCCGTCGTCGGGATCGACCACGCGCAGCTTCGCGCCGGGCATCGCCCGCCCCACGCTGCCGAGCTTGGCGCGGCCCCAGCGGGCATGGAGTTCGGGCGTCCACGCGCAGACCGGCCCGCCGAACTCGGTCGCGCCGTAGGATTGCAGGATCGGGATGCCGTAACGGTCCTCGAACGTCGCCTGGAGCGCGGGATCGAGCGGGGCGGCGCCCAAGCCCATCGCCTTGAGCGAGGCGAGGTCTTCGCGCGGGATGTTCGCTTCCAGCAGCGCGCCCATGCTCGCCGGGGGGATCCCGCTGTGCGCCGGGCGGTGTTCGACGACATAGTTGCGCCAGCCGTCGATGCTGAACCGGTCGAGCAGGCAGGCGCGCTGGCCGCGCACCAGCGGCGGGATCGTCGAGTAGATCCCCGAGATGTTGCCGAGCGGGAAATAGAGCAGCGCGGGCGGGGCTATGGCTTGGGCCTCGTCGTCGAATGCGGCTGAACCGACATGATGCTCGGCGATCATTCGCTGCGAAATCGGAAACTGCTTGGGCGGTCCGGTTGTGCCGCTGGTGAGGATTTCGATCACCGGCTCGGGTGCAGGGCGGAAGCCGACGCCGGAATGCGAACCGACCGCAAGCTGGATCGCGTCATCCTCCAGCACCACTGCGGCGATCCCGGCCTCGCGGATCGCGGCTTCGACCGTTTCGGTGAAGTCCTCGCCATGCAGAACCACCGCCGCCGCCCCGAGCCGCGCAATGTCGCGCGACACGCCTTCCGGCGACTGAAACGCGTAGATCATCCGCACTGAACGCCCTGCGGCGAGCAGGCCGAGAAAGGCAGCTATCGCGATCGGGCGATTGCGCGGGACGAACGCGACGGGCGCATCGGCTGCGATGCCGCTCTGGGCCAGCCGTGCAATGAGCACTGATGCCCAGCCGCGCAGATCGCTCCACGTAAACCAGCGACCTTGGTACTCGATCGCCGGCCGCGCCGGATCGCGGGCGAGCGCCCGCACGATCATCGCGGCGAGTGCCTCAGGCAATCGCACCCGACGTTTTGAGCGCCTCGATCCGGTCCCAGTCGAGCCCCAGTTCCATCAGCACCAATTCGGTATGCTCGGAGGCCTGCGGTGAGCGGGTGGTTTCGAGCGGCTCGTTGTTGAACTGTACCGGCCCGCGCACCAGCCGCAGCGGTTTGCCGCCATCGGCGCCATCGACTTCGATGATCATGTCGTTGGCCAGCGCCTGCTCATCGGTCAGCAGATCCTCGAAGCTCTGGACCGGCGCCCATTGGCCCTTGAGCAACTTGAGGTGTTCGCGCCAGTAGGCGAACGGCTTGGCCGCGAATGCCTTGACCAGGATGTCGCTCGCGGCCCCCGCGTTCTCGATCAGCGAGAGCACGTCCGCGAACCGCGGGTCTTCGCCCGCCTCGGGCACGCCCAACTTCTCGAATGTGTCGCGGATCAGCCCGGTTGGGCTGACCATGCACAAGTTGATCGTGCCGCCGTCGGAAGTGCGGAAATTGCCCATGAACGGATTGCGCGCCGATCCCCCCGAAGTCGGCATGCTGTTGCGGGTGAGCACCCCGGTTTCCATCACCTGGCTGATGGTCGCGCCCGATGCCCAGGCCGCCGCGCTGAGCAGCGAGACGTCGAGTTCGAGCGCCTCGCCGGTGCGTTCGCGGTGGAGCAGCGCGGCGGAGATACCGCCCGCGATGAACATTCCGCCGATCGAATCGCCGAACGCGGGGATGCCTTGCGAGAGCGGGCCCGAGAGTTCCTCCGGGGTCATCGCGTTGGCGATCCCACTGCGCGCCCAGAAGCAGGTTCCGTCGAACCCGCCGATGCCGCGCTCGGGCCCCTTGTTGCCCAGTGCGCTGCCACGGGCATAGACGATGTCCGGGTTGGCGGCGCGAATGTGTTCTACGTCGAACTTGTTCTTCTGGCGGACGTGGGGAAGGTAGTTGGTCAGGAACACGTCGCAGGTCTTCGCCAGTTCGTAGAGCAACTCCTGGCCATCGGGGGTCGAGGTGTCGATGCCGACGCTGCGCTTGCCGCGGTTGGGATGCTCGAACAAGGTGTGCCGCAGTGGGTCGAGCGTGACCCCGCCCATGTTGAGGAAGCCGCGCTGGGTGTCGCCGCGCACCGGGTGTTCGATCTTGATGACGTCGGCGCCCCAGTCGGCGAGGATCGCGCCTGCCGCGGGGACGAAAGTGAACTGCGCCACTTCGAGTACGCGGATTCCGTCCATCACCTTGATCATGCCGTCCCTCCGGCGCGCAAATGCCGCCCCACCGCGACCACCTTTCGCGAGGCGCAGCGCGGCTGCAACCGCTTATCGCATCGCTTGCGCGATACCGCGGGAAGGCCAACGCCCGCACGATATGTGTCGCGATCGAGCGCTGGCGGGTTGAGCCACGCCGCCCAGCGACCAATAGCCCGGACAACCGTTTCAGCCTTGGAGAGCCCTTATGAGGATCACGTCGGATTTGTCCGCCATCGTTACCGGCGGCGCTTCGGGCCTCGGCCTCGCCACGGTCAAGGCGCTGCGCGAGGTCGGGGTCAAGGTCGCCATCTTCGACATCGCCGAGCAGGGCGAGGTGATCGCCGCGGAGACCGGATCGACCTTCTGCAAGGTCGATATCATGTCCGAGGACAGCGTCCTCGCCGGGTTCGAGGCGGCGCGCGCCGCCAACGGTCAGGAGCGGATCTTGGTTCATTGCGCGATGGTTGCAGGCGGCGGCAAGACCGTGGGCTTCGACAAGACCACCGGCGGGTTCAAGCGCGCGCCGACCGAAGGTTTCGAGCGGGGCATGCTGGGCATCGCGGTGGCCAGCTACCGGGTCGCCTCGATCGCGGCGCTGGGCATGGCCGGAGCCGAACCGTTGAACGACGATGGCGAGCGCGGAACGATCGTGCTGACTTCGTCCGCCGCCTCGCAGGACGGCCAGGTCGGACAGGTGACGTACGGATCAGGCAAGGGTGCAGTCAATGCGATGGTCCTGCCGATGGCGCGCGACCTGATGGACCTCGGCATCCGGGTCAACGCGATCTTGCCCGGCACCTTTGCGACACCGCCGATGCTGGGGGTGAAAGAACGCGCGCCCGCGGTGTTCGCAGGTCTCGAGGCTTCGGTGCCATTCCCCAAACGGCTGGGCGCCCCGCCCGAGTTCGCAAGCCTGGTGATGGAGTTGGTGCGCAACACTTACTTCAATGGCCAGTGCGTGCGGCTGGATGGCGCAATCCGGATGCCGCCCAAGTAGGGTTGCGGGGCGGCTCCCGCCGGGTAGCGCGGGTGTAGGACGCGTTTCGCGCAGACACGCAGAGACGCAGAGGAAGCAGAGACGGCAGACAGGTCGGGATTGCGGCGAAGCCGCGTTCAAAACTCAACCGTGAGACTGGATCAAAAAGCCTGCGGCGCAAACTGCCTCTCCGCGTCTCTGCGAGAAATGCGGCTGCACACTACCCCCCGTCGGAGAGAGCGGGATAACGCCAGACAGGAAACAACGCGAACGGGCGACGACCGGTGCGTTGGTGCTCGAGCCGGACGAGCGTGGCTGTGTGGCTATCGTTTGCGAAAGACGGGTGGGGCGATGCAGTTGAAGGCAGAGCTTGCTTGCAAAAAATTCAACCTGAGTTGCAATCAAAGCAATTGACTTTAACCATCCATTCACTAACCTAGGTTAGCAATGACGGCGCGCCCGCTTCGCCCATCGATCAGGACCGACCATGACCAAGTTCGCCTACGCCATTTCCATCGTCGCGATGACACTGACCGCGCTTCTCTCCGGTGCCCCCGCCGTGTTCGCCGCGGGCATCTGATTTCCGGCGCGCCGGCCCTCCCTCGGCGCCCGCTTGAAACGAGCCGCCTCGCAAGAGTCGGCTCGTTTTTTTATGCGCCGATGTTGGAATAGATCGCACCAAGCAGCCGGTCGAGTTCGACCAGTTCTGCTTCCGTCAGCCCGCGGAAGATTTTGGCTTCCTGTTCACTGGCGATTGCGCCGAGCTGTTCGAGGATCGGGCGAGCCGCGCTGGTCACGAACACGCAGCGTGCGCGCTTGTCGTCCGCCTTGGCGCGGCGTTCGAGCAGGCCTTCGTGGCATAGCCGGTCGACCAGACGCCCCGCGGCCGCCTCGGACATGTCGAGCGTTTCGGCGATCGTGCGCTGCGTCGCCCCGGGATGCGAGGCGACCACCGCGATCGCGGTCCAGCGTGAACGAGTCACCCCCACCGCCTCGATCCGCTTGTCGAAGCTCTTGCGCAGCTGGCGGGCGACGACCGTCAGCTTGAGCGAGATGTCGCGTTGGAGTGATCGTGGCGTTTCGATGGGATCGCTCCGCCTCAGACCCGTTCGATGATAATCGCCGGGGCCATACCCCCCGCGGCGCACATCGTGATCAGGCCGTAACGACCGCCGGTCCGCTCGAGCTCGTCGAGCGCGGTGCCGATCAGCACCGCGCCGGTCGCCCCGATCGGGTGGCCCAGCGCGATCGAGCCGCCGTTGGGGTTGACCTTGGCGCGGTCGAGATCGAGGTCGCGGATGAACTTTTCGGCAACGACGGCAAAGGCCTCGTTAATCTCCCACACGTCGATCTGGTCCTTGGTCAGCCCGGCCTTTTCCAGCACCTTTTTGGCCGCGGGGACGGGCGCGTTGAGCATCAGCGTCGGGCAATCGCCGATATTGGCGGTCGCGACGATCCGCGCGCGCGGCTTGAGCCCATGCTTGTCGGCATAGTCCTTCGAGGCGAGCAGCAACGCGGCGGCGCCATCGACCACTCCCGAAGAGGTGCCGACGTGGTGGACGTGCTCGATCTTCACGTCGGGGTACTTCTGGTTGATCAGCTGGTTGAAGGTCGGGCCGTCCTTGGCCGAGGGCATCGCCCCGAACATCTCGAACGCCGGCTTCATGCCTGCCAGCGTTTCCGCGGTGGTCTCGGGCCGCGGGTATTCCTCGTGATCGAGCACCACGTTGCCGTCGTCATCGAGCACCGGGACCACCGACTTGTCAAACCGGCCTTCCCGAATCGCCACCGCTGCCCGGCGCTGGCTTTCGACCCCGAACGCTTCGAGGTCGGCGCGGCTGATCCCTTCGATCGTCGCGATCGCGTCGGCGGCGACCCCCTGGTTCGATTGCGGATGCCTGGCCTGTAGACGGGCGTTGCCCGTGCCCAGCCCGCCCGCAGCGGCGACTCCTGCGGCGCGGACTTTCGCGCCATAGTCCATCACGTGGCTCATCATCTCGGTGCCCCCGGCGATGACCAGGTCTTCCATCCCGGACATGACTTGCGCGGCTGCCAACGATGTCGCGGTGATCCCGCTGCCACAAAACCGGTCGAGCGTTACCCCGCTGGCCTTGATGTCGAAACCGGCGTCGAGCGCCGCCATCCGCCCCATGTCGCCGCCTTGCAGCCCGGCCTGGGCCGAACAGCCCCAGATGATGTCGTCGACATCGGCGGTGTTCAGGTCGTTGCGGTCCTTGAGCGCCTTGAGCACCGTGGCGGCGAGATGTTGCGGGTGCATGTGGCTGAGCGCGCCCTTGCCGACTTTGCCGATGCTGCGCGGGGTGCGGACGGCGTCGATGATATAGGCTTCGGCCATGGCGGGCTCCTGCTCAGTGAAATTTGTCCGGCCCGGACAATACCGGCGGCTATCGCACGGCGAACCGCGCCGCGCCAGTTTGGCGCAATCGCACCGGCGATAACCGGAGCGGCCCAGCTTCCCGTCCGTCCGCAGCAGTATAGGGTCGCCTTGCGTTGAGCGATCCGACGCAGTTCCTCGAACCTGTCGCCGGGAAAAGACTAGCGTGAACCAAACTCAGGACACCCCGGAATCCGCGTCTCCACCGCTCGCCGGAAGCCTGCCGAGCATGGCCTATCGCTCGTGGTTCCTGTTCGTGATGATGCTGGTTTCGGCCTCGGTGGTGGGCGAACGCTACATGATGTCGGTGATGGTCGGGCCGATCAAGGCCGACCTCGGCCTCAGCGACACCCAGATCGGGCTGGCCAAGGATCTGGCGGTCACGTTCGTTTACATCCTGGCGGTTATCCCGCTGGCGCGGGTGGCGGACCGCTGGTCGAAGCGCAAGCTGGTGGCGATCGCCTGTGCCACTTGGAGCGTGGCGGTGGTGCTGTGCGCCTATGCCAGGAACTTCACGATGCTGCTGATCGGTCGCGCCGCGATCGGGCTGGGCGAGGGCGGTTTCACCCCCCCGTCGCAAAGCTGGATCGCCGATCTGTTTCCCCTGAAGCAGCGCGCCACCGCGCTGGCGGTGTTCCTGCTCGGCGCTTCGCTCGGACACCTCACCGGCCCGGCGCTGGGCGGCTGGCTGACCAGCGAGTTCGGCTGGCGCCAGGCGATGCTCTACGCCGCGATTCCCGGCTTGGTGCTGGTGCCGATCGTGTGGCTGACCTTGCGCGACGTCCCCCCAGGGCTGGCCGACGGACGCACCGTCGAAGAGGTTGCAACCCGCCCGTTCGGCGAGACGGTCCGCGAAATCCTGGAGATCAAAACCTTGCCGCTACTGATCGCGGGGTCTGCGCTGACCACCCTGATCACGATGGGCCTGGTCAGCTGGACCCCGGCGTTCATGGAGCGCAGCCACGGGATGTCGGCGCGCGACGCCGGGATAGGGATGGGCGGCGCGCTGTTCCTCGGCTCGGTGATCGGCCATTCGGTCGGTGGACCGCTGGCCGACTTCCTCGGCCGCCGCGACTTGCGCTGGTACATCTGGATCCAGGTATTCAGCGCGGTCGGTGCGACGACGATCGCCTGGATCATGCTGACCGGCCCGGTCGAACGCGTGTTCCCGCTGATCGGGCTCAACATGCTGATCGGCGGACTCTCCGCCGCGCCGCTGATGGCGGTAATATCGGGGCTCGCCCCGGCGCACTCGCGTTCGGTCGCGGTGGCGCTACTGATGGTGACGATCAACGTCATCGGACTGGGCGGCGGGCCGGCGTTCGTCGGCTGGCTGAGCGACATGCTCGCCCCTGCCTACGGGACCGAATCGCTGCGCATGGCGATGCGCGCGGTGCTGCTGGTGGGGGCGCCAGCGGCGCTGCTCGCCTGGCTGGCAAGCCGCGCCTGCCGCGCCGATTTCGAACGCGCCGGCGGTTGGGATACACGCAAGCTTCAGCCCGCGATGGCGCATTGAACGAGGGGTAACCAATGGCCGCCTACATGATCTTCATTCGCGAAGGCGCGGTGTTCGATGCGAGCGCCATGGAGCGTTATTCGGGGCTCAACCGCGAGCACGCGGGCAGCTATGTCGAGCGCTTCGGGATCAAGCCGCTGGCGGTCTATGGTGCGCTCGAAGCGATCGAGGGCGAGGCGCCCGACGGCGTCGTGCTGCTCGAGTTCCCGACAATGGCCGCTGCCCGCGCATGGTACGCCAGCGATGAGTACCAGGCGGCGATTCCCCACCGGATGGCGGGCGCGAACTATCGCGCTTTTCTCTTCGAAGGGCTGTGATGCCATGACCGAGCCGACCGTCCCGCGCATTCCCCATTGCCCGCGCGAAGAATGGACCGACGACGCGCGCGAGGTGTTCGCCTTCTGGGGCGAACCCAATGCGTGGGAAGAAGGCAGCAAGACCAACGTCATGATGGTCATGGGCAACCATCCCGCGCTGGGCAAAGTCTTCAACCAGTTCGGCAAGCATTTCCTGATGGCCAACAGCCTCTCCACGCGCCAGCTCGAGATCGTGATCCTGCGGGTGAGCTGGCGGGTGAAGTCGGCCTACGAATGGCACAACCACGTCGGCTATGCGATGAACGCCGGGCTGGGCCTGGACGACATCGCCGCAATCCGCGACTATCCTGCGGGGGGCGCGTGGTCCGATGAGGACGCCGCGCTGATCCAGGCGGTCGACGATCTGATCGACGCCAACTGCATCTCCGACGCGACCTGGGCAACCCTGGGCAAGACGCTCGACAAGCGGCAGCTGATGGACCTGACTTTCACCATCGGCCATTACGTGATGACCAGCTGGGCGCTGGCCTCGTTCGGGGTGCCGATCGAAGGCGGGGCGGACGCTATCGGGTTTGATCTGCGGACCCGATCCGGGCGTATTCCGGGCAAGACCTACAAGCCCGGAGAGACCGAGAACTGGACTGATACGCGGGGGTACTGAGCGCAATCGCGGCAACGATATCCCCGCGCGCGCCATTGCCGCATTGCCTCGAAGCGATAGGCAGATGGCAACAATCGCAAGATCAAGGACGCACTTCGCATGACCACCGAAATCCTCCTCCCCAAGATCGGCTTCTCGATGAACGAGGGGCAGGTTGCCGAGTGGCTCTATGGCGAAGGCGAGGAAGTGACCGAAGGCGAGCCGTTGTACCTGCTCGAAGCGGACAAATCGACCAACGAGGTCGAGGCCCCGGCTAGCGGCAAGCTGCGGATCGTCGCGGTCGAGGGCGAGACTTACGACGTCGGAACCGTCATCGGCTATATCGACTGAGCCGGTGACTCTGCGGGTCGGGATCGTCAGCGCGGCGTGGGGCGCGTTCGCGCATCTGCCCGCATGGCGCGCGGTTCCCGGCGTCGAGGTCACCGCGATCTGCACCTCGCGGCGTGAAACCGCCGAGGCCGCGCAAGCCAGGCTCGGCCTGCCGCGCGCGTTCTGGAACGCCGCCGAAATGTGCGCCGATCCCGCTATCGACATCGTCGACCTGGGAACGCGCCCGGCGGTGCGGCTGCCGATGGTTCTGGCGGCGCTGGAGGCAGGCAAGCACGTCTACAACGGCTGCCCGCATGCGCCCGATTGGCAAGCGGCCAAGCGGATCGACGCCGCGTGGCGCAAAAGCGCCAGCATCGGCGTGGTCGATGCGTTCAGCGAATTCCTGCCCGCGCATCGCCGGTTCGGCGAACTTCTGGACGAGGGTTTCATCGGCAAGCCGCTGGGCGGGACCTGCCATTTCAACCTCTCGCTGTTCAATCGCCCCGACCAGCGGTTTCCCTACAACTGGTTCGCCGACCCCGCCGCGGGCGTCAGCGCGATGCGCAACAACGGCGGGCATATGTTGTACATGCTCTCGTGGTTGTTCGGCCCGGTTGTCGAGCTGGCCGCCGACACCACGCAACTGCTCAGCGAGTGGCGCTTCCCCGATGGCGAGGTGGTGCATCCAGGAACCACCGACTCCGCCAGCGTGATCCTCAAGTTCGCCTCGGGGCTGACGATGCAGCTCCAGGCGAGCTGGAGCATGAGCGTCCCCTCGGGCTGGTCGATCGACGTGTTCGGCACCGAAGGCCGCCTGGCCACGCGCTCGCCCAGCTTCCCCACCGCGCGCGACTGCACGCTGCACTGCGCGCGCGTCGGCGAGGCGATGGCCGAGTTGGCGATTCCCGATGATCTGCGGGATCCGCCGGGCATTGCGCTCAACGGCGAAGCCGCGATCCAGCCGAGCTTTCCGATGGCGCTCTCGATGCAGGCGATGGTCGCGGCGATCGAGGGCAAGGGCAAAGCCTCACCCGATTTTGCCACCGCGCTCGAAATCGAACGCCAGCTCGAGGCGATCCGCGTCGCCAGCGCCGAGCGGCGCTGGGTGGCCCTCAGTGAGATCGTATGACTTTTCCGCCCCTTGAAAGGACGACCATGAAGCTCACCCATCTTGCGCGAACGGCCCTTGCAGTGGCGGCACTGGCGCTGGGCGCGCCCTTTGCGCTCGCGCAGGCGGAGCCGCCCGCAGTCCGCGCCGATACCAAGGCGTTCCTCGAAGCGTCGAAAACCCGCCAGCGCCCGCCGATGTCGGACGAAGGCGTCAAGATGATGCGCCGGATTCCGCCCGAGATGATGGCCCGGATGTTTGCGGAGATCGAGGCGCCGCTGGGTGTCATCGCGGTCGATCGCGCGCTGACGATGCCCGGTCCCGTCGGGACGATCGACCTGCGCCTGTTCGATCCGCGGGCCGAACGCCCGGCGGGGCCGGTGGTGGTGCTCTATCACGGCGGTGGTTTCGTCGCGGGCGGGATCGCCACCCACGCGCCGCTCGCCGCCGAGATGGCGCGCCAGCTCGATCTGCCGGTGGTCTCGGTCGAATACCGCCTCGCGCCCGAAAACAAGTGGCCCGCCGCGCCCGACGACGCCGAAGCCGCGGCGCGGTGGATCGCCGCCAACGGCAAGGCGCTGGGGCGTGAGGTCGATGGCCTGATCCTGACCGGCGACAGCGCCGGCGGGACGCTGACGCTGGTCACCGCGATGGCGCTGCGTGACAAGCCCGCGGCGGTGCCGCTGAAGCTGCTGATCCCGCTCTATCCGATGGCCGACGCCTCGCGCAGTTATCCGTCGATGGAGGCGTTCTCGGACGGGTACGGGCTGAACCGCCCGGACATGGACTTTTTCGAGAAGGCCTACGCCGCAGACAAGAACAGCCCGCGCCATTCGGCGCTGCTGGGCGATGTGCGCGGCCTTCCGCCGACGGTGCTCGCCACCGCCTCGCTCGATCCGTTGCGCGACGGCGGACGCGCCTTCGCCGCCAAGCTGATCGCGGCGGGCGTGCCGGTCGCCTACTACGAGGCCGCGGGGACGGTCCACGGTTTCGCCACCTACCGCAAGGCGATCCCTTCGGCGCAGGGCGATCTCGACCGGATCATGGCGCTGGCGCGGGCGATGCTGCGCCCATGAGTGCAATCGTCCACGACCTGGCCGGACTCGCGCCGATCGGTCCGCTGACCGAGTGGCTCGACGCGCACGTGCCGGGGCTGGGCGACGGTCCGCTGACCACCGCGCTGCTCAGTGGCGGCACCTCGAACGTGGTGCTCACGCTCAACCGCGGCCGCGCCGACATGGTCCTGCGCCGCCCGCCTGCGGTGCCGCCGCCGGGCGCCGAGAAGGGCGTGCTGCGCGAGGCGCGGGTGCTGACCGCGCTCAACCAGACCGACGTGCCGCATCCGGTTTGCCACGGCGCCTGCCCCGATGCCGCGGTAATCGGCGCGCCATTCTATGTGATGGAACGGGTCCGAGGCTGGGCGCCCAACTTGCGCAACGAGAAGATCGCCTACGAGCCCCCGTTCGACACCAGCCCATGCGCCTATGGTATCCCGTTCGCGGTTCTCGACGGGCTGATCGCGCTCGCCAACGTCGATTACCGCGCGATCGGGCTTGAGGATTTCGGCAAGCCCGAGGGCTTCCTCGCCCGCCAGGTCGATCGCTGGGCCGGGCAGCTGGCGAGCTATAAGCAGCGCTACGGCTACGAAGGACGGCACCTGCCCGGCTATGCCGAGACCGAGGTCTGGCTGCGCGCGAACGTGCCGTCGCGCGAAGTCACCGGGATCATCCACGGCGACGTCGGCACCCCCAACATGATGTTCCGCCCCGGCTACCCTGCGCGGCTCGCGGCGATGATCGACTGGGAGCTGTCGACGATCGGTGATCCCATGCTCGACCTCGGCTGGTTCACAGGGTCGATGCGCGACGAGGAGGTGCCGGACCAGGTCAGCGAGACCGCGCTCAGCGACCCGCGGCTGTTCCCGACGCGGCAGGAACTGGCGCGCTATTACTGCGCGGGGACCGGGCGCGAAATCGCCGATTTCGCTTACTTCTCGCTGCTCGCCAGGTTCAAGTCGGGCTGCCTGCTCGAATACAAGGTCGCCCAGGCCGAGGCGGGGCACTTGCCCAAAGACACCGGCCGCTTCTTCGCACGGATCGTCGAAACCTGCTTCAGCGATGCCGCGGCGCAAATTGCAAGGATCAAGTGATGGATTTCAGCATCGACCCGGCATTCCAGGAAAAGCTCGACTGGATGGCGCGCTTCGTGCGTGAGGAGTGCGAGACGTTCGATCTGCTGTTCCCCGAACCGGGGGTCCAGTACGACACCGCCAACGCCGCCGCGCGGGCGCACCTCAAGCCGTTGCAGGACCAGGTCAAGGCGCAGGGGCTGTGGGCTTGCCACCTCGGCCCGCAACTCGGCGGACCGGGCTATGGCCAGGTCAAGCTTGCCCTGATGAACGAAATTCTCGGCCGTTCCAACTGGGCACCGACCGTCTTCGGCACCGCCGCGCCCGATACCGGCAACGCGGAAATCCTCGCGCTGTTCGGCACCGAAGCGCAGAAGGCCCGATACCTCGCCCCGCTGATGGCGGGTGAGATCGTCTCGTGCTTCTCGATGACCGAGCCGCAGGGCGGTGCCGATCCGGGTGAGTTCACCTGCCGTGCCTGGCAGGAAGGCGATCCCGGATCGGGGTCCGGGACAGGCGAGTGGGTGATCGAGGGCGAGAAGTGGTTCTCGTCGAACGCCCGCCACGCCGCGTTCCTGCTGGTTATCGCAGTGACCGATGCCGACGCCCCGCTGACTTCGCGGATGAGCATGTTCATCATCCCCGCCGAGACGCCCGGCGTTGAAATTCTGCGCAACGTGGCGATCATCGGCGACCCCGATCCCGAGGACGGGCACCACGCGCACATCCGCTATGACAAGGCGCGCGTGCCGTTCGATCACATGCTTGGTAAGCCGGGCGAGGGGTTCAGGGTGGCGCAGGCGCGGCTCGGCGGGGGACGCATCCACCATGCGATGCGCACCGTCGGCAAGTGCCAGCGGGCGATCGACATGATGCTCGAACGCGCCGTCTCACGCCGCACCCGCGGGCGGATGCTGGGCGATCACCAGATGGTCCAGGCCAAGATCGCCGATTCGCTGATCGAGCTCGAGCAGTTCCGCCTGCTGGTGCTCAAGACCGCGTGGATCATCGACGAGATCGAGGCCGGGCGGATGCCCCACGGTGCCAGCCGCAACCATATCGGGATGTGCAAGGTGGCGATGGCCAGCGTATGGATGAACGTGATGGGCCGCGCGCTGGAGGTCCACGGCTCGCTCGGCATCTCGCTCGACCTACCGCTCGCGGGCTGGTTTGCGGGCGGGATGGGGCTGGCCTTTGCCGACGGTCCGACCGACGTTCACAAGTCGCAACTCGCGCGCGCCTATCTCAAGCAGGCCAGCGTCGCGCCGGAGATATTCCCCAGCGAGCATATTCCCACCCGCACCGCCGAAGCACTGCGCCGCTATCCGCAGGCGCGCGCATAGTGGGCCGCGCTGTGATCGGCGAGACGCTGGGACCGCCCGCAGGCTATCGCCTGGTCGAGCACGATCCCGGCGCGCCGGGGCCGGGCGAGGTTCGCGTCGCAATCGGGGCGGCGGGATTGTCCTACGTCGATGTCCTGACCGCGGCGGGCAACTATCAGGTCAAGCCGCCGGTGCCGTTCATCCCCGGTAGCGAATGTGCGGGGACCGTCGCGGCGCTGGGCGAGGGGGTGGAGGGCTTCGCGCTCGGCGACGCGGTGATCGCCAGCAGCTGGGGCGGGCTTCTGGCGGACGCGGTCAACGTGCCCTTGCGCAGCGTGCGCGCCAAGCCGGCAGGGCTGAGCTTTGCCGAGGCGGCGGTGTTCCCCGTCAGCTATTACACCGCGCATTACGCGCTCGTCCTGCGCGCGGCGTTGCGGACTGGCGAGACGCTGCTCGTGCTCGGCGCGGGCGGGGCGACAGGGTACGCCGCAGTCCAGCTCGGCAAGCACTTGGGCGCGCGGGTGATCGCCTCGGCTTCCTCGCCCGAAAAGCGTGCGCTCGCCTTGGCCGGGGGTGCCGACGTGGCGATCGAGGCGCGGGCCGGGGACTGGCGTGACCGGGTCAAGGCCGCAGCAGGAGGCAAAGCCATCGACGTGGTGTTCGATCCGGTCGGCGGTGCGGCGACCGAACCCGCGTTCCGCTCGCTGGGCTGGAACGGGCGGCACCTGGTGGTGGGGTTCACGGCGGGGATCGCGCAGTTCCGCACCAACCTCGCGCTGCTCAAGGGGGCGAGCCTCATCGGGGTCGACTTGCGCCAGTTCGGGGTGAACGAGCCCGACGCAGCGCGGGACAACATGCGCGCCGTCTTCGCCCTGGCGGATGCTGGGGTATTCAAGCCCGCCATCGCCCGCAGCTATCCGCTCGAGGAGTTCCGGGCAGCGATGGAGGAAGCGGCGAGCGGGAAGGCGGCGGGGCGGGTCGTGGTGGAGATGGCCTAGCCGCCTTTCACCTCCACACCGAATCGCGCCGGGCGCGAAAGCAGGAACGGCAAAGTGGGCGAGGCAATGCCCGACTGGCTGCCGTCGGCATGAATCAATGTGACCCGGCCCACTCCGGGGGACGAGACCACCGCGACCACCGAATCCACCCAGGCGTGCAGCGCCGCACGCGTGTAGCGTAGGGTTTCTTCGGCGATCGCCACTTCGCCCGCGCTTTCCAGCTCCGCTTCGAGAGCAACCACGCGCTCGGCACGCGATCCAACGGTGTCATTGTCGTCCATCGCTGTTTCCCGTTCCTGACGCGCGCCACCATGGCCGCGAATGCGCCCGCGCGCTCGTCCCGCCGCGCAGATATCGCTCCGGCGCGTTGACCTCTTTCGCCATACGCCCGACACGAAACGCCCGTTCCCCGGCGCCGAAGAGGACTTTCATGGCCGAGCTGAGCAATGCCCCGAAACCCGATGGCGAAGCGCTGGTCGATATCTATCGCCGCATGTTGCGGATCGAGCGCAACGACGACGCGATCCGCACCGCGATCCGCCGCGGTCGGTTGACTATGCCGTACTATTCGGCGCGCGGGCAGGAAGTGATCCCGGCGACGATCGGCCACCTGCTGACCAACGAGGACCAGATCTGTACGATCTATCGCGGCATCCAGGACATGGTCGCCAAGGACATGCCCTTGAAGCCCCTGTGGGCCGAGATCGCCGGGCGGATCGACGGGACCTGCAAGGGCAAGGGCGGGCCGATGCACCTGACCCACCCCGAAACCGGGGTAATGGTGACCACCGGGGTGGTCGGATCGTCAATGCCAATCGCCAACGGGCTCGCCTGGGCGGCGCTGCTCGATGAAAGCAGGCGCGTCGTCGTCGCGTTCTTCGGCGACGGCGCCTCGAACATCGGCGCGTTCCACGAATCGCTCAACCTCGCCTCGGTATGGAAGCTGCCGGTGCTGTTCGTGTGCCCGAACAACGGGTTCGCCGAGCACACCCGCTACGAGGTCTCGACCTCGGTCGATCGCATTTCGCGCCGCGCCGAGGCCTACGGAATGCCGGGCTTCACCGTCGACGGCAACGATCCCGACGCGATGTTCGCCGCGGTCTCGCAGGCGATCGAGCGGGCGCGCGTGGGCGAGGGGCCGACGCTGCTCGAATGCACGACCTTCCGCTTCCTCGGCCATGTCCTCGGGGACGACGATTTCTACATGACGAAGGAAGAGAAAGACGAAGCGCTCGCCAAGGACCCGCTGCCCGCGCTGCGCGCGCGGCTGATCGCCGGTGGACATGCCAGCGAGGAACAGCTCGCCGCGATGCAGTCCGACATCGAAGCCGAAGTCGCCGCCGCGCAGGAGTTCGGTATGAACAGCCCGCTGCCCTCGGTGGACGAACTGCGCCGCGATGTGTTCGAACAGGAGATCGCGGCATGACCGGGATGCTCAAGATGAACGGCATCCAGGCGATCAACGCCGCGATGCACGAGGCGATGGCCGCCGATCCCAAAGTGCTGGTGCTGGGCGAGGACATCGCCGACCGCGAGGGCGGGGGTGTGACCGGCACGATGAAGGGGCTTTCGACCAAGTTCGGCGACCGCCGCGTCCGCACCACGCCGATCTCCGAACAGGCGATCATCGGCGCGGCGATCGGTGCCGCCATGGCCGGGTACAAGCCGGTGGCGGAGATCATGCTGATGAACTTCACCACCGTCTGCATGGACATGATCTTCAACCACGCCGCCAAGCTGCGCTTCATGTCGGGCGGGCAGACCAGCGTACCGATGGTCATCCGCACGCTGACCGGCGCGGGCTGGCAGACCGCGGGGCAGCACTCCGATCACCTCGAAGGCTGGTTCGCCCACGCCGCCGGGATCAAGGTCGTCGCGCCGTCGAACCCGGCGGACATGAAGGGGCTGTTGCTGTCGTGCATCCAGGACCCCGACCCTTGCCTGTTCATCGAGAACGGGATGACGCTGTTCGTGCCCGGCGATGTCGCCGCCGATCAGGGGCCGATTCCCTTGGGCAAGGCCAAGGTGGTTGCCGAAGGCAGCGACCTGACGATCATAACCTGGTCGGCGCAGGTCATGCGTTGCCAGATGGCGCTGGCCGGGCTCGCCGAAACGGGCATTTCAGCCGAGATCGTCGATCTGCGCACGATCTCGCCGTGGGACAAGGAAACAGTGCTCGCATCGGTCGCCAAGACCGGGCGGGCGATGGTGGTCCACGAAGCGGTGCGCAACTTCGGCCCCGGCGCGGAAATCGCCGCAACCATCGCCGAGGAACTATTCGGCCAGCTCATGGCGCCGGTCCGGCGCCTCGGCGGCCCGCAATGCGCGGTGCCTTTTGCCAAAGTCCTCGAGGATGCGTTCCTCGTCCAGCCTGCCGATGTCGTCGCAGCGGCCAAGGCGTTGATGGGCTGAGGTCCGGCAGCTATTCCACCACCACCCGCACGCGGGCAAGGTTGATCTGCCGGGCGTAAGGCGTGCGCGCGTCGCCGGAACGCTGGCTCGCCCCGCACAAGGTGACGAAGTAGGTGCCGGACGCGGCGAAGCTGTGGCTGGCGGTGACTTTGGCGCTCTGACGCCGGGCAGGTCTGGCGGGTGTGGCGAACTTGCCGCTGCCATCGAAATCGAACGCGGCGCCGACCACTTTGCCCGTCCCCGGGGGCGCGGCGATGGTGCCGGTGAAGCGCACCGCTTCGCCCACCCTGACCCGCGCCAGCGCTGCCCCGTTGGCGGATAGCGTGACCACCAGCTGGATGCCTTTGCGCTCCGCCGCGCTGGCGGCGAGCTTCACCTGACCGTCTTCCACCCGATAGCCGCTGGTCGCGGGCGGGGGCACACCGCGCTCGACCCACGCCGCAACGTCGCGCAGCGCCTGCTGGAGTTGGGGCAGATAGCTCACCACCCGGGTCGGCGCACTGCGGGCTTCGTTGTGGCCGTGGAGCGCGTTTTCGGTGAACCAGATGCGATACTTGTCGGGCGCGTCCTTGCCGTAAAGCGCATCGAACCGGCGGCGATACCAGTCCGCCTGATAGGGCACCGCCTCGCGGTCGAGACCCGACTGGACGAGGATGATCCTGCCGCTGAACTTGCCACTGAGCGGAGCTCCCGCCGCGCCTGCGGTAAACATCGGGCCTAGCAGCATCTTGCGCTGCGGATAGCGCGGCGTGCCGTCCGCCCCGCGGAACTGGTCGTAATTGGCATAGCTTGCGTCGGGCACCTGATGGCGGTGATAGGTTTGCGCGGCGAGGAAGTTGGAATTGTCGATTCTCACCTCGTCGCCGGGTTTCAATTTGGCCAGCGCGACGAGATCGGCGACCACACCCAGGGTGGCGACCTTCCCGCTCAGGCCGAGCAGCGCGATGCGCGTGCCCTGGGCTTGGCCCGACAGCACGTAGAGGTCGCCGCCCATGAACCGGACATCGGGCGGAGCATCTGCGAGCTCGAACGCCACCGGTCGCGCGGAACCGTCGCTGACCTGTGCCTGCCAGGCGAGGTCGGCGCTGCCGCGCCCCTTATCGCGCGGCTGGCCGGGCAGGCGCGTGGTGGCGAGCCCGCGCGCTTCGAGATCCTCCGCAGAGAGCGGCTTCGCGACCTTCGTTCGGAATTGCAGCCGCGCCCGCTTCAGCGAATCCGGGGGAGCGAAGCCGAGGTAGCCGGGCTTGCTCCAGAAATCCTCGAAATAGGTCGGGTCGGCCATGACCATGCCCTGATAGATCGCGGTAAAGGCGTGGACCCCCATGGTCTTGTAGCCGAACCAGCTTTCGGGCGGGAAGCCCATCTGCGTGGCTTCGCGCAGCGCATCGGCCTGCTCGGGATCGAGACCGGCGAAAGGATTGCCGCTGCCGCCGGCGTCCATCGCGTCGACGATTTGCGGGAATTTGTCCCAAAGCAGGCGCATCGCATGCATCCGAATGGAGAAACTGTTGGGCGAGGCCATCGGCGTGCCGAGCACGAACGGCACCGCGCCATCCCACACGCCAAGCGTGTGCTCCATCGATCCCATCGTCCGATAGCCGCCGCCGCTGCCGCCGTAGAGATAGCCAAAGACGCGACGCGGTCCGTACATCTGCGTCGCGATAACCCGCGAAAAGCGCGCCGCCGCGGCGTTGGCGCGATAGGCGCCGATGGTCGGGTCGGCACGGAACGCGGGGCCCGCAGTGGCGTTTTTGCCGCCGCCGTTGGTCTCGACGAAATAGGCTCCCGAGGAGATCGAGAAGCCGGTGTTGTCGTCCTCCGCCATCGCGGTTTGCGACAGGTTTTCGCTATCGGGTACCGGCGTCACGTACTGAAAGAACCGCCCGCCGAACTGCTCCATGGGGGGCAGGTAGAATGAAAACCGCGTGTCGGTGCCCTTGAATCCGCCGTGGACGTAGCGGTGTCGCACCGGGGCATCGCGCCATTCGTCGATGTCGACGAAAGGCGCGGCGAACATGGCGTCCGCCGCAGGGTTGGCGGCGTCAGCATGCACGGGGGCGTGCGCGGGTGGGGCGGGTTCGCGGGCGAGCACCGGCGTGGACAGAGTCAGGGCGATGGCGATGGCCAGACGTATCATGGGCCGCTCCTCAGCCGGGGGGGTCGAGTAAGTGCCTGCCGTTGGCGCCGTTCCAGTGATCGGCATCGCCGCAGAGCGCGGCGTTGAGAAAGGCGCGCTTCATGTAGCGGTGGCAGGGATGTTCGTCGGTCAGCCCGATCCCGCCGTGGAGCTGGATCGCTTCTTCGGCGATGGCCTTCGCGGTGGTGGTCGCCAGAGCCTTCATCGCGCCCATCTCGAGCGGGGTCGTCGCGCTGTCGGCACGGCTCCACAACAGCGCCTCAGCCGCAGACAGCGCGACCTTCAGATCGGCGCATCGGTGCTTGAGCGCCTGGAAAAGCGCGAGCGGGCGGGCGAACTGGCTGCGGACCTTGAGGTATTTGACCGTCATTTCGAGCAAGGCAGACGCCCCGCCCAGGCTGTCCGCGGCCAGTGCAAGTTGCGCGGCAGGCGAGATGGTTTCGTGCAGCGCGCTCGCCGCCGCTCCTTCGGCCACGACCAGCGCGGGGTCGATCGCGTAGCCGGTCAGGACCACGTCGAACAACCGGCGGCTCTCGTCCCACAGCGGGCGCTCGACCACCTCCACCCCCGCCGCGTCGAGCGGGATCAGCGCATAGCGCCCCGCCATCCCGGCGAGGATGTGGCTCGTCATATCGGCCTCGAACACTCCCGCGATCCGCCCGTCGAGCGCGCCGTCGGCGCGCGCGGTGACGGCGCTTGGCAGCAGGTGCAGCGGGACATACTCGCCCCCGCAAATCCGCGCGATCCACCCGTCGCGATCCACGAGCGCGGGCGAGGCGGCGATGGCTTGCAGACCCAGCAGCGCGGGGATCAGCGGCGCAGTTGCGAGCACCCGGCCCTGCGCGAACAGGATCGTGGCAACCGCCGCGGGCGGCAGGCCCAGCCCGCCGCGATCTTCGGGCAAGTCGAGCATCAGCCAGCCCAGTGTGACCACCCGCGCCCAGCTTTCGTCGCGCGGCACCGGCTTGTCGGGCGGAAACGCCTTGTGCGCGGCGTCGAGCAGCTCCTCCAGCTCGATCGTCACAGAACCCAGCCTTTGGGTTCGCGCGGCATGCCGAGCAGGCGTTCGGCGATGATCGTGCGCTGAACTTCCTCGCTGCCCCCGGCGATGGTCCAGGCGTAGCTGTTCATGAAGTCAGCCATCCAGTTGCCGGTGTTGAGATCGCCGAAGGTGATCGCTGCGCGATACTGTGCGTCGATCCCCCCCACCCGCACCCCCAGATCGGTCCAGGCGCGCAAGGCGCGCGAGTAGGCGTTCTTGACGATCGAGGCGTCTCCGGCCTGCTCGGCTCCGGCCATGCGCATTTCGAGGAAGCGGTCGGCCAGCGCGCAAGTCGCATCGACCTGGGTCGCCAGCTCGCCCAGTTCGCGTTGCACTCCGGCGTCTTCGGCGCAGCCCGCGGCGCGGATCGTTGCGACCAGCCGCCCCATGTTGCCGCGCATCCGGTAGGCGAGTTCCATCAGCGTCAAGCCGCGTTCCGAAGCCAGCGTAGCTTGCGCCACCGCCCAGCCCGCGCCTTCCTCGCCGACCCGCTCGCACACCGGGATCTCGACATTGTCGAGGAAGATCTCGGCGAATTCCTCGTCGCCCTGGATCTGGTGGATCGGGCGGACGGTGACCCCGGGCGCCTTCATGTCCATCAGCAGATAAGTCATCCCCGCCTGCTTGGCGCCGTCGGATGAAGTCCGCGCCAGTAGCAGGCAGCGGTCGGCGTGTTGCGCCATCGTTGACCAGACTTTCTGGCCGTTGACCACATAGACCTCGCCTTGCCGATCGGCACGGGTGCGGATCGCGGCTAGGTCGGACCCGGCGTTGGGTTCGCTGAACCCCTGGCACCACGTTTCGCCCTCCAGGATGCGCGGCAGATGGCGCGCCTGCTGCTCCGCCGTCCCGCATTCGTGGAGCGTGGCGAAGGCGTGATAGGTCGAAACGAACGACAGCAGCAGCCGCGGCGCATCGGCGCGCGCCAGTTCCTCGTAGATTACTTTCTGCTCGGCAAGGCTGCGCCCGCCGCCCGGCCATTGCGCGGGCCAATGCGGGATCGCGTAACCCGCCGCGACCATTTGCGCGAACCACGCGCGTTGCCCGGCGACGAAATCTTCGTGCGTCGCCGCGGCGCGCCAGTCGCGCGGGACGTGGGCGCTCAGCCAGCCGCTCACCTCGGCGCGAAGGTCGTCCAGTCGGGCGGTCATCGCCGATGTTCTGGCCTGCGCGCCCCGGCCTCGCAAGGCGCGCGCCTGCGAGCATCGCGTGGGCGCTATGCGGCCCGGCTGACCTAGGAAGCGCACGGGCGGGAGGATAGGCAGAAGCATGGCTGCGGGAGTCGATGCGATGGACAAACTGCGGGTTATCCAGTGGACCACCGGCAAAGTCGGCAAGCTCGCGCTGCGCGGGGTGCTCGACGATCCAAGGCTCGAGCTGGCCGGGGTCTATGCCTACAGCGACGACAAGGCCGGCAAGGACGCGGGTGAACTGTGCGGCCGGTCCGCGACTGGCGTGATCGCGACCAGCGACATCGCCGTGCTGATCGCATTGGGGGCGGACAGCGTGCTCTACACCCCGTTCATGGCCGACCTCGACGATGTCGTGCGACTGCTCGAAAGCGGGCTCGACGTGGTCAGCACCAATCTTCTCAGCAACCTCGGCGGGGTCAAGGGCGAAGTCGCGGCCGCGCTCGAGGCGGCGTGCGCGCGGGGCAACAGCTCGCTTTATATCACCGGGGTCAATCCCGGCTGGGTCAATAACCTGGCCGCGACGATGACCGCGGTGTGCCGCGACGTCCAACTGGTCTCGATCGCCGAATCGGCGAATGTCGCGACGTACGAATCGGCCGAGACCTGGCTTTCGCTCGGCTTCTCACTGTCCGAAGCCTCCCCCGAAGTGCTGGCCCGCGCGCAGGGCGCACTGCTCTCGTTCCGCGATGCGGTCGAGCGGCTCGCCGAGGCGCTCGAGTTCGAGCTCGACGACATGGAATTCTTCATCGAGCACGCCAAGGCCGCCAAGCGCACCGATCTCGGCTGGTTCGTGATGGAGCAGGGCACCAACGCGGCGATGCGCGGCGGCTGGAACGGCAAAGCCGACGGCAGGACCGTGGTCCAGATCCGCGTCGCCTGGTACCTGACCAAGGACCTGACCGAAGGGTGGGATTTCGACGACGACCACTACGAGATTCTGGTCCAGGGCGAGCCGAGCATCCGCGCCAAACTGCGCTTTATTCCGCCCGAAAGCTGGGGCAACCACGAATGGGACACGATGACCGCGATGCCCGCGGTCAACGTGCTCGGCACGGTCAAGGCGGCGCGGCCGGGCGTTCTTGCGCTGGCCGATGTCGGGCTGGCGGTAGCACCCGCTGGGTTGTGGGGCAGGGCATGAACTTCGCATGGACCGCCGAGGAAGCTGCGTTCCGCCAGCGACTTAAGGATTTCCTCGCCGCGACGCTGCCCGATGACTGGGAGCGGTTCTCGCAGCACGGCCCTGCCTCCCCCGCGCTTACCGAATATGCGCGCGCGTTCTGCGGCAAGCTGGCCGAAGACGGCTTGCTCACCCCCCACTGGCCAGTCGAGATTGGCGGGCAGGGGCTCGATCCATGGCACCAGACGATCCTCGCCGAGGAAATGTGGGTCGCGGGCGAACCCCGCGGCGGGCAGTACATGAACGTCAACTGGGTCGGCCCGACGCTGATCAAGTACGGTTCGCCCGCACAGCAGCAGCGTTACCTCCCCGCGATCACCGGCGGGACCGCGCTGTGGTGCCAGGGGTTTTCGGAGCCGGGATCGGGATCGGACCTCGCCTCGCTGCGCACCCGGGCGGAGCGCGTGGGGGAAGACTACCATGTCAACGGCCAGAAGATCTGGACCAGCTATGCCGGACTGGCCGACACCTGCTTCCTGCTCTGCCGGACGGGCGAGGACCGCAAGAAGGGCATCTCGATCCTGCTCGTGCCGATGGACACGCCGGGGATCACCGTCCGCGCGATCCCCTCGCTGATCGGCGAGGGCGACATCCATGAAGTGTTCTTCGACGACGTCCGCGTCCCCGCCACGGCGCTGTTCGGCGACGAAGGACAGGCGTGGGAGATCATCGCCTTCAGCCTGGTCAACGAGCGTCTCGGCATCCCGCGCTACCGCCTGGCGCGCGCCGCGCGCGACCGCGCGGTGGCGGTGCTCAAGGCGCAAGGCGGGTGGAGCGGCGAGGCGGTCAGGATCGAGGCCGCGCATGCCGCCGCCTTGTGTGAGGCCGCCCGCACCGCGAGCTACGCGATCGTGACAAAGCGCGCGCAGGGCGAAGCGGTCGGGCCGGAAAGCTCGTCCGCCCGCTTCGCCACGGTGATGGCCGAGCGCCGTGTAGCCGAATTCGTCGTCGAATATCTGCCCGAGGCGCTGGCCGACGCGCACCCCTACCTCAAGATGCACCACCAGCGCGGGATCGTTGCGGGGATCGCGGCGGGGGCCGCGGAAATCCAGCTCAACATCATCGCCAACGATGTGCTGAAATTGCCGCGGGAGCCAAGGTGATGGACCTCTCGCTGAGCTCCGATCAGATCGCGGTCCTCGACGCGCTCGATTCGCTGGCCAAGCCCTACGAAGCGGCGCCGCTGCACGGGACGGGGTTCGCGCTGACCGATCCCGGGCTCGACCGGGCGCTGGCGGGCGGCGGTTTCCTCGACGTCGGCTTCGACCCCGACCTCGGCATCGCCACCGCCGGACTCGTGGTCGAGCGGCTGGCGCGGCTTCCGCAGGCGAGCGAGGCTGCGTCCTCGGCAATCGTCCGGCCATTGCTGGGCGATGGCGTTGGCTCGCCGCTGTGTATGGTCGAAGAGGACAAGTTGTTGCGCCCCGTCCGCTTTCTGCGCGAAGGTGCGACGGTGGTCGTGGCCGGGCGCTCCGTCACGAGCTTCGTCGCCACCGCCGGGCAAGTCCGCGCCGAGCCCGAAGCCTTGTTCGGCTACCCGGTGGCGACGCTGCTCTCGCTCCCCGAAGCGCGGACCGATCACGCTGTGGACGCCGCCCTCTTGCGCACCCACTGGCGGATCGCGCTGGCCGCCGAGTCTGCGGGCTTGCTCGCCGCCGCGCTTGCCAGCGTCTGCGCACACACGACCGAGCGCCAGCAGTTCGGGCGTCCGCTGGCGAGTTTTCAGGGCCTCCGCCACCGTCTCGCCGAGGCTCAGGTCCGTACCAACGGAGTCTACTGGCTGGCGATGAAGGCCGCGGCCACGCTCGATCCCGCCGATGCCGCGCTCGCCGCACTCCACGCGCAGGAGACCGCGCGCGCGGTGGTCTACGATTTCCACCAGTTCATGGGCGCGATGGGCATGACGCTGGAGCACCCACTGCATTTGTGGACTTATCGCCTCAAGTTGTTGGCTGGCGAACTCGGCGGCCGCGGCGGCAATGCGCTTGCCGCGGCGGAAACGTTGTGGGGATCGGCCTAACCGGGCTTATGAGACCTGTGCGCGGGTGGGGGTAGAGCGCTGCAACTGAACTGTTTTTCTATTTTCCGGAGACCATTTGCCCTACATCGCCTCCGCTCTGGTCAGAGCGGTAGCAGCGTTCATGCTTACACGCTTAGCGCCGACCAGCCGTAGGTCGGCAGGCATGATTGGGACAGACTACCGTTCATCGATGTCTCGCATCACCAAATTGCAGGACGACTGTGACGCTACGCTCGGCAAGCGGATGACGGTGCAGCGAGAAGCGATCAACACCCCGACTCGCCCAAAAAGTGAGAGACAATGGTGAGCGACAAAGTGACATTCCTGCTCACTAAGTCATTGAAATACAAGAAGTGGTGAGCCCTGCTGGGTTCGAACCAGCGACCTACTGATTAAAAGTCAGTTGCTCTACCGACTGAGCTAAGGGCCCCCGTGCGGGACGCAAGCCGCCCTATGCGCGTGGGCGGTGGCGGTCAACCGGGTGCGCCGGGGGATGTGGCCGGCGAAGCCGGGCGGCGAGGTGGGCGATGGTCAGGCAGGTCAGCGGATCGCGCCAGGTGCGGGCGATGGCCAGCGCCGGGCCGAGGACGAAGTTGCGCTCGCGGAAGGCCGGGTGAGGGACGAACAGCCCGGGCGAGGCCCACGATCCTGCGCTCCACAACACGATATCGAGATCGAGCGTGCGCGCCCCCCAGCGGCGGCCGCGACGGCGGCGGGCGAAACGGAGTTCGATCGCGTGGAGCCGCGCGAGCAGTTCGGGCGGGGCGAGGGTGCTGGCGAGAATCGCGGCAGCGTTGGCATACCGCCGGCGCGAGGGGCCGAGCGGGGCGCTGGTTACGATCGGCGAAACCGCCTCGACCGCGATTCCCGGTTCGCCATCGAGCGCATCCAGCGTGGCGCGCAGGACTCGGGGCGGCGCGCCGTGGCGCGGATGGCGGACATTGCCGCCCAGCGCGACCAGGTAACGCCCGTTCACCGTGGGGCTCAGACGTCCTCGGCGAGGCGGCGGTAGAGATCGGGGCGGCGGTCTCGGAAGAAACCCATTCCGGCGCGGTGACGCTGCGCGGCTTCGAGATCGAGTGTGGCGACCAGCGTACCGCTCTCGTCGCGGCCGAACTCGGCGGCGAAATCGCCCCACTGGTCGGCGATGAAGCTGTGGCCGTAAAAGCGCTGGCCGTGTTCCTCGCCGATGCGGTTGGCGGCGATCACGGGCATGCAGTTCGACGCCGCGTGGCCGAGCATCGCGCGGCGCCAGATGCGGCTGGTGTCGAAATCGGCGTCGTAGGGCTCGCTGCCGATCGCGGTCGGATAGAACAGCATTTCGGCGCCCATCAGCGCCATGATCCGCGCGCATTCGGGGAACCACTGGTCCCAGCAAATGCCCACGCCGATCCGTACCCCCGCAACGTCCCACACCTTGAAGCCAGTGTTGCCGGGGCGGAAATAGTACTTTTCCTCATAGCCCGGGCCATCGGGGATATGGCTCTTGCGGTAGGTCCCGCGAATCTCTCCTCCGGCGTCGATCATCGCGAGCGAATTGTAGAAGTGCTGTCCGTCGCGCTCGAAGAAGCTGGCGGGGATCGCGATATCGAGCGTCCGGGCGAGCCGCTGCATTTCGCGCACCGACGCGCTTTCGCCCAGCGGGCGCGCCAGCGCAAACCGCGCCTCGTCCTCGTGCGCGCAGAAATAGGATCCGGCGAACAGCTCGGGCGGCAGCACGATCCGCGCGCCTTGCGCCGCCGCCTGCTCCACCAGCGCGGCGACCGCGGCGATGTTGTCCGCCTCGTCCGGGGCGGCGAGCGCGAGCTGAAGCGCGGCGACGGTGATTTCACGCATCGCCGCGCCCTATCAGGGCCGTTTACGGAACAGAAGCGTCATCCGGTCCGATTCGCCGATGGCCTTCAGTTCCTCGCGCTTGGTGCCCAGCGACGGCGGCAGTTCCCACACGCCTTCGGGGTGGTTGGCGGGATCCTTGGCGTTGGCGTTGGCATCGCTTCGCCCGGCGAATTCGAAACCGTTGACCTCCATGAACTTGATCACGTCGGCCTCGCGCAGATAGCCCTTGTTGCCGTCGGCATAGGAGAACGGCGCGTTCGGCCTGGCGCGGTGCTGTTCGATCCCGATCATTCCGCCGTCCTTGAGCAGCGAACGCATCGCCTTGATCTCGCGATCGGCGATGTTCCAGCGCATCAGGTTGTGCATCATCCGCGCGACGATGATTCGGTCGAACGTGCCCTTCTCGGCATCGGGGATGGTTTCCAGGGTCATTGCGGTGAAGCGTTCGGCCGGGAGTCCCGACCAGCCCGCGACGTCGGCCGGATACTTGGCCGCGCCCTTGCGGATGCCCTCCTGGCGGTCGGCGGCGAACGCGCCCGAGGTCGGGTCGAAATAGAGCCCGACCAGCTTGCCCCTCGGCCCGAGGTACAACCCGAGCAGCCGCGAGTACCAGCCGCCCCCCGGGGCGTATTCGCCTACCTTCATCTCGGGCGCGACGCCGAAGAAGGCGAGCGTTTCGGCCGGCTTGCGCCATTGGTCGCGGGCGCGATCCTCGGCGCGCCGGGGATCGGCGACCGCGGCGGCAAGCGCCGGATTGATCGCCTTGGCGGCCACGGGGCGCGGCAGTGCGGTGGTCTGGGCGAGGGCGGGGGCCGCAAGCGCGAGGCCCAACGACAGGGTGACTGAGGCAATCTGGGCAGCAATGGGGCGCATCGAATTTCTCCTCATGGCGATGACAAGCGCGGGGACGCTGCTTATCTCGCGCTGCGAAGGAGTTACGAAGCTATGGGCGAACAGGCAACGGCGATTGTCGCGGGGGGATGCTTCTGGTGCACCGAGGCGGTGTTCCGCGACGTGATCGGAGTGAGCGCGGTGGAGAGCGGCTATATCGGCGGCAGCGTCGATAACCCGACGTACAAGGAGGTCTGCAGTGGGGCGACCGGGCACGCCGAGGCAATCCGGGTGACCTTCGATCCGGCGGTGCTCGATTATGCGCAACTGCTCGACGTGTTCATGGGCACGCACGATCCGACCCAGCTCAACCGCCAGGGCAACGATGTCGGCACGCAGTATCGTTCGGCGATCTTTCCGCTCGACGATTCGCAGCGCACCGAGGCCGAGGCGGCAATCGCGCGGGCCAATTCCGATCAAGGTGGCAAGGTCGTGACGAAGATCGAGGGAACCGCGACCTGGTATCCGGCTGAGGGCTATCACCAGGAGTACTGGGAGGGCGAAGGCCAGCGCAATCCCTATTGCCTGGCGACGATCCCGCCCAAGCTTATGAAGCTGCGCAAGAGCTTCGCGGCGAAAGTAAAGTCGGGTTGAGATTTGACTGTCAGGTCGTCCAACGAGCTATGAAGAAGCCGTCCATGCCGCCGGCTTCGGCGAGCATCGCCGGGTCGGTGCGCAAGGCGCCGCCGGCGGTGGGTAACAGCCCCGCGGGCAGTTCGCTCGCGCAGACCGGATCGGGCGTCAGCGGGACCGCGGCGACTTGCGCCTCGCCTTCCTCGGGTTCGATCGAGCAGACCGCGTAGACCAGCCGCCCACCGGGCGCGAGCCAGCCTGACGCGCGCGTCAGCAGCGCCGTCTGGAGTTCCGCCATCTCCGCAATCTGCGGCGCGGCGATGCGGTGGACCACGTCGGGGTGGCGGCGGCAGGTGCCCGTCGCGGTGCACGGCGCATCGAGCAGGATCGCGTCGAAGCGCTCCACCGGCTCCCAGTCCAGCGCATCGGCGGTGACGATTCGCGCGCTCAGCCCGGCGCGGGCAAGGTTGCTCTCCAGCCGTTCGAGCCGCCGCGCCGACTTGTCGAGCGCGGTGACATCCCAACCGGCGGCCGCAAGCTGGAGCGTCTTGCCCCCCGGCGCGGCGCAGAGATCGAGCGCGCGCTGTCCGTTGCCCGGGCCAAGGAGTCGGGCGGGCAAGCTCGCCCCGAAATCCTGCACCCACCAAGCGCCTTCAGCGAAGCCCGGCAGCGATTCGATCGCGGTCCCGCGCGGCAGGCGGACGTGTCCGGGGGCGAGCGTGGTGCCGCCCAGCCGTTCGCACCACTGCGCGGTCTCGGCAGCATCGCGCAAGCTCAGGTCGAGCGGCGGGGGCTCGGCCAGCGCGGCGGCGATGATGGCGGTGCGGCCGGGGCGGGCCTCTTCCCAGCGCGCGACAACCGCGGGGGGCAGCGTCGGTTGCGCGGGCAATTGGGCCTTGCGCCGCAGCAGCGCCGAGAACACCCCGTGCGCCAGCCGCCGCGGTCCGCCGCTCAGCAATGGCAACGCAGTCGCGATCACCGCGTGCGCCGGAGTGCCGAGGCGCAGCGTCTGGGCGAGCATCAGCCGCAGCACGCTGCGCGGCTTGGCGTCTTCGGGCAGCCGCTGCTGCGTGGCGCTGTCGATCAGCGCGTCGAGATCGGTCAGCCAGCGCAAGCTCTCGGCGGCGATCGCCAGCGCCAGCGCGCGGTCCTCGCCCTTGAGCCCGCGCGAGGCGGCCGCTCCGGCCTGCTCGAGCGTCTCGCCCCGGCGCAGCACCGCATCGAGCAGGCGCAGTGCCGCGGTCCTCGCGGGCAGGCCGGGGATAGGATCGGACAGGGTCACGTGCGGCGCGCTAGAGCGCGGGGCGGACGAAGGCAATTGCGCCCAGCCGCGGGCGAGCGCAGAGTAAAGCAATGAAACGCGCCACCCTTCGCCCCGCCGGCTTCAAGAAGCCCGCCCACTGGACCAACTCCCCGGTCCCCGAGCCTCGCGCGCCCAGGCCCTCGGACGACCCGCTCGACCCCACCCGCTTCGGCGACTGGGAGCGCAAAGGGATTGCTGTCGATTTTTGAGGGAGGCTGGAGTGAGCGGCTAACCCTCGATCACCCGCGTCGCCGGATGGTGTTTGTCCAGATGGCGCTTGATGATGCGCAGGTTCTTGCTGTTCGAGCGGAACGCGAAGTCGAGCACGTCGCCCACCAGCGGCACCGCGCCCACCGCGGTATCGATGCCGATATTGGCCGCCATCCGCCACAGCTGCCACTTGGGCATGCCCAGGTTGCGGCCTTCCCACACGATCCACGCACCCATCGCCGCGGTGATCAGGTCGCCGACGACCGGAATCAGCCCGGCCAGGGCGTCAAGACCGATCGGGATTCTGGTGCCGGGGATGGTCAGGCTGCGCTCGAGCAGTTTCTCCATCGCCTCGACCCGGTGGCGCACGGCCGCGGCATCGCTGCCAAGCGAAGGCAGTTCGAAGCCCATCCGTTGTGGTCGTACCCGCTCGCTGTCCATAATTGCGCCTTGCTGTTCCGAACCGCTATCTGGGGGCGAGGGCGAGCGGCAACAAGGGATGCAGACCCCACGGGTTGATGGCGAAGCCGGTAATGTCGCCGCGCACCAGGGACCAGCGCAGCGGGCGGGCGAAGGGAATGAAGCCGTTGGCGGCGGTGATTTCGGCTTCGGCTTCGGCCAATAATGCAGCGCGCGATTCGGCATCGGGTGCAGCCAGCGCCTCGGCCATCCGCGCGTCGCCTTCGGCGCTGCACACCGGACGCCCAGCGGCGCAGCTCAGCTGGTTGAGGAACCAGGCGACCCGGCCATAGCGCGCCACCGCATCATACAGCCGCAAGTCGGCGTCCTGCGCTTCCTTGACACGCACGGTCTTGAGCCCGATCGCCGCCAGATCGGTGCGCAGACGTTCGAACACGATCGTCCCGCCCGGCGTCGCGGGAAGCGCGATCCGGATGGTGCGGGGCGAATTGCCCGCTTGGTTCCAGCGCGCGATCCGCGCAGCGGCGACGCCCTGGCGGGCGGCGAGATCGAGACCCACCCAGCGCTCGCCCACCGTGCCCAGATCGTCGGCCGCTTCGGGCGAGACGATCCGGGTGGTCGGCTCCCACCCGCCGACGTTGAATTCGCCGAGCAAAGCCTCGCGATCGATGGCCATCGCAATCGCTTCGCGGTTCTCGGGCTCGGCGAACAGGCCGTTGCGACTGACCACCGCGAGCCCGAACAGGCCGATCACGGGATCGAGCCGCAAGTTGCCGCGCGACAGCCCCGAGGTCCTGACCAGCGGTAGCGTATCGACCGTCCCCCCCAGAACGATGTCGGCATAGCCTTCGTCGAACCGGGCGACCGCCGCGGCGGCGGCTTCGGGCCGCACCTGCAAGCCGCGGACGCGCTCGGCCCAGTCCTCCTGGGCGGGAAGTCCGCGCGATTCGGGTGCGAGCGGCACGAGTTCGGCGACGCCGCCCCGTCGGGTCAGCTTCATCGGCCCGGCGCCCCGGTTCTTCCATGGCAGGCCCAGTTCGGGCTGCGCGAGCAAATCTAGCAGGTCGGGGACCGCGGTCGAGAGGCGGACTTCGACCACCCGCCCGGCCATCGCCCGGATTTCACTGATTGGCGCCAGATCGCGCGCCAGCGCGGTGCCGCGCAAACCGGCGATCGTCCGGCGCAGCGTGGCGGCGGCGG
This sequence comes from Novosphingobium sp., assembly GCA_030697365.1. GTDB lineage: Bacteria > Pseudomonadota > Alphaproteobacteria > Sphingomonadales > Sphingomonadaceae > Novosphingobium. The sequence continues at coordinate 11,443 of JAUYQH010000112.1, read as the reverse complement.
TTTCGCCGGTGATCGCACTGCCATCGGGCCATTCGCCGTTGCGCAGGCGGAAGATATAGCTTTGACCGTCCTCGGTCACGATCCAGCGATCGGCGAGCGCGGGAACCACGCGGCCTTCGGCATCGAACCCGACCAGGCCCTCGACCGTGGCCGCGCGCAGCAGTTGCGCCGCGGGGCTGAGCCGCACGCCGCGCATCTGGTCGAATGCGTCGGTTCCGCCGATCACAGACACGCTGACCGGCCCGTCGTCGCGGCGATTGCAGGCCCCTGCGACCAGGGCGAGCAGGCAGATCAGGACAGGCGCGCGCCGCATCGGGCTGGGTTGTAGCAGGGTTGTGGGGTTTGGTCAGTGCCGGGATCGCATTGGCGGCAGGTCATCTGCTGCCACGCTCCACCGTCGCGGAATCCTCAGATCTTGCGCTGGAGCCGCTTGGGTTCGACCCACTGCCCGACCGGCTTGACGAAGCGCGGCGTGCCTTCGCCAATGACCACCGGAGAGCGGGCAATAATCGGATCGATGTCTTCGCTGAAGGCGATGCCGCAGCGGTCGCCCTGCGCCCAGGCGATCGCGCCTTCGACCCAACCGACGTTGCGGATGTTTACTTCGACCAGCGTGCCACGGACCGCCCGAACCGGCCCTTCGGCCATCATCCCGCCCGCCGACAGATTGCGCACCTTGACCCGGATCAGCTCTTCCTGCCCGGGCACGCGCAATTCCGCCATCAAGAACAGGCTGTCGCGAGAAATGTGGCGATGGTCGTCTTCGGCCATTGAAAAACCTTGCGATCACGCATCCCGCGCCAACTCGAAGCGCGTGATGCTCATAACCTGCGCGATAGCTTACGAACCCGAAGAATTGCTTAACGCATCGCCAAGGATTGGCGAAATCGGCACGTCAATTGTCGCGCGAGACCTTTTCGCGCTTTTCGTGCGCCTGCTGCGCCTCGACGGTCATCGTCGCGACCGGCCGCGCGATCAGCCGGCCCAGCCCGATCGGCTCGCCGCTGACTTCGCAGAAGCCGTATTCGCCCTCGTCGATCCGGCGCAGCGCCGCATCGATTTTGGCGATAAGCTTGCGCTGGCGATCGCGGGTGCGCAGTTCGATTCCCCAGTCGGTCTCGCTCGATGCGCGGTCGTTCAGATCGGGCTCGCGGATCGGGCCGTCCTGCAGCAACTGGAGCGTTCCCGCCGACGAGGCCAGGATCGAACGCTTCCATTCGAGCAGCAGGCGGCGAAAATACTCGAGCTGGGGCTCGCCCATGTAGGGTTCGTCGTCGCCGGGCAGATAGTCGCCCGCCAACGCGCGCTTGGCTTTCGCCAGTACGTCGATCTCGTCAGCCAGTATGGTGGCCATTCCCATCTCTCCAAACCCGTACCCCTGGGCCAGGAACCCGCGTTGTTACGCCAAGTGCCTGTTTGTGCGCGCCTATAAGGAGGGCATGAGTCGCGCACAAGCGTCCAAGAGATTTGGCGGGCGGTTAGCGGGTGAAATCTTAAGCTCAGCCGAATGAAATCGGACTTTTCACCTGGAACCCCGTTGGAGTGTCGTGAAAGTGCAACAGCCGCGCGTGAGAAAGTGCGAACGGCGTTAACCTATTGTTGACCCTGATTGGACACGTTGGGGATCGCCGGAAGGGGAAAGTCCGGCGAACAGGGGAAATTGGGGACATGGAACAAGGCTTCATCCGCATCGCTGCCGCCACGGCGCAGCCGATCGCGATCGACCACGAACGCAACGCCGACCTCTTGGTCGCCGCCTGCCTAGCCGCCGCCGCGCAGGGCGATACCGCGGCATACTACGATCTGGGCGTCGCCTATTCGACCGGCAGTCATGGCGTGTCGTGCGACCTGATCGAGGCGCACAAGTGGTTCAACCTCGCCGCGGTCGCGGGCCACGAGGAAAGCGCCTGGTGCCGCGCCGACATCGCCGAGGAAATGACCGCGCGCGAGATCGCCGAAGCCCAGCGCCGCGCACGCGAATGGCTGAGCGCCGGGGCGCGGCGGGCAGCTTGATTGCCAATCTTTCTCGAGCTTTGCTCGGGAAATCAGTTCTTCCGGAACGGCGTCCTTTCGCCCAGAAATAGCTGATCCTGCGTCACGCCCGCGCGTTCGCGTTCAAGGAAATCCTCGATCGCTGCGCGGAAACCGGGATCGGCGATCCAGTGCGCGGAAAACGTCTGCACCGGCTCATATCCGCGAGCCAGCTTGTGCGGTCCTTGCGCCCCGGCCTCGACCCGCGACAGCCCGCGTTCGATCGCCAGTTCGATGGCCTGGTAATAGCACAGCTCGAAATGGAGAAACGGCTTGTCGATCGAGCAGCCCCAATAGCGGCCGTAAAGCGCCTCGCGCCCGAGGAAGTTGAGCGCCCCCGCGATGGGCGCGCCGTCCACAAATGCCAGCATCAGGACGGTGTCCCCACCCATCGTCTCGCCGAACAGGTCGAACGCGGCGCGAGAAAGATAGGGGCGGCCCCACTTGCGGCTGCCGGTGTCCTGATAGAATTGCCAGGACGCGTCCCAGTGCTCGGGGCGGATTTCCCGGCCGGTGAACGCGCGGATTTTGACACCTTCCTGCGCCGCGGCGCGTTCCTTGCGGATCGCCTTGCGCTTGCGCGAGGATAGCGCAGCGAGGAAGGCGTCGAAGCTGGCATAGCCGCGGTTGAACCAGTGGAACTGGATGTCGCGGCGTATCAGCCACCCGGCCGCTTCGAACGACTGCACCTGGCCCGGTTCGACGAATGTGGCGTGGGCCGACGACAGGTCGTGCATCGCACACAGCTTTTCCGCTGCGGCGAGCAGCGGCGCGGCCATGGCTGGATCGCGCGTCAGCAGGCGCGGCCCGGTCGCCGGGGTGAACGGCGCGGCGATCTGGAGTTTGGGGTAATAGGCTCCCCCGGCGCGCTGCCAGGCGTCCGCCCACGAATGGTCAAACACGTATTCGCCCTGGCTGTGCTGCTTGAGATACGCTGGGAGCGCGGCGGCGAGGCGACCGTCTTCGTCTTCGATCACCAGAGGCAGCGGTGTCCACCCGCTGCGCCCGCCGACGCTACCCGATAGCTCCAGGGCGGAAAGAAAAGCGTGGCGCATGAAAGGATTGGCGCCGGCGGTGAGCGCGTCCCACTCTGACGCCGGCAAATCGGAGACTCCGCGCGCGATGCGGGCGGTTATCGCCTGGCTCATTCCAAACCCGCACCTTCGGCGATCGGCGCGTCGGCATAAGCCCGCGCCCGTTCGGCCAGTTCCTCGTTACGCACCGTCCAGGTGAGCAGTGGCAGGCCGCGACTGCGCTGGGCCGCTGCAAAGCGGCTCGGCAGGTCGCGCACGTCATAGGCGAGAAATTCGGCCTTTGACTGCCACAACGAAAGGTGGCGGCGAAACTGCCCCGAAAGTGTCCGGCTGCCCTCCTCGGTCACAACCAGCCCGCGCACGACATGCGGAGCGTGGCGGGCGAACCAGCCCACCGCGCGCGGATCGAAGCTCATCACCGCGACCGGGCCGCGATAGCCTTCCAGCGCGCGACGAACCGCGAAGCACAGCGGGGCGAAGCGAACCTCGCGCTTCGACTTGATCTCGATCAGCAACGGCACCCGGCCGCCGATCTGGGCCAGCAGCTTGGACAGGGTGGGGATCGTGTCGCCGCTTGCGGTCAGCGTGATCGTGCCAAGCTCTGCGGCATCGCGCGCCTTGACCGCGCCGATCTCCCCGGTCAGCCGGTCGAGATCCCAATCGTGGAAGACCACCGCCTGCCCGTCGCGGCTGCGCTGGACGTCGCATTCGATGCCCAGGCTGCGCTCGATCGCCGCGGCAAAGGCCGAGGGCGAGTTCTCCACCCGCCCGCCGCCGTGCATTCCGCGATGGGCATAAGTGTGCTGTCCCAGCCAGCCGACGCGCGCCGCGCCGGACTGCGGCGCGAGCCAGCGGTCAATCGGCGCGAACGGCGACAATCGCGTCGATCTCCACCGCAACGCCCAGCGGGAGCGCCGGCACGCCCACCGCGCTGCGGGCGTGGCGCCCGGCCTCGCCGAACAGAGCGACCATCAACTCGCTCGCGCCGTTGGCGATCTTGGGCTGGTCGACGAAATCGGCGGTCGAATTGACGAACGCGCCCAGCTTGACGATCCGTTCGACCCGCGAGAGGTCGCCGAGCGCAGCCTTGAGCTGCGCGACGATCATCAACCCGCACGCCTGCGCCGCGGCTAGGCCCTCCTCGGGCGTCATGTTCTCGCCCAGCCGGCCTCTGATCAGCTGGCCGTCCTTCATCGAGACTTGCCCCGAAACGTAGGCCATGCCGCCCGCGATCACCACGGGGACATAAGCCGCGACCGGCGCCGCGGGCTGGGGCAGGGTCAGGCCGAGTTCGGCCAGCTTTTCCTCGATTGTCATGCAGATACTCCTTCGATGCGCTCGAGCAGCCATGGCAGCGCGCTGGCCCAGTCGTCGATCCGCGCGTGGGCGTGGCCCGCCTTGTGCGCGCAGGCGATGTGCGGGGCGAGCAGCGGCTCGCCGCACAAATGCAGCCGGGTGACGTGCGGGGCGATCTCGGCGACCGAACCGTGGTGCTGGGGCAGATCGTCGATGAACACCGCGTGCCCGGGGCGATACTCGTCGAGGATCGCCTGCAACGCCGGGCCCTTGGGCCCCTGGTTGGTGAACACCCGCGCCTCGATTCCCACGGCGCGCAGCTGATTGGTGCGGGTGACCTGCCGGTGGTCGTTGAGATTGGTCAGGATCACCACGTCGGCGTGCTCGGCCAGTTTCGCGACCCCGGCGACGGCACCGACGATTGGCAGCTGGCGATGCATCTCGGTGTCGAAGAACGCATTGAGCAGACGCCAGATTTCCGGCCCTTCGACCAGCGCGCCGGTATCCTGATGCTTGAGCGCCTGGCCGAAATCGGCGCCCTCCATCGCAAAGGTGATGGCGTGCGCCTCGTCCAGCCAGTCGCGGAACGGGGCGACCATGTGCAGCAGCACCTCGTCGCAATCGGTGATGATCAGGGGTCTGCTCATGCCAGTGCCCGACGCGCCGCGGCCAGCGTCTGCGGCTCGACCCCCAGTTCGTGCGCCGCGGCGATGAGGTCGGCCTCATGCCCGCACAGGAATTCGAGCACCGCGCTAAGCACCGCCGGATCGCCCAGCCCCACGCGCAGCGCGTCCGGCGTCAGCCCGGTCAGCGCGAGCAGCCGCGCGGCGCGGTCATCGTCGGCGAGCACCCAGCCGAGCGCGGAAAGCGCCAGCGCGTGGGGATCGACGGCGGGGGATGGACGCTCGCGGAGAATTGTCAGCCTCGTTCGCTCGGCATAGAGCATGCGCATGGCAAAGCGCATCCTCGTTGTCGAGGACAACGACCTCAACCGCAAATTGTTCTGCGACTTGCTGCGCGCCAACGGCTTTGCGGTGGAACCGGTCGCCGACGGCGAGGTCGCGATCGAGCGCACCCGCCAGTTCGTCCCCAACCTGGTGATCATGGACATCAGCCTGCCCACGATCTCGGGGCTCGACCTGATCGAGGCGATCAAGGCCGACAAGGAGTTGCGCGCGATCCCGATTCTGGCGGTCACTGCTTATGCGGGGAAGGGCGACGAGGACCGCATCCGCCAGGCCGGCGCCGAAGGCTATCTCGCCAAACCGGTCTCGATCGGACCGTTCATGGCCGCGGTCAGGAAGCTGGTCTAAGTCAGCAGCCCGGCGCGCTCGGCGACGAAGGTCAGCAGCGTCAGCGACAGCCCGACGATGAAGATGCGATAGGCGCGGCCGAGGTACTTGTATTTCTTGCCCTGGAGCACCTGGCCGTTCTGGTAGACATCGTGGAGCATCGCGCGAAACACGGTCTCGTCGGAACGCAGATCCTCGACGATGGCATCGGTCCAGTCGGCCTCGGGCATCTGGGTGAAGTGGCCGAAGAACAGCTTGTTCATCTGCCCCACGTTCTGCTTGGGCGGGCGGATCGACGGGAGCACCGCGAACACCGCGCACAACGCCGAGAGAAACGCCGAGAAGGCCAGCACGCCCAGGCTGTATGGAATGTCCCCGCCGCGCGCCTGCCCCACGGCGATAGTGAACACCACGAATGTCGCGCCCATCAGGATCGAGGCCTTCTGGTCGGCCATCTGCGACAGCGCGAGGTTCATCTGCACCGAGGTGCGGACCAGATGGATCGCATGATTGGAAAAGCCCGTCGGCGAGGGCATCGAGGGCGTGGCGGTCACCTTCGCGGGCGGCGCGGTCGCAGCCGGATCGATCGGCACGATTTCGGCGGTTTTCCCCGGCTTGTCCATGTGCCGGTGGATGACACAAAATTGTAACCTTTGACAACATCCTTGAATGGACGCTGGACGGGCCGCTTTTCCGCCGTATTCGGATGGCACAGGGCCGCCCCGATTGGATGGCCAGTCGCTTCAGGAGTGCAAATATGGATCGCGCCGCCGTCGCCGAGCGCATTGCCGGGATCATCGAACCCTTCAACAAGAAGCTCGTGGCGATCACCGACGCGACCACCTTTGCCGGCGATCTCGAATGGGACAGCCTGACGGTGATGGATTTCGTCGCCGAGATCGAGGACGAGTTCGACATCATCATCAGCATGAACCAGCAGGCCGAGATCGAGACTTACGGCCAGTTGATCGACGCGGTGGCGAGGTCGGCCAAATCATGACCGAAGGCATCGACGAAACCGATCGTCCGGCGGTGTTGCAGGGTTCCGGGCCGGACCTGTTCAGCAAGTTCGACCCGCTGATCGAACAGCGCCGCGCGCTGCTCGCCGGGGGGCAGGAGGATCCGTTCAGCCTGGTGATGGAACGCGTACTCTCACCCACCCAGGCGATCTGCAACGGGCGCGAGACGATCCTGCTCGGCACCTACAACTACATGGGGATGACCTTCGACGACGATGTGATCGCCGCGGGCAAGCAGGCGCTCGACGACTTCGGCAGCGGCACCACCGGCAGCCGCGTGCTCAACGGCACCTACCGGGGCCACCGCGAGTGCGAGGACGCGCTCAAGGAATTCTACGCCATGGACCACGCCATGGTGTTCTCCACGGGGTACCAGGCCAACCTCGGGATCATCAGCACGATCGCGGGCAAGGGCGATTACATCGTGCTCGATATCGACAGCCACGCCTCGATCTGGGACGGCTGCAAGCTGGGCGATGCCGAAGTCGTCCCGTTCAAGCACAACGACATCGAGGGGATGGAAAAGCGCCTCAAGCGGATCCCCGCGGGCGCGGGCAAGCTTGTGATCCTCGAGGGCGTCTATTCGATGCTCGGCGACATCGCCCCGCTCAGGGAAATGGTCCGCATCGCCAAAGCCAATGGCGCGATGGTGCTGGTCGACGAGGCGCACTCGATGGGCTTCATCGGTCCCAACGGGCGCGGCGTGGCGGAAGACCAGGGGGTGCTGGAGGACGTCGACTTCGTGATCGGCACGTTCAGCAAGTCGGTCGGCACCGTCGGCGGCTTCTGCGTCTCCAACCATCCCAAGTTCGAGATCATGCGGCTGGTCTGCCGCCCCTATGTGTTCACCGCAAGCCTGCCGCCCAGCGTGGTCGCCACCGCCGCGACGAGCATCCGCAAGCTTATGCACGGCGGCAACAAGCGCGCGCATCTGTGGGAGAACAGCCGCACCCTGCACGCCGGGCTCAAGGCCAAGGGCTTCCAGCTCGGCACCGAAACCCCGCAATCGGCGATCATCGCGGTGATCATGCCCGATCTCGAGCGCGGCGCGGCGATGTGGGAGGCGCTGCTGAAGGAAGGCCTCTACGTCAACCTCGCCCGCCCCCCCGCGACCCCGGCGAACATGACCCTGCTGCGCTGCTCGCTGTGCGCCGAGCATTCGGCCGAGCAGGTCCAGACGATCCTGGGGATGTTCGAGCGCGCGGGGCAGCGCGTGGGGATTGTCTGAGGATAGAACTGCTCCCTCCGTGCGTTGGGAGGGATGGCAAGCGATAATCGATCTCTCCACACCGTCCGACGCGGCGCGGGCCAGCCACTGGTTCTGGTTCACGGCTTGGGCGGAAACTGGCAAAGCTGGGCGCCGGTTCTCGACGCGCTCGCCGCAAAACGCGAAGTTATCGCGCTCGATCTGCCCGGGCATGGGCAGAGTGGCGCGCGTGCGGACAGTAGCACGTTCGCCGGACTTGCCGACAGCGTCGCGGCGTACCTTGCCGCGCAGGGTCTGTCTGGAGCCGATCTCGTCGGGAGCTCGCTGGGTGCCCGTTTGGTGTTGGAACTCGCTCGGCGTGGCGGGACCGGAGCGGTCGTCGCGCTCGATCCCGGCGGGTTCTGGCGGGGCTGGGAGCGCACCTTCTTCAAGACGACGATAGGCGCGTCGGTGCGCCTCCTGCGGACGTTGCGCCCGGCCTTGCCGACAATCGCGGACAGCGCGATCGGGCGCACAATGCTGCTGTCGCAGCTCTCCGCGCGACCATGGGCGCTCGATCCCCGCCAGGTTGCGACCGAACTTCACAGCTATGCCATCACGCCCACCTTCGATGCCCTTGTCCGCGATCTGAGCGCCGGGCCGGAACAGCGCGGCCCTGCCGGGCCGGGGGCTGGTCCGATCGCGATCGGCTGGGGGCGCAGCGACCGCCTGTGCCTGCCGCGTCAGGCCGATCGCGCCATGGCCGCGTTCCCGACTGCGACGCTCCACTGGTTCGATGGCTCGGGTCACTTCCCGGCGTGGGATCGACCTGCGGAGACAGCACGGTACATTCTGGAGAACACCGGCACATCTGCCTGACACCACGTGCGGCCAGCGCTTGGTGACGCTGTTGTGGCAAGGTTGTCGCAGGGGGGCGGAAAATGGCGTTCGGGCGGCTCGCCTTCTTTCCCTTCCCGTCCGCCCCCCCTATCCGGGCCGGCTTTATGCCGCACGCGTCCGCCCTTCCTCTGGCCCAGCCCAGCCCCCTCCGCTCGGAATTTCGCGCGACGCTGCGGCTTGCGGTGCCGTTGGCGGCGGCCAACCTGCTGCAGATGCTGGTCTATGCGATCGACGTGATCTTCGTCGCCCGGCTCGGCCAGCAGGCGCTCGCCGCGGCGAGCCTGGGGGTGACGATCTTCGGGCTGATGATGTGGTGCTTCTCGGGGCTGACCGGAGCCTGCGCCCCGCTGATCGCGGCCGAGCTCGGCCGCCGCAAGCACGCGGTGCGCGAGGTGCGCCGCTCGGTGCGGATGGCGCTGTGGCTGTCGGTGCTGTGCGGGCTGGTCGGCATGGCCATCGCCGCCAACGGCAAGACGATCCTGCTGGCAACCGGGCAGGACCCGGTGATCTCGGCGCGCGCCGGGGAGTTCCTCGGCGTGCTGCTATGGGCGATGATTCCGCTGATCTGGGCCAACGTGCTGCGCACGTTCGTCTCGGCGCTGGGCCGCCCGGTCTTCGCCACGCTGATCACGTTCTTTGCGATCCTGGTCAACGCTCTGGGCAACTACGCGTTCGTCTTCGGCCACTTCGGCGCGCCGGAGATGGGCCTGACCGGCTCCGCGCTGGCGAGCGTGCTGACCGGGTGGATCACCGTGCTCGCCTATGTCGCGATGATCCAGGGCGACCGGCGGCTGCGGCGCTATCACGTGCTCGGGCGCTGGTGGCGGCCGGAATGGCAGCGCCTGCGGAGCCTGCTCGCGATCGGGCTGCCGATCGCGGCGATCATCCTGGCGGAAGGCGGGCTGTTCTCGAGCGCGGCGTTCCTGATGGGGCTGATCGGCGAGGCCCAGCTGGCCGGGCACACCGTCGCGCTGCAGGTCGCCGCGCTGGCGTTTCAGGTGCCTTTCGGGATCGGGCAGGCGGTGACGATCCGGGTCGGCTATCACTTCGGTGCGGGAGACCGCGCGGCAGTGGCGCGCGCGGGGCAGGCGGCGCTCATCCTCGCTCTCGCCTACATGGCTTTCCCCGCCGCGCTGATGGTGTTCGCGCCGCGGCTGGTGCTGTGGCTGTACATCGGCGGCGATGCGTGGTCGGCGGCGCCGATGGTCCTCTTCGCGGTCCAGTACCTGGCGATCGCGGCCGCCTTTCAGCTGTTCGACGGCGCCCAGGCGGTGCTTGCCGGGGCGTTGCGCGGGTTGCAGGATACCCGGATGCCGATGATCCTGGCGCTGTTCGGCTATTGGGTGATCGGGTTCGGGACGTCGGTGCTGCTGGGCTTCGCCACCCCGCTCTCGGGGCTGGGCGTATGGCTAGGGCTCGCGGTTGGGCTGGTGGTGGTTGCGGCACTGCTGCAACTGCGCTGGCGCGCGCGCGAGCGGCTGGGACTGCTGCCCGCCTGATCCGGCTCGAAAGAATTACCCGCCGCCCCGCTTGACGGGCGATGAACACCCTCCCATATGCGCCCCGCTGGCACTCCCCCTGTGAGAGTGCCAAGCGCAGTTCTATCATGGCTATAACGGAGAACCCCATGAACTTCCGTCCGCTGCACGACCGTGTGCTCGTGCGCCGCATCGAAGCCGAAGAGAAGACCGCCGGCGGGATCATCATCCCCGACAGCGCCAAGGAAAAGCCGAGCGAGGGCGAAGTCGTCTCGGTCGGTTCGGGCGCCCGCGCCGAGAACGGCACGATCACCCCCATGGACCTCAAGGCGGGCGACCGCATCCTGTTCGGCAAGTGGTCGGGCACCGAGGTCAAGGTCGATGGCGAAGACCTGCTGATCATGAAGGAATCGGACGTGCTGGGCGTGATCGCCTGAGGCGGATATTTTTGGACCAGGACACTGGTCCAAGCGGTCCAAGTGTAACAGTCAACTCAATCTGAAAGGACAGCATCATGGCTGCCAAAGACGTACGCTTTTCGCGCGATGCGCGTGAACGCATTCTCAAGGGCGTGGACATCCTCGCCGACGCGGTGAAGGTCACGCTGGGCCCCAAGGGCCGCAACGTGGTGATCGACAAGAGCTTCGGCGCCCCGCGGATCACCAAGGACGGCGTCACCGTCGCCAAGGAGATCGAGCTCAAGGACAAGTTCGAGAACATGGGCGCGCAGATGCTGCGCGAAGTCGCCAGCAAGACCAACGACCTCGCCGGTGACGGCACCACCACCGCCACCGTGCTCGCCCAGGCGATCGTTCGCGACGGCATGACCGCCGTGGCCGCGGGGATGAACCCGATGGACCTCAAGCGCGGCATCGACCTCGCCGTGGTCCGGGTAGTCGAAGACCTCAAGGCACGCTCCAAGCCGGTCTCGGGCAACCGCGAAATCGCCCAGGTCGGGATCATCTCGGCCAACGGCGACGTCGAAGTCGGCGAGAAGATCGCCGAGGCCATGGACAAGGTCGGCAAGGAAGGCGTGATCACCGTCGAGGAAGCCAAGGGCCTCGAATTCGAACTCGATGTCGTCGAAGGCATGCAGTTCGATCGCGGCTACCTGTCGCCCTACTACATCGCCAACCCCGACCAGATGACCGTCGTGCTCGAAAACCCCTACATCCACATCGTCGAGTAGACGCTGTCGTCGCTCCAG
>JAUYQH010000149.1 GCA_030697365.1 Novosphingobium sp. | reverse complement strand
CGTGATCTTCTTGGACAAGTCGCCGAGAGCCCCCGCGGTGGTGACTTCGGCGATATTGCGCACCTGCCCGGTGAGGTTGGCGGCCATCGAGTTGACGTTTTCGGTGAGATCGGCCCAGGTCCCCGCGACCCCCGGAACCTGCGCCTGCCCACCCAGCTTGCCTTCGGTGCCGACCTCGCGCGCCACGCGGGTCACTTCGGAGGCGAAGCCGTTGAGCTGGTCGACCATCGTGTTGATGGTGTTCTTGAGCTCGAGAATCTCGCCCTTCACATCGACCGTGATCTTTTTCGACAGATCGCCCAACGCCACCGCGGTGGTCACCTCGGCGAAGTTGCGGACCTGCCCGGTGAGGTTCGCGGCCATCAGATTGACGTTGTCGGTCAGATCCTTCCAGGTGCCCGCCACGCCCTTGACTTTGGCCTGCCCGCCAAGCTTTCCCTCGGTGCCGACTTCGCGCGCCACACGGGTGACTTCGGAGGCGAAGCTGCCCAGCTGCTCGACCATGGTGTTGACGACTTTGCCGATGCGCAGGAACTCGCCTTTTAGCGGACGGCCATCGCTCTCGACGGTCATGGTCTGTGAGAGGTCGCCCTTGGCCACCGCGCCGATCACGCGAGCGACCTCGGTGATCGGCTGGACCATATCGTCGATCAGTTCGTTGACCGCGCGCAGCTTGGTATCCCAGCCGCCGCTCGCCCCGCGTACCTTTGCGCGGTGGCCGATCTTGCCGTCCTTGCCGACAACGCGCGACAGGCGCTCGAACTCGTCGGTGATCTGCTGGTTGAGTCCAACCACCTCGTTGAACAACATCGCCACTTCGAGATCGGCATCGGACCCTGTTTCGGGCATGCGAACGCTGAAATCACCTTGCCGGAGTTTGCGCAGGGCTACGATCAACTCGCGGCGACTCGCCACGGAATCCCCCATTCCGGCGTGAACGTTCACGGCTTCCTCCCGAACATGGCCCGCGACGAATGCAAGCTGCCCGAATGGGGTAACGAACGTTCGGGCGGGTCGTTCCATGGCCCGCCATCGGACAAGCTTGGAGACCGGCGAAGGCGAGGGGTACGGCAAGACCAGGAGGAAAAGGGCCGATCGCGATCGGCTATGACGCAGCGCTGGACCCGGCGCTCAGGACGCGCAGTAGGTCAGGTCCGGAAACGGGGCCTAGTTCTTCTTCGGGACGGAGAAGCTGCCGCTGACCCGACCGCCGCGGCCCGAGGTGGTCGTACCCAGCGCCGAAGACGAACCGCCCGCGCGGCCATCGACGCTCGATACCCCGCTGTTCAGATCGATCACCAGCCGCCCGCCGTTAAGCGTGTCGCTGCCGCGGCGCAGGCCGACGTTGCCGATCATGGTGATGATCCGGCGGTTGAAATCGTAGATCGCGACATCGCCGCGCGCGCTTTCGGTGCCGCGGTCGACGCGCACCCCGCCGGTCGCGTCGATCCGCTGAATGGCGAGGCTGCCGGTGTCGGTATAGGCGACGGTCGTCCGCGCGGCGTTGAGCTGAAGGTCGCCCTGGCGGATGTCCACGTTGCCCGACAACACCACCCGGTTCTGGCGGTCCTGCAGTTCGATCCGGTCGGCCGCATAATTGACCGGCTGATTGCTGTTGAAGCCCGAGATGTTCTGCGCCTGCGCGACCCAGCCGGCCCCTGCGAGCATCGCCGCACCACCGGCGAAACCGGCAACGAGCGAGCGGATGGTGAGCGTGCGGAGGGGAAGCATTGCGCGGAGCCTTAAGCGGTTCTGCGCGATGGCGAAAGAGTGTCGCTTCATGGCATCCGCATCCGGCCCGGGGTCATACGCAGGCGGGCGTTGCCATCGAGCGTGACGGTCCGTGCATCGAGATCGCTGACGATCCGGTCGGCGCTGAACGTGCCCGCGGGCACTTCGCCCGAGACCCGGCCCCGGCTGACCATGCGTTTGTCCTCGACATCGATGTCGACATCGTTGGCGGTCATCCGGTAGCCGTCGGCGGTGGCGAACATCACCGGGCCGAAAATGCGCATCTGCTGCGCGTCGATGTCATAGGCGCCCGAGTTGGCGGACAGCACCGCCGGTCCCTGTTGAAGGAGAATGCGCGCGACGAGTTCGCGCATTATCACCACCGGGTTTTCTGCGGTGCGCTGGACCGCCGACCCGGCGGTGATCGAGAACGGACGCCCGCGGTCGTCCGACCCGCGGTACATCGCGCGAGCTACCCGCAGCCGGTCTTCGACGACCTCCACCTTGTTGCGATCGAGGAGGAAGCTGACCTCCCCGCGCGGGCTCAGCGGGCTGAACACCATGATCGCGGCGAGCACCCCGATGCCCGCGGGCAACGCCACCGCCAATGTGCGGACCAGCCGGTCGTGCGTTCCGCCGGGAAAGGCGAAGCGGCGGCGCCTGGTGCGGATCTGGTCGGCCTGGACGGTCATGAACCCGATGCCTTCGCCGAAGCGGCCTTACTCGTGGCTGAAGATGTCGCGATCGGCCCACCCGGCCAGATCGAGCAGCGCGCGGGTCGGCAGGTAATCGAAACTCGCCTGGGCGAGCGCGGTGCGGCCTTCGCGTTCGAGCCGGCGGACGAAAATTTCGTGCATCGCGTGGAGATAGCGCACGTCAGAGGCCGCGTATTCCTGCTGCGCGTCGCTAAGCGCATCGGCGCCCCAGTCGCTCGACTGCTGCTGCTTGGAGATTTCCTTGCCGAGCAGTTCGCGGACGATTTCCTTGAGGCCGTGGCGATCGGTGTAGGTCCGGGTCAGCTTGCTGGCGATCTTGGTGCAGAACACCGGGGTCGCCATCACGCCGAGGTAATGGTGGATCGCGGCCAGATCGAACCGCGCGAAGTGGAACAGCTTGGGCCGTGCCGGATCGCCTAGAACGCTTCGCAAGTTGGGCGCGGCGTAGTTGCTCTGCGCGGCGAAGCGGACGAGGTGCTCGTCGCCGCGCCCGTCGGCGATCTGGACCAGGCACAGCCGGTCGCGGGCGGTGATCAGCCCCAGCGTTTCGGTGTCGACGGCGACCGGGCCGGGGGCGAGCACGCCCGCGGGCAGGTCTTCTTCGTGTAGGTGAACGGCCATTGCTGCGGCGCATAGGCCGAATGCGGGGGAAAGGCAAAGCGGTCGCGCCGGGTGGAGAATACTGTGGACCAAGCCGTCTTTACCGTCGCCCCTGCGGAGGCAGGGGCCTAGATGACGGTGCCTCAAAGCGAGCACCTCGCAAGTGGAAGGCTTATCTGGGCCCCTGCCTTCGCAAGGGCGACGAGAGATTTTGTGGATGGCTAATTCCTCCCTCCCCGAAAGCTGGCGCGCGGCGCTCGAGCCGGTGCTGGCGACGCCGCGGTCGCGCGCGCTGGGCGGGTTCCTCAGCGCCGAGGAAGCGGCGGGCAAGACGATCTACCCGCCGCGCGGGGTCCGCCTCGCCGCGCTCGAACAAACGCCGCTCGATGCGGTGAAAGTGGTGATCCTCGGCCAGGACCCCTACCACGGCCCCGGCCAGGCGCACGGGCTGGCGTTCTCGGTGCCTAAGGGGGTGGCGATCCCTCCGTCGCTGCGCAACATCTACAAGGAGCTGGAAAGCGACCTCGGCATCGCGCCCGCGGCGCATGGAGACCTGTCGCGCTGGACCGAGCAAGGCGTGCTGCTGCTCAACAACGCGCTGACGGTCGCGGCGGGGCAGGCCGGGTCGCACCAGCAGCGCGGGTGGGAGGAATTCACCGACGCCGCAGTCGCCGCTGTCGCCGCGAGCGAAGAGCCGAGCGTGTTCCTGCTATGGGGCAGCCACGCCCAGAAGAAAGCGGCGCGGGTCGCCGGACTCGGGCAGGATTCGCCGCACCTCGTGCTGCGTAGCCCGCACCCCAGCCCGCTTTCGGCTTATGCCGGGTTTTTCGGCTCGAAGCCGTTCAGCAGCGCCAATGCGTTTCTCGAGGCGAACGGGCGTGGGGCGATCGACTGGCGGGTTTAGGCTGCGGCCAGGTCACGCCTGAATGGCAGCCGCCGCCTCGCACTTGCTCTGCGCCTTTTCGTCTCCGCCGCCGAGCATTGTCAGCGCCAGGAACCCGCCGACTACCAGCACCACGAAGCCGATCGTCACGAGACCGAGGTACTTGTCGATGAACGCCTTGATCGGCGCGCCGAACAGGCGGAACAATACGCCGACGATCATGAAGCTGATCGCCCGGCTGACGATGCTGGCGAGGATGAACGGGATCAGCGGCATCGCGATGAACCCGGCGGTGATCGTCAGCAGCTTGAACGGGATCGGGGTCGCGCCCTTGATCATGATGATCTCGGCGCCGTATTCGCGCAGATAGCAGGCGGCGACGGGGAAGCTCTCGGTCATCCCCAGCGCCGCGAGCAGCTGCGTGCCGACCGTGTCGTACAGGCCCCAGCCGATCGCATAGCCGAGCAGGCCGCCGGCGACCGAAGCGATTGTCGCGACGAACGCGAACCAGATCGCGCGGCGCGGCGCCGCCAGGCACATCAGCCCGAGCAGCGGGTGCGGCGGGATCGGAAAGAAGCTGGCCTCGACGAACGCGAACAGCGCCAGCCAGCCCACTGCGTGCGGGTGCGCGGCCTTCTGCATCGTCCAGTCGTAGAGGCGGCGGAGCATGGCGCGGGCGTCTAGGCGAGCGCGCGGTGCAAGGCCAGCGGAAGTTTATAACCGAATTGGTGATTTTATCTTGACATCGTCACGCTGATTTGGCACATAACCGGAACATCGCGATGGACCGATTCGCACCGGCCGCCGCTTTCTCGTGATGGACCCCGCCGATGACACCAAAAGCAATGTCCGCCCCGGCGGCGCCTGCGCTCTTGCGCCGCAGCGGGACGCCACCCCGCAGCAAATGGGAACCGCGGTTCCTATCGGCGCTGGCCGAATGCTCGAACGTCGCCGTCTCTGCGGACGCCGCGAACATAACCGCCGGCTATGTCTACAAATTGCGCCGGATAGACCCGGTATTCGCGCGGAAGTGGCGGCAGGCGCTGTTCAAGGGTTACGAACACTTGGAAATGGAAACGCTGTGCCATTTGCGCGGCGAGAACCCGTCTGAGCGAAAGTTCGACGTCGGCAATGCGCTGCGGGTTCTCGCCGCACACAGCAAGGCAATCGCGGCCGAACGCGCGCTCCGCGACGACGAAGACGAGCAGGAGGTGCTCGATTCGATCGATCGCATGCTCGACGAGATGCGCGAGCGCTCGGCGGCCAACACCGCGCTGCTTGCCGAGGACACCGAGGATGACGATGCGCCGGAGTGAACTGGCGCTGATCCGGCGCGATCAACTTCTTGCGCTGTCCCCGGCGGCTCGCCGAAAAGTGTTGAACGGGATGAGCGAACAGCAGCGCAAAGAACTGCGCACACATTGGCAGGTCTGGGCGCACGAAGGCCAGGTCGCGCCCGAGGGCGAGTGGCACGCCTGGCTGATCATGGCGGGCAGGGGCTATGGAAAGACTCGCGCCGGAGCGGAATGGGTTCGCGAGATAGCCAGGAATCCCGAAGCACGGATCGCCCTGATCGCCGCGTCGCTGGGTGAAGCCCGGCGGGTCATGGTCGAGGGCCGCAGCGGGCTGCTGGGAATTTCTCCCCGGGGCCGACGCCCACTATATGAACCGTCGCGGCGTTTGCTGACCTGGAGCACAGGGGCGCAAGCCACACTGTTTTCTGCCGGCGAGCCGGAAAGTTTGCGCGGTCCACAACACAGCCATGCCTGGTGCGACGAGATCGCCAAGTGGGATCCAGCTGGGGCAAGGGCTGAGCAAGCCTGGGATAACCTCCTTCTCGGACTGCGATTGGGTCGACAACCACAGGTAGTGGCCACCACAACCCCTCGCGCGGTGCCGTTGATCATGCGGATTATCGCCAGTGATGAGGCAACGGTTACGCACGGCGCGACTTACGCAAACAAGGCAAACCTCCCGCCGGGCTTCATCCGTTCGGTTCGCCGCGAGTTCGGCAAGTCGCTTCTCGCGCGCCAGGAACTCGACGGCGAGCTGATCGAGGACATCGTCGGGGCCCTGTGGAGCCGCTCGCTGCTCGAACGCTGCCGCGAAGCCGCCGCGAGCGATCCCCCGCGCCGCGTGGTGGTCGCTGTCGATCCCCCGGCCAGCGCCGAAGGCGACGCCTGCGGGATCGTCGTCGCCGCGCTGGGCGAGGACGGCATCGGCCGGGTGTTGGCCGACGCCAGCGTCGAAAAGGCCACGCCCGAACGCTGGGCCCGCGCCGTCGCCGCCACCGCGCAGGCTTGGAACGCCGACCGCGTGGTCGCCGAGGCCAACCAGGGCGGTGCGATGGTCGAGGCGGTGCTGCGCGCGGCATCGGTCGCGCTCCCCCTGCGGCTGGTCCACGCCAGCCGCGGCAAAGTCGCGCGCGCCGAACCGGTCGCCGCCTTGTACGAATCGGGGCGGGTGCGCCACGCCGGGCTGTTCCCGGCGCTGGAGGACCAGCTCTGCGGGCTGATGACCGGCGGAGAGTATCGGGGCCCAGGCAGGTCTCCCGATCGGGCCGATGCGCTGGTCTGGGCGCTGACCGAACTGATGCTGGGCGTGCGCGGAGAGCCGCGGGTTTGGGCTGAGTAAATTTTTTCCCCTGAGGCGGGAGTAAATTCTTATCTTGCCAGCACCGATCCTGAGTGTGTACGCATGCAGCAATGCTAAAAAGGGGGCGCGAGTGGACGTTCGTATCCGGTCGCAAGCAGAGCGTATCACTCGTCATGCGGAACCTGAAGCCTAACGATTTGTTAGGGTGGAGCGCCTACGCGCGGAGTACGAGATGAACGCTGTTGCAACTATTGATCGTCGGCGTGATGACCGGCTTGGCGTATGGAAGAAGTCGTCTCACGACCCCTGCCTGGTCTCCTTTCGATGCAACAAACTTTCGGATGACGACGAGATTGATGGTCTGCGCTTGCGGACTAAGGGCTTCCTTAACTTTCTCGACTCCTTCACCGATCCTTCAGCGGGCACACAATATGTAATTTGCACCCACGCCCCGACTCCACTTTCCCCAGGAGGGTATTTTGAACTTGTGGGAAGACGGATGGCTTGGGTAATGCGTTCGCCGGAGGGACAGATTGGTGCCGGATTCAAGCGAGGAGCAGTCAAACGGGATTGACGACCGACTCCCCATTCAACTCTATACCAGAGATGAAAGTGGGGAGTTTGTCCCCGTTGTGGTTGAGCCGGCCGCGGGCGAGCGGGACGAAGACGATGCCTTTCTTGTCGCTGCTCACCATCGGCAGTTTCATTCTGGGCCGCTTCCGTCAGTCGAGACCTTTCGAGCCTATGGCGACGTCGTCCCCGATGCACCCGAGCGCATCCTGCGAATGGCCGAGAAGGAACAAGACGCTTCTCATGAGTATGCTCGGACGACCATAAAGAATGAGCGCCACCTTGTCTCGCAAGGACAGTGGATGGGCTTCATCTCAATGCTGGTTGCGCTTGGCGGAGGCATCTACCTCGCGGCGATAGGGCAATATTGGGTTGCGGGAGCATTGGTAAGCCCGGCGGTACTCACTCCCATTATGCGCTTCTATTTCAAAGGAAAACATGAAGTGGAGCCGGGGGGGACATCCGGAAAGGGCGACGAGCAGCGACCGTCCGACTAAACAATCTGATCTTTCAACAAGATCCCATGATGAGAGTTGGACAGCGGCCTGAGGGAGATCAGAGTCGGTTTGCTACCAACCACTCTGAAAGGATTTGCCATGTCAGCAGCCCCCATCTCGCAACCTGCCGCCATCCGGGTTGATCTTGGCGCAATTTTCGTTTCGCTGGAACTGTCGAAATCAACATGGCTGGTGACGTCGCTGTCACCTGGCAGCGAGAAAATGTCCCGTCACTCGGTGCCGGGCGGCGACATGCCGTCATTGCTGGCGTGTCTGGAGGCACTGCGAGACAAGGCACGAGCCCGCGAGGGTCAGCGCTACCCGGTGATCGCCGTTCAGGAAGCGGGGCTCGATGGTTTCTGGATTCATCGCGCGCTTGTGTCGGAAGAGTGGATCACCAGCCATGTGGTTGACGCTGCTTCGATTGCGGTATCGCGCCGGCACCGGCGGGCGAAGACGGACAGGATCGATGGCGAGGCGCTGGTTCGTGCGCTGATGGCATGGATGCGCGGCGAGCCAAGGGTGTGCTCGATGGTTCGCGTGCCAACAATCGAGGAAGAGGATCGTCGCCGGATTGGACGGGAACGCAAGGTACTGGTCAACGAACGCACGCTGCACACGAACCGCATCAAGGGTTTGCTCTTCAGTGTCGGCATTAGGGGCTACGAGCCGAACCGGCGGGATCGGCGTGAGCGCCTGGAGGAACTGCGAACGGGCGACGGTAAGCCGCTGCCCTTGCACCTCAAAGCGCAGCTCGATCGAGAGCTCGACCGGCTCGAGTTGCTCGCCGAACAGATCAGGCGCGTTGAGGCCGAGCGTGACGATTTGTGCGCCTCGGCGAGCGAGACTTCACCGCAGGCGATGCTTACCCTCATCAGGGGCATCGGCCCGGAGTTCGCCAGCGTCCTCGCAAGCGAAGGTCTGTTCCGACACTTCGATAACCGGCGCCAGATCGCGGCCTATGCCGGGCTTGCACCGTCGCCGTGGCGCAGCGGCTCGATTGATCGCGAGCAGGGCGTCTCGAAGTCCGGTAATCCGCGATTGCGCACGACGATGGTTCAGGCCGCATGGCTATGGCTGCGCTATCAGCCGGACTCGGCCCTGTCGCGATGGTTCCAGGAACGCGTCAGCCGTAATGGCGGGCGCGGCAAGAAGGTCGCCATCGTCGCGCTGGCGCGTAAGCTTCTCGTGGCCTTCTGGAAATACGCCATGAGCGGTGTCGTGATCGAGGGGGCTGTCATCGCGAAAGCCTGATTCACACGCTCTATGTAATCAAAATCCCCGGGGCATGATCAGCCCTGACGGATCCAGGCGAACGGACCGGAAGCCCCCATGGCCTCAACAGCCGATAAAAAGAATGGTCCCGTTCTCCTGAGCCCAGCCCCGAACGAGGGATTGTGGTGCAGCCGTCTCGAACGGCGACCGGATGTGAGGTTGTACAGGCGAGGCATATCCGCCGGTACTGGTGACTTGGCTCAGCTGGATACCATCGACGACAGGAAGGACAGCAGTACCAAAATACAATTCCCCGTTGACCAGAGACTCATCATGTGAGGGGGCTTCGGCCCCCTTTTCTTTTGAGGCCCACTCATGTCCTTCCTCACCACCATAGCTTCCGCCTTCAAGGCGGGGGCCGATCCTGCACGCCCTCCGCTCGCGCGCAGCTATGCTTCGCCGTGGCTGTTTCCCGAGGCTTACGGCCTCGCGTCCCCGCGCGGGACGTTCAATTACGAGGCGGCGATCCGGGCGGGGTATCTCCACAATCCCGTCGCCCAGCGCGCGGTGCGGCTGGTCGCCGAAGGGGTCGGCGGGGCGCCGCTGTCCGCCTCCGATCCGGCGCTGCTCGCGCTGGTTGCTGCAACCTCCGCCGGGCAATCGCTGGCCGAGACGATCGCCGCGCAGCTGCTGCTCCATGGCAACGGCTATGTCCAGGTGCTGAAAGATGCGCGTGGGCGGCCGGTCGAGCTGTTCGCGCTGCGCCCCGAGCGGGTGACGGTGGTGCCCGACGCCAGCGGCTGGCCCGCGGCGTTCGACTATCGCGTGGGCGAGACGGCGCTGCGGATCGAGGCGCTCGACGAGCTGGGGCGGCCGGGCCTGATCCACCTCAAGGGCTATCACCCCGCCGACGACCACTATGGCGCGGGCTGTCTCGACGCGGCGGGCGAGGCGGTGGCGATCCACAACGCCGCCGCGGCGTGGAACCGCGCGTTGCTCGAGAACGGGGCGCGGCCTTCGGGGGCGCTGGTCTACGACACCGGCGAGCCCGGCGCCGTGCTCGCCCCCGCCCAGTTCGACCGGCTCAAGGCCGAGCTGGCGAGCGCCTATGCCGGGGCGGTCAACGCCGGGCGGCCGATGCTGCTCGAAGGCGGGCTCAAGTGGCAGGCGCTCAGCCTGTCGCCCGCCGACATGGACTTCGCCACGCTCAAGGCCGCCGCGGCGCGGGACATCGCGCTCGCCTTCGGGGTGCCGCCGATGTTGCTCGGGCTGCCCGGCGACGCGACTTACGCCAACTATCGCGAGGCCAACCGCGCGCTGTGGCGGCTGACGCTGCTGCCGCTGGCGGGCAAGATTCTGGGCGCCATCGCCGAGGGGCTGGCGCCGTGGTTCCCCGCCGCGACGCTGGGCGTCGATCTCGACCGGGTGCCCGCGCTCGCCGAAGACCGCGAGCGATTGTGGGCGCAAGTCACCGCCGCCGACTTTTTATCATCCGCCGAAAAGCGCGCGCTACTGGGCCTCGCGGAACCGGAGAAGCCGAATGACGCATGAAGACATGCTCGCCAAGCTACTCGCGCAGGCGGCGGGCGAGGGGGCGGAACTCGTCACCTTGCGCGCGGTGGTCGAGGAAGCGAGCGATCTCGGCGCGGCGCGGGTGCTGACCCGGATGGGGCTGGCCGATGCGGGCGCGCACGAGGACTTGCACGAGCTGCGCGAACTGCTCCGCGCCTGGCGCGACGCCAAGGCCAGCGCGTGGAAGGCGGTGATCGAGTGGACCGTACGCGGCGCGCTGGCGCTGCTGCTGCTCGGCATCGCGTTTCGCCTCGGCCTGGGAGACATGTTCAAATGACGAGAGCTTTTACGGGACGCTTTGCCGGATATGCCGCGATCTTCGGGCACGCCGATGCGGGGGGCGACGTGATCCGCGCCGGCGCGTTTTCCGCCAGCCTCGCGGCGCGCAAGGCGGCGGGCGATCCGCTGCCGCTGTTCTGGCAGCACCGCCCCGACCAACCGATCGGCTGGGTCGAACGCGTGGCCGAAGACGCCAAGGGCCTGCGCGTGATCGCCCGGCTCTCCAACCCCGACGGGACCAACGCGGCGCTGCTCCGCGAGGGCGAGGTCACCGGGCTCAGCTTCGGCTACCGCGCCCGCGAGGCGCGCGAGATCGTCCTCCCCGGCGCGCAGACCGGGCGCGAATTGTCCGACATCGATATCTTCGAAGTCAGCCTGGTCACCGAACCGATGCAACCCGCGGCGCGGGTGCATCTTGTGATGTGATTCCGCTCCAAACCTCAATTCCTCCGCCGCCCCATGGGGCGGTTTTTTTGTGCCCCCAGAAAGGACTGCCCATGGAAATGCCCTCCCCCACGACCGATCAGCTCGAGGCCAGCTTCGACATCGTCGCCCGCCAGGAAGCCCAGGAAGCCGCGATCACCGGGCTGACGGGCGATGTCGCCGAGGTGAAATCGCGGCTCGACATGGTCAGCCGCGCCGCCGCGCGTCCGGTGCTCGAAGGCGCCGGCGCCGCGACGATCGAGGTCAAGAGCTTCGTCGATGGCTATCTGCGCCACGGCCGCGAGAACGAATTGAAGGCCCTGTCGGGCGTGGTGCTGGCGGATGGCGGCTATGCCGTGCCCAAGACGATCGACGCGGCGATCGCCCGCACGCTCACCCAGATGAGCCCGCTCCGCAAGATCGCGCAAGTCGTCCAGACCGGCAGCGCGGGCTACCGCAAGCTGATCGCCACCGGCGGGGTCGCCTCGGGCTGGGTCAGCGAAACCGCAGGGCGGCCGGAGACGGGCACGCCGCAGTTTGCCGAGATCGCCCCGCCGACCGGCGAGCTCTATGCCAACCCGGCGGCGAGCCAGGCGATGCTCGACGACGCGGGGTTCGACCTTGAAGCCTGGCTGGCCGCCGAGATCGCCACAGAGTTCGCCCGCGCCGAGGGGCGGGCGTTCATCCTGGGGAGCGGGACCAACCAGCCAAGAGGCTTCCTCACCGGACCGGTCGCCGCCACCGGCGATGCGGCCCGCGCGCAGGGCACGCTCCAGTTCGTGACTTCGGGCGCGGCGGCGGATTTCGCCACCGCCAACCCCGAAACGCGGCTGATCGATCTCGTCCACACGCTCAAGTCGGGCCACCGCCAAGGCGCGAGCTGGGTGATGAATTCGGCCACCCTCGCCCGTGTTCGCAAGTTCAAGACCGCCGACGGCGGGTTCGTATGGCAGCCGGGCCTGGTCGAAGGCCAGCCCGACCGCCTGCTCGGCTATCCGGTGATCGAGGCCGAGGACATGCCCGACGTCGCCGCCGATGCCTATCCCGTGGCGTTCGGCAACTTCCGCAACGGCTATCTGATCGCCGAGCGCAGCGCGACCAGCATCCTGCGCGATCCGTTCACCAACAAGCCGTTCGTCCACTTCTATGCCTGCCGCCGCGTGGGCGGGCAGCTGCTCGACAGCCAGGCGATCAAGCTGCTCAAGATCGCGGCTTAGGCCTGATCCTCCCCGGGCAATCTCGGGGAGGATCAATGCCCGCGGCGGTCGCCCCCTCCCGCCGCGGGCACCTTCCAATCCCACCCCCATCGGGAGACGCCCATGACGCGGGCCATCATCGTGCCGCCCATGCCCTCGCCCGAGGCGCTGGGCGAACTCAAGCAATGGCTGGCGCTCACCGGCAGCCGTGAGGACGCCATGCTCGAACGCCTGATCGGCGCCGCGCTCGAGCTGTGCGAGGGCTTCACCGGGCAGTTGCCGCTGCAAGCCACGTGCGAGGAAGTGCTCGGCGTGGCGAACGGTTGGCAGACGCTGATGACGCGCCCGATTCAGGCAATCGTTTCGGTTCAGGGCATTCCCGCCGAGGGTGCCCGCTTCGCGCTGGCCGCCGCTGCCTATGCCATTGAACTCGACGGCGATGGCGGCGCGCGTGTCCGCGTACTCAATCCTGGCGCCGCGGGGCGCATCGCGGTGCGCTTCGTCGCAGGGCTTGCGCCGAGCTGGACCGGCTTGCCCGAAAGCCTGCGCCATGGCGTGGTCCGCCTCGCCGCGCACCAGCACCGCGCGCGCGAAAGCGTTGCTGGGCAGGGGGCCTCCGACCCGGTCCCGCCAGCCGCGGTAACCGCGCTGTGGCGGCCGTGGCGGCGGATGCGGCTGGCGTGACGGATGTGGACGCCTTCTTCGCCCGGCTCACCGCCAAGGCGCGCAAGCTCGGGCTCGCGCGCGTCGAAGCGCTGCTGCTCGAACGCCGCGGCAAAGCCGAGCGCCGCTGGCGCAAGCCGCGGCTGTTGTGGCCGCTATTCGCCAAGGATTTCGGGAGTTCCGAGTGATGGAACTGCACTTTCGCGCCGCGCTGCTCGCCTGGCTTTCCGCCGATCCGCTGCTTTCCGCCGGGCTCAACACGATCGCCGAGGAAGCCCCGCTGCGCGCCAGCCCGCCGTGGCTGGGGATCGTCGCCAGCGCGAGCAGCGATTTCGGCCACAAGACCGGCCAGGGTCGCGAGGTGCGCGTCGCGCTCGAACTCCAGACGCTGGGCGATAACGCGGCCGGAACCGCCGCCCTCACATCCGCAATCGAGGCCCGGATCGCGGCGATGCCCGCGGATCAACCCGGCTTCCGCATCGCCAGCCTGACCTTCCTGCGCGCCCGCGCCGAACAGCGCGGCGAGGCGCGCCGCGCTGTGCTGCTGGAGTACCGGGCAAGACTGATCGCCGCCTGACCCCGCCGAGCACTTCCAACAGGAGAACCCCGAATGACCGCCCAGAAAGGCAGTGCCTTCCTTCTCAAAGTCGGCGACGGCGCCACCCCGCCCGCCTACCGCACCGTGGCCGGGCTGCGCACCACGCAGATGTCGATCAACGGCGATACGGTGGTCGTCACCCACAAGGAATCGGGCGGTTGGCGCGATCTGCTGTCGGGTGCGGGAGTACGCTCGGTTTCGGTGAGCGCGAGCGGGATATTCCTGGGCAGCGCGGCCGAAGCCTCGATCCGCGCCAACGCGCTGGCGGGCCTGGTCGATGCCTACGAGCTGTCGTTCGAAGGCGGCGAGAAGCTGCGCGGCCGGTTTCTGGTCCAGCGGCTCGATTACGCGGGCGATTTCAACGGCGAGCGCAATTATTCGGTGGTGCTCGAAAGCTCGGGCGCGGTGGCGCCGGCATGAGTCCGGCGAACCCGGTGCGGGGCGAAGCGACACTGGTCATTCAGGGCGAGGCCCATGTCCTGCGTCCCACCTTCGCCGCGCTGGTCGCCGCCGAAGATGAACTTGGGCCGCTGTTCGCGCTGGTCGAGCGGGCGAGCGCGGGGCAGCTGCGGCTGGGCGAACTGGCCACGCTGTTCTGGCATTGCCTTGCCCAGCCCCATTCGCAGACCCGCGCGCACGTCGGCGAGGCGATTGCCGCGCAGGGGCTGGCCGTAGCCGCCGCGCCCTTGCGCGCTCTGCTGGTCCAGATCCTCCAGGGCCATCCTTCGACAAGTGCGGGATGAGCGGGACCTTTGCCGAATCGGCGCAGGAGCTGGCGGGGCAGACTGCGCTGCTGCTCGGCTGGCGACCCGCGGATTTCTGGGCGGCGACACCCGCCGAACTGGCCGCGATCTTCGCGGTGCGAGCCAGCATCGAGCCGCCCTCGCTGAGCCGCGAGCATCTTACCACCATGCTGGAGCAAGACCGCAATGGCTGACGATATCGAACAGCTGATGGTCGAGGTGCGCGCAAGCACCAGCGGCTTCACCGCCGACGTGCAAGCGATGCGCAGCAGCTTCGATTCGATCCTCGTCGATGGACTGGGCCGTGCCGGAGACGTGCTCGAACGCGGGCTGCTCTCGGCGATCCGCCGCGGCAGCCTGGGGTTCGAGGACTTGCGGCGGATCGCCTTGTCCGTGATCGGCGACATCGCCGCCAACGCGGTCCAGGCGGCGCTCGGTTCGCTGGGCGGCCTTGGCGGCGGCAGTGGCGGAGGGTTCGGCCAGGCGGGGGGATTGCTCAATCTCGCCACGACGCTGATCAGCGCCGCGCTGGGCCAACCGGGGCGCGCCACCGGCGGGCTGGTGACCGCCGGGCGCGGCTACCTCGTCGGCGAGCGCGGACCCGAACTGTTCGTGCCCGCCAACGCGGGCCGGATCGAGCCGAACGGCACGGGCCGCGGCGGGCGCGACGTGCGCGTATCGATCCAGCTCGTAGCCCCCCGGGGCTCCGCCGCGCCCGAGAGCTTCCAGCGTTCGAGCCGCCAGGTGGCCAGCGCGGTCAGGCGCGCGCTGAGCGAGGTCTAGATCCTCCCCGAGACAAGCTCGGGGAAGATTGAAAACGGAGGTCCCCATGCCCTTCTGGCTCGCCGACAAGCGCACCGCGCAGACGTCGGCCTTCATCCAGCGGTTCGACCCGCGGTTCTGGACGGTCGATTTCCCGCGCCCGATGATGGCCGCGGCGACCACCCCGGCGCCCGATGCCTTGCGCATCGATGCGGTGTTCCTGCGCCGCAACGATCTGACCGGGATCATCTGGGAGAGCGCCGACCGCTGGGACCATCCGCTGCTGCGCTACGACACCGACCGCGATTACTCGCACACGGTGCTGGCCTTTCGGTGGCGCTCCGCGGGAGTACTGGCGCTCGATGCGGTCAACGGCCCGACGCTGACGATCGAAGGCCGCAATGCCGCGGGCGCGCCGCGGGCGTGGTACGTGCGGTTGTGGAATTATGCGCAAGGGACATCGACAGATGCTCAAGTCGAGTTGAGGTTCTCCAATCTCGCCGGCGGATTCGTTCTGCCGGGCGAAGCCGATCCAGTCCATCCCGCCGACATCGACCGGATGTTCATCAGCCTCGTCGCGCCGGGGCATGATCCGGCGAGCGCCGCGCCGCTCGCCGCTCCGGTGGAGGGCTGGGCCGAGCTTTCGACGATCCGCTGCGAGGGATCGCGCGCGATGCTGGCGATCGGCGACGTGATGGCCCCCCCGCATGGGGTGGGCATGGCGACCGGCTACGACGACGCCTATAACCAGACTCCGGCGCGGCTGCTGCGCACGATCCGCGGGCTCGGCTATCGCAGGAGCATCAACCACTACGTCGGGATGAGCCATTTCATGCGGCTCTACAGCGATGGCGGCGGCGGATACGCGGTCGATCCGGCGCAGCCTGCGCTCAACATCGCTAGCGCTGCATGGCACCGTGCGTTTTTCGCCGAAGCGGCGGGGCGTGGGTACAGCGTGATCGCCTCGCTCAGCTATGAGTTGCTCGCGCAGCATTGCCCGCCCGCGTGGCAGCAACGCGATATTGCGGGCGATCCGGCGCGGACCGGCTGGGTGCCGCCATCGGCGCTGCTCTCGCCCGCCAATGGCGACGCCATGGGCTGGGTGCAAAAGGTCGCACGCGCATTCGTGGCGTTGCAGAAGGAAGCGGGTCTGCCCGTCCGATTCCAGCTGGGCGAACCCTGGTGGTGGGTGACCGCCGACGGACGCATCTGCTGCTACGACGATGCGGCGCGGACGGCGTTCGGCGGAAATCCCGTGGTCATCACCGATCTTCGTCAGCCGCTCAGCCCCGCGCAGACTGCGCTGCTCGACCAGGCGGGGGCGTCGCTCGCGCAATCGAGCGCGGCGCTGACCGCGGCGGTGCGCGCCGAAGCCGGCGCGGCGGGGGCCGAGATGCTGCTGCTCGCCTATTTGCCGACGGTGTCCGATCCGGCGATGCCCGAGGCCAAGCGCGCCAACCTCCCGCTCGGCTGGGCCGATCCGGCGTTCGATACGCTCCAGCTCGAGGCTTACGATTGGGTCACCGGCGGCGCCGAGGCGCTGCACCGCGCCGGGGTGGCCGAAGCGGTCGCCCGGCTCGGCTATCCGGCGGCGCGCCAGCACTACATCTCGGGCTTCGTGCTGGGCGCCGATACGGGCCCGGGCTGGCGGCGGATCGATGCCGCGATCGACGAGGCGCGGGCGCGCGGCGTGGCCGAAACTTTCGTCTGGGCGCTGCCGCAAGTCTGCCGCGACGGCTTTGTCCGCCTCCCCGCCAGCCCATCCGAGGATGATGCGATGCAAGCCTTCGACGACGTGCCGTTTCCGCTGCCGCTGGGGCTCGACGCCGTGGTCGCGCCCGAGTTCTCGACGGCGGTGACGATCACCGCCTCGGGCCACGAGCGCCGCAATGCGCTGTGGTCCGACGCGCGGTTGCGCTTCGACGTGGGGCCGGGGGTGCGCTCCGAAGCCGATCTCGGCGCGCTGATCGCGTTCTTCAGAGCACGACGCGGCCAGGCGCGCGGGTTTCGGCTGCGCGATCCGGCGGACTTCAGCTCGCGCGGAATGACCGGCACGCCCGCGCCCGCCGACCAGCTGCTCGGCATCGGCGACGGGCTCGCCGCGACGTTTGCGCTCGCCAAGCGCTATGGCGCGGGTGCCGAAGCCCAGGTCAGGCCGATCACCCGGCCCGCCGCAGCCAGCGTTCGCATTGCGCTGGGCGCCAGCGAAATCACGACCGGCTGGACGCTCGAGCCCGGCGGGACCATCCGCTTCGCCATCGCGCCCGCCGCGGGCGTCGAAGTCCGCGCCGGGTTCCTGTTCGACGTACCGGTGCGTTTTGCCGAAGACCGGCTCGACATTTCGGGCGCGGGGATCGCCGCGGGCGAGGCGCCGAGCGTGCCGCTGCTCGAAATCCGCGAGGCGGCATGAGCCGCGTGTGGTTTGCCCGACCGCTCGAAACGGTCTCCACGTTCTGGCGGGTCGAGCGCCGCGACGGGGTGGCGCTGGGCTTCACCAGTCACGATCGCGACTTGTGGTTCGGCGGACTGCTCCACCAGGCCGCGCCGGGGATGGTGCCATCGGCAATCCGCCGGACGATTGCGGTCGAACCCGACAGCGCCGAGATGCAGGGCGCGCTCGATCACGCCGCGATCCGCGCCGAGGATCTTGCCGCGGGCCGCTTCGATGGGGCCGCGGTGCGGGTCGGTCTGGTCGATTGGGAAACCGGCGAGAGCGAGGTGCTGTTTGCGGGCACGATCGGCAGCGTCGGCGAACAGGGCGAGCGCTTCACCGCCGAGCTGCTGTCGGCCAAGGCCGCGCTCGAGCGCGAGCTGGTGCCGCGCACCGCTCCCACCTGCCGCGCCGCATTCTGCGGGACGGGCTGCACGCTCTCGGCGGCACGGTTCACGCGCGAAGCAGTGGTCGTGGAAAGCGATGCCGAAGCCGGCGCGGTGCTGCTGGCGGGCGGACCCGGGCCCGACCTGCTGTTGTGGGGAGAGCTGCGCTGGGTCGATGGACCGCAGTCGGGCCTCTCCGCGGGGATCGTCGGTCTCGACGGCGCCAGGCTGATCCTCGACCGCAGGCCGCCTTCCGCCGTTCCCCCGACGCGCGTGCTGGTGAGCGAAGGCTGCGATCACACGCTGGAAACGTGCGCCATGCGGTTCGCCAACGCGATCAACTTCCAGGGCGAGCCGTTCCTGCCCGGCAACGATCTGCTGACCCGCTTCGGCAACCCCGCGGGATGAGCACCAATCCGCGCGCCGCCTTTGCCGCCGCCGCGGCGGGGCTGTGCGGCGCGCCGTTCCGGCTTCACGGGCGCGATGCGGCAATCGGGCTCGATTGCGTCGGACTGGTGGCGGTCGCGCTCGACCGCTGCGGGCGCGCCGTGGTGGCGCCCGAAGGCTATGCCCTGCGCGCGCTGTCGGTCGCCCCTTTGCTCGGTTTCGCCGAGCGCAACGGCTTTGCCCGCTGCGATACCCTTGCCCCGAGCGAGACCGGCGACCTCATCCTCCTCCGCCTCAGCGCGATCCAGGCGCACCTCGCGATCGTCATCGTCGGCGGGCGCTTCGTCCACGCCCATGCGGGGCTTGGCCGGGTGGTTATCGAGCGCCCGCCCCTTCCGGGCGTGCCGATCGCGCGCTGGCGCCTGACAGCAAAGGGCTGAACCACAATGGCAACGCTGATTCTCTCGACGGTCGGCACCGTGCTCGGCGGGCCGATCGGTGGCGCGATCGGCTCGCTGATCGGCCAGCAGATCGATATGGCGATCATCGGATCGCCGACGCGCAAGGGACCTCGCCTCAAGGAACTTTCGGTCCAGACCTCGAGCTACGGCGCACCGATCCCGCGCCTCTACGGCCGGATGCGCGTCGCGGGCAGCGTGATCTGGGCGACAGAACTCAGGGAGAGCCGCGAGAAGTCGGGCGGGGGCAAGGGCAAGCCAAAGGTCGTCACTTATACCTACAGCGCCAGCTTCGCGGTGGCGCTGGCGAGCCGCCCGATCCGCAGGGTCGGACGGATCTGGGCCGACGGCAACTTGCTGCGCGGCGCCGCCGACGACCTCAAGGCGGGTGGTGAATTGCGCATCCATACCGGCCAGGGCGACCAGGCCTGCGATCCGCTGATCGCCGCGGCCGAGGGCCCCACGCGCTGCCCCGCGTTCAGGGGAATGGCCTATGCGGTGTTCGAGAACCTCGCGCTCGCCGACTTCGGCAACCGCATCCCTTCGCTGACTTTCGAGGTCTTCGCCGACGACGGCTCGGTCACACTTACCCAGATCCTGCGCGACGCGATTCCCGGCGTTGCGGTCTCCGGTACCGCCGATGGGGTACTGGGGTATTCGGTGGAAAGCGGCAGCATGGCGGCGCTGGTCGAAGCGATCGGCGAGGCAGTCCCGCTTGCCTGCACCAGCCAGGGCCAGACGCTCACGCTCAAGCCCGTTCTGGGCGATACGCAGCTTCCCTTCGTTCTGCCAGAAGCGCTGGCCGTGTCCGACGGTCCCGATGGCGCGCCCCGCGCCGGGCTTTCCCATCGGCGCGAGCGGAAGGCGGTGCGGCTCGATGCCGCGGTGCGGTATTATGACGTCGACCGCGACTATCAGCCGGGGCTGCAGCGCGCCCGCGGGCAGAGCTTTGCCGGACAGCCCTCGACGCTGGATTTCCCGGCGGCGCTCGATGCAGCGGGCGCGCGGACCTATGCCGACCGTACCGCGCACGAAGCGGCGCGCCCGCGCGAGATCGCCAGCTATCGCGTCGGCCAGGCCGATCTGCGCAGCGCCCCCGGGAGGCAGGTTGTGGTCCCCGGCCTGGCCGGGCGCTGGCTGGTCGAAAGCTGGGAGTTCGACGGTACGGGGATCGAGCTCGGCTTGGGCCGCCATGCCGGTTCGTCGCGGACCATCACCGGCGCGGCCGATCCCGGGCGGGCCAACCTGCCCTCCGACCGCGCCGCGCAGCCCACCCGGCTCGCCGCGTTCGAGCTTCCCTGGGACGGCATCGGCGCCAGCGGCGCGATTTCCCTGTTCGCGGCGGCAAGCGCGGCCGGGTCAGGCTGGTCCGGCGCGGCGCTGTTCGTGGTCCGGCCCGACGGCAGCCTGATCCCGCTGGGGGGCACCGGGCGCAACCGCGCGACACTGGGGACGGCGCTCGCGCCGCTGGCGCCGGCTGCGCCGCTCGTTCTCGATTGGTTGAATGCGGTGGAGATCGAACTCGTCGCGCCCGATCTGGCGCTGGCCGGCGCTTCGCTCGCGCAACTCGCTACGGGCGCGAACCGCGCGCTGCTCGGCAGGGAATTGATCCAGTTCGCCCGTGTTCAAAGCCTCGGCCAATCGCGCTGGCGCCTGACGGGCCTGCTGCGCGGGCGCGGCGGTACCGAATGGGCGATACCGGGCCACGGACCGGGAGAGAGCTTCGTGCTTCTCGACGACACGCTCGTTCCCCTCGATCCGGCGACTGTCGGCGACACCGCTTACGCCCGGATCGCCGCAACCGGGCTTGCCGACGCCGAGCCGGTAATCGCGGCCATCGCCTTGCCGGGCGCAAGCCTTCGTCCGCTGTCGCCGGTTCACGGGACGCTCGAAGCGCGCAACGACGGTTCGCTCGAACTGCGCTGGATAAGGCGCGCACGCGGTGCCTGGCTGTGGCTCGACGGCGTGGATACGCCCCTCGTCGAGCAGGCCGAGAGCTATCTGGTTACCCTCGGCCCCGCAGCCGCACCGATCGCCCAGTGGATCGCCGCCGAACCGTTGCTCCGTATCGATGCGGCAAGCGGGGCAACGCTGCGAACCATGGCGCCCGGCGCGTTGTTCGCGGTTGCCCAGCGCGGTGATGCAGGCCTCTCTCCCGCGCTGCTTCTCGGCACGCTGAACTGATCCATTTTTCAGGAGATCATGAACCATGAGCGACCCCATCACCTTCGACAGCACGACCCCGCGGCTGGCGCTACCGCTGCTGTTCGCGGGGCAATCGCAGAAGGAATTCACGGTCAACGAGGCCCTGCTTCGCACCGATCTGGTCCTGCATTGCACCGTCGAGGGGGAGGTCGCTGTCCCACCGGCCAATCCGCTGGCGGGGCAGGCCTGGCTGGTCGGAGCCAATCCCACCGGCGCGTTCGCGGGTCACGCTGCTGCAATCGCGGGTTTCACCTCGGGCGGCTGGCGTTTCGTTGCCGCGCGAACCGGGTTGCGTGTCTATGACAAATCCAGCCCGGGCTTTCGCCATTACACCAACGCATGGCAACGCTGTGTCGCTCCTGCAACGCCGGTCGGCGGCACAACCATCGATCAGGAGGCGCGAACCGCGATCGCCAGCATCGTGGAAAAGCTGATAGCCGCTGGAATCCTTGCAACGATTTGATGGGAACAATCGCCGCCATCGCGCATTTGGGCGGAACATGAGGGAGTTTTCCGCATCGCTTTGCGCCGATGCCACGCGCAATCGTGGCATTGTTGCAACAGGTGTCGAATATTGCCCGCTTGCACCGCGGTGGCATCACCGATAGATAAATCGCCGAAACGTGGCATTTCGATTGTAAAAGGGGAAACGATAATGCGGAAATTAGTCATAGGCTTGGCCATGGCGTCGACTGCGCTGGCTACGCCATCGCTCGCGCGCGATAACCAGTGGTATGTCGAGCTCGACGGGGGTGTAATGATCCTCGAAGACATGGACTACGACGTTGGCGCCAACAACAATGCGGTCAGTGTCGATTCCGACGTTGGCTACGACTTCGGCGGGATCGTCGGTTACGATTTCGGCGGCTTCCGCCTCGAGGCCGAAGCCGGCTATCGCGGTGCCAGCGTCGATACGCTGACCGTCAATTCCGGCACGATCGCCACGGTTGGCAACAGCAATGCCGGGCCGGGAGCGTATGACGTCGCTGGTGGCGACGCCACAGCCCTGTCGTTCATGGTCAACGGCATGCTTGATTTCGGCGACGACGATGGCCTTCAGGGCTTTGTCGGCGGTGGCGTCGGCGTTGCCCGGGTCAAGGCCGATGTGTCGGTCAATTCGACCGGACCGGGATTTGTCAACGATTCGGACACCGGCTTTGCCTGGCAGGCAATCGCGGGCGTTCGCGCGCCGATTTCGGATAACTGGGATGCGGGCATCAAGTATCGCTTCTTCAACGCCGACGGCGTCGATCTCATCGACAGCAGGGGCCGCGATGCCGAATCCCGGTGGCGGTCGCACAGCCTGCTGGGCACGCTGACCTACAACTTCGGTGGCGCCGAGCCGATGCCCGAGCCGGTCGTAGCGGCCCCGCCGCCTCCGCCGCCTCCGCCGCCCCCGCCGCCTCCGATTGTGCAGCCGGTGTGCAACAAGGGTCCGTACATCGTGTTCTTCGACTGGGATAAGTCGGACATCACGCCCGAAGCGGCGACGATCCTCGACAACGCGGTCAGCGCGTATGGCAATTGCGCCAGCGTTCCGATCATGCTCGCGGGTCACACCGACCGTTCGGGTTCGACCCAGTACAACATGGGTCTGGCCGAGCGTCGCAACGGTTCGGTTCGCGGGTACCTCGGTTCGCGCGGGATACCCGATGGCAACATCACTGGCCAGGCGTTCGGCGAAAGCCAGCCGCGTGTGCCGACCGCCGACGGGGTTCGCGAACTGCAGAACCGCCGCGTCGAGATCACTTACGGTCCGGGTTCGGGCATGTAAGCTTCTCGACCCCCATCGAACGTATGGGGTCGAAACGAATTTGGGGGGCCGGAGCAATCCGGCCCCCTTTTTCGTAGCAAGCTCAGGTGAGCACGCAGCTTATGGGACCCGGTGGGCGTTTGCCCGGCCCAACTGAACCTGGCCCAGACCAGCAACGCCGAGGTCCAAGTCGGTCCGGCTGGAGCCGACGGATCGGCCTTGCCCCTGAGCGCGCGTTTACCTCAGGTTGGTTTCGGCAACTTCCGGGCCGCCGCGCGCAGCGGACGCGCCCGTCAGCCAGCCTCGCCCGAGCGTTCGATGAGGCTCGCCTCCGCAGCGGGAACTGCGCGATAGGCGTAGACCAGCAGGACGACTGCTATTGGCGCGACCGCGACAAGCGAGAGAATTCCGGTGCGCAGGTCGCCGACCAGGCGGCCATCGACTATAGTTCCCGTCATGTCCGAGATTTGACCGACCATGTAGGGCCCGAACGAAAGTCCGACGAGCGTGGTAGCGAGGAAGAACGCCGCCGTGGCTGTCCCGCGCATTCGCGGAAGGACCAGGTCCTGGGTCGTCGCCGCCGCAGCGCCGAGAGCCGCTGCCCCGAACATCCCGGCCAGGAAGTTCATGACGTAGAACAGTACTGGGTCGCTGGTTGTGTAACCGATCCAGATCGGCGCCACGGGCGCGACCACGCCGAACATGATGACGAGGATCCGGCCCGCCGGATTGCGGGCGCGCAATGCGTCGGCGACCCGGCCGCCGATAATGACCCCGAGGAACCCGGCCACCGCGCCGTTTGCGCCGAGCACGAACGCCAGTTCCTGCTTGGGCAGCTTGAGCACCACTTCGGCATAGGGTGCCGACCAGAATGCCAGTGCGTAGGCGGCCAGCGAGATCAACCCATAGCCAAGCGCGGTGCAGAGGAATGCCGGAGTCCCCCAGATCAGCCGATAGGTCGCCGGGTCGCGCATGCGCAAGGTCGATGCCCATGAGAACACGGCGTAATAGCCCAGGCACACCGCCGACCATTGCGGCAGATTCCCGGTCAGGCCGATCATCCACCATGCGAACAGGATCATTACTGCGGCGAAGCCCAGGTTGATGGCGAGCGCAGCGGGGCCGCGCTGCCAGGCGCCGATCAGCGTGAACGGCGGGACGATCGCTGAAAGGTCGGCCACGAACTCGCGAAACGGACGGTGTGATCCTGTCGAACCGCCCTCGCGCAGCGGCTCGCGCAGGGTCGCAACCCACAGCGCGACCACCAATCCGGGGATGCCCACCGCGAGGAAAGCCGCCTGCCAACCGACCAGGCCGAGCGGCCCTCCCCCCGGGTAGTTGCGATTCCAGGCTTCGACCACTGCCGCGCCGATCAGCAGAGAGACGCCGCCCCCGAGATATAGCCCCGACGAGTATATCGCGAGCGCGGTGGCGCGCTGGCGCTTGGGGAAATAGTCGGAGATCAGCGAATAGGCGGTCGGGCTGGCGGTCGCCTCGCCGATGCCGACGCCCATCCGCGCGAACGACAGCGCCAGCTGGTTGCGGGCAAATCCCGACAGCGCGGTCATCAGCGACCACAGCGCCAGCCCTGCGCTCAGCAGCCGCACCCGGTGCCAGTTGTCGGCCAGCCTCCCAAGCGGAATGCCGAACAGCGCATAAAACACCGCAAATGCGGCGCCGCCCAGAAAGCCCATGTCGCTGTCGGTAAGGTCGAGGTCGGCCTTGATGTCGACGGCAAGGATGCTGAGCACCTGGCGGTCGATGAAGTTGAGGATATACACGACGACCAGGACGCCGAGCACGTACCAGCTGTAGCCGGTAGCCTGCCGTTCGGCGGGCATGGTCGAATCCTTGTTCATCCTGTTTCCTTCTGGTTCTGTCACGCCGCGTAGCGGGTGGAATCCGCGACACCGGCCTCGTCCATCCCCGCGCGCCGCAACCGGCAACTGTCGCACATGCCGCAGGCGCGCCCATCGGACGCCGGATCGTAGCACGACCAGCTCCACCCCGGATCGAGCCCCAACCGCTGCGCCTCGCGCGCGATCTCCGCCTTGCGCAAATGCTGGAGCGGGGCGTGGATGCGGAACGCCTCGCCCTCGCTTCCCGCCTTGGTGGCAAGTTCGGCAAGCGCGGCGAAGCCGGCGATGAATTCGGGACGGCAATCGGGATAACCCGAATAATCGAGTGCGTTGACCCCGATGAAGATGTCGCGCGCGCCCAGCGCCTCGGCCCAGGCGAGCGTCAGCGACAGAAACACGAGGTTGCGCGCCGGGACGTAAGTCACCGGAATGCCGGGCTCGACCCCGCCCTTGGGAACCGCGATCGCATCGGTGAGTGCGGAACCGCCGAATGCGCGCAGGTCGAGCGGAAGGACGATGTGGCGCGCCGCCTCCAGCCGCCGGGCAATCGCACCCGCCGCCTCAATCTCCACCCGGTGGCGCTGGCCGTAATCGATCGTCAGTGCATTGAGTTCAAAGCCCTGCTCGCGCGCCAGCGCGGCGGTGACCATCGAGTCGAGCCCGCCCGACAAGAGGACGACCGCATCGGGGCGGGCGGCGGTTGGGGAAGGCGCGACCATCCCGATCAGCGTAGCGCCGCGTACGGCGCTGGCAAGCGGCTCAGGATGCGGAGCAGTCGCCGACCCGGCGCGCTTCGGCCGCAAAATCGAAGGGCAGCCGGGCGGACAAGCCCGAACTCTCGATCTGGACGAGCCGCGGCGTCTCGAAGCGCAGATGGGTGCGCCCCGATCCCTGCCCCGGACAGGTGTAGTGTACCGTCACCGCCGACGGACCGTCCTCGATCACGAACTGGCGGCAGGTCAAGTTGGGGTGTCGCAGTTGGATCAGGCGGCGCCCGTTATCGAGGCAAATCCGGTCGGCCTGCCCGCCCTCGCGCATCCTAACTTCCCACAATCCGGGAGCGAGCCGATCGAGCATAGCCAGCTGGACGCCCTGAGCGGCCACGGCCCCACCGATCACGCAAGCCAGCGCAGCCAAACCCTTGCCCAAAAACCGGTATCGCTCATTACTCATCGAAACCATCGTCGCCCTTTACACGCAGCCGCGCTATGTAGGCGAGCATAGCTTAATGGCGGCTGTCGATGAAATGGTGCCTATGCGCGATAAAATGAAGCGCCGTTAGACTTCGGTGATTGCGAAGTCCCGGGAGCAAAAGGCGCAATCGACCACGATCACGCCGTTGTCGTTGCGCATCGCCGCGATTTCGTCGGGCGGGAAGCGCGCGATCACACTGCGGTAATGCTCGATCGTGCAGCGGCAGCCACGCGTCAGATGCTGGCCCGGATCGACCCGGACTTCCCGCTCCTCGTGGAACAGCCGCCAGCCGATGCTCTCGAGGCCAAGCCGCGGATCGACCAGTTCTTCGTGGCGGATGCTCCCCGCCAGCGCGGCAACATGCTCCCATTCGGGATGATCGAGGCGGACATGGAGCCGTTCGCGGCCCTCTTCGCCTTCGGCGAGGTGCTGAACCAGCAGGCCGCCCGCAACGCACCCTTCAGGACCCGAGCGCACCGCCACCCGGATCAGCGTGGGCACTTGTTCGGACTGCGCGAAATAGGCCTCGCAAGCCTCTGCCAGCGAGGCGCCTTCGAGCGGGACGATCCCCTGATAGCGCTTGCCGGTCGATCCTATGTCGAAGGTAATCGCCAGATAGCCGCGCCCGAACAGAGCGAACAACGCCGGGTTGGCGCCCAGCGCGGCGACTTTGTCCGCATCGTGCTGCACGTAGCCGCGCAGTTCACCCCCGCGGAAATCGCAGACGAGCAGCTTGACCGCACCCTCCTCGGTCTGCGCCTGAAGCGTCAGCTGGCCGCCTGCATCGTCGCCATCGTTGCCCTTGAGCAGGCTGCCGAGCAGCGCCGCCAGCGCCAGCGCCTCGGCCAGAAGGTGCTTGATCGAGGCCGGATAGGCGTGCGCCGACAGGATCTCGTCGAGCACCGGGCCGAGCCGGACGATCCGCCCGCGGGCGTGCCGGTCGGGCAGGGTGAAACGCAGGATTCGGTCGAACCCGGTCTCGCCATCCGCCACGGCCGGAATTCCGCTCACAACTGGCCGAAGACCCAGCGCAGGATCGACTTCTGGGCGTGGATGCGGTTTTCCGCCTCGTCCCACACCGCCGATTGCGGCCCGTCGATCACCGCATCGACTACTTCCTCGCCGCGGTGCGCGGGCAGGCAGTGGAGAAACGTTGCCCCCGGCGCGGCGGCAGCCATCGCCGCCTCATCGACCTGATAGGGCTGCATCGCCGCGACTTGCGCGTTGCTTTCGCGCTGGCCCATCGAGACCCAGCAGTCGGTGACCACCACTTGCGCCCCGGCCACCGCCTCGCGCGCGTCTTGCGTCAGTACAATCTCGCCACCCACGGCGCGGGCCCGTTCTATATACCCGCGATCGGGCTCATACCCTGCCGGGCCGCCGACGCGGACGGTGAACTTCATCAGCCCCGCCGCCTCGATCAGCGAATGTAGTACGTTATTGCCGTCGCCGAGCCAGGCGAGTTGCAGACCCGGCAAAGCATGGCCGCGCTCGACCACGGTCAGCAGGTCGGCGACGATCTGGCAGGGGTGCGAGCGGTCCGTCAGCCCGTTTATCACCGGCACCGTGGCATGGCGCGCCATCGCCTCGACCTTTGCGTGGTCGTCGGTGCGAATCATGATTCCATCGACCATCCGGCTGAGCACGCGCGCGGTATCGGCAATCGTCTCGCCGCGGCCGAGCTGCATCGAACCCGCGTCCATCACGATCGCGCTGCCGCCAAGCTGGCGCATCGCTATATCGAAGCTGACCCGGGTGCGGGTCGAGGCTTTCTCGAAGATCATCGCCAGCACGTGCCCGGCGAGCGGTGCATCGGCATCCGGCTGTCCCTTAGGCCACGCGGCGCGCGCCGTCTTGCGGTCGATCGCATCGTTCAGCATCGCGGCGATGGCGTCGCCGCCGGCGTCGGACAGGTCGAGGAAATGGCGCGGGTCGCTCATGATGCCACCGGCTCGATGCCGTAGTCGGCAGCCCCTGCGGAGAGCTTTTCCATGAACTCGTCGATGTGCGTATCGTCGATCACCAGCGGCGGAATAACCCGCACGGTGTTGTCCCCCGCAGCCACCGTCAGCAGCCCGTGATTGTCGCGCAAATGGGCGACGAACGGGCGACTCTCGTGCTTCATCTTGAGCCCCAGCATCAGTCCCTTGCCGCGGACCAGCTCGAACAGATCGGGATAGTTGCCGATGAACTGTTCGAGGCGGCTGCGCAGGCGCTCTCCTTTTGCGGTGACTTCGGCAAGGAAGGCCTCGTCGGCCACTACGTCGAGCACCGCACCGCCCGCCGCCATCGCCAGCGGGTTGCCGCCATAAGTCGATCCGTGCGTGCCCAGCCCCATCCCGCGCGCGGCGTGTTCGGTGGCAAGGCAGGCGCCCATCGGGAAGCCGCCGCCGATCCCCTTGGCGGTGGCCATGATATCGGGCGCGACGCCGTAATGCTCGTAGGCGTAGAGTTTGCCGGTGCGCGCCACGCCGCACTGGACTTCGTCGAACAGAAGCAGCAGCCCGTGCTCGTCGGCCAGCGCGCGCAGGCCTTTGATGAATTCGGGCGAGGCTTCGCGGATCCCGCCCTCGCCCTGGATCGGCTCGACCAGAAAGCCCGCGGTGTTCGGCCCGATCGCCGCCTTCGCGCCTTCGAGATCGTCGAAATCGACGTACTGGAAGCCCTGCAGCAGCGGGTGGAAGCCCTTGTGCATCTTGTCCTGATTCGACGCGCTGATCGTCGCCATCGTCCGCCCATGGAAGGCGTTTTTGAATGTAATCAGTTCATATTTGTGATCGTCCCCGGCGTGGGCGTGAAACGCGCGCGCGGTCTTGATCGCGCACTCGACCGCCTCGGCACCAGAATTGGTGAAAAACACAGTGTCGGCAAAGGTCAGGTCGACCAGTCGCTGCGCCAGTTTCTCGCCCTGGGGGCTGCCATAGAGGTTGGAGACGTGCATCAGCGTTTCCGCCTGGCGCTGGATCGCACCGATCAGCCCGGGGTGCGAATGGCCAAGCAGGTTGACCGCGATGCCGCTGGCGAAATCGAGGAAGCGGCGTCCGTCTTCGGAAATCAGATGGCAGTTCTCGCCGCGAACCGGGCGGACGTCGCACCGGGGGTAGACGGGCATGAGCGGAGTGATCGACATCGGCAGATTCCCCTGAGGCGGAAGTCCTGAAACGGAAGTGCAAACGACAAATGGCGGCGCCCGATCACCGGGGCCGCCATTTGCGCGTAACTAGAAGTATGCAGGCCCCCGGTCAAACCCGAGCGGGAGCGTTGCTGGTCGGTCAGTCCTGACGCGGCACCAGGTTGACCGCCGAGTGCTTGCCTCGTCGATCGACCTCAAGGTCGAATTCAAGCCTGTCGCCCTCGTTCAGACCGTTCAGGCCCGAACGCTCGACCGCGCTGATGTGCACGAAAGCATCGGGCTGGCCGTCATCGCGAGTGATGAAGCCGAAGCCCTTCATCGCGTTGAAGAACTTGACCGTGCCGTTGGCTTTCTCGCCAGTCAGCTGGCGTTGCGGCGCTGCGGGAGAAGCCGAACGGGCTTCCACCGGGATGACATCGCCGACGACCTGAAGGTCGCTCGCCGAGATCTTGCCGCCGCGGTCGACCAGGTTGAACTGGAGCTCCTGGTTCTCGGCCAGACCTTCGAGCCCCGCGCGCTCGACCGCGCTGATGTGGACGAACACATCCTCACCGCCGTCGTCGCGGCTGATGAAGCCGAAACCCTTCTGGACGTTGAAGAACTTGACCTTGCCGCTGCCGGTGCCAACGACCTGTCCGGGCATGCCGCCACCGCCGCCCGCGCCACGCGGGGCACCGCCGCCGCCGCCGCCGAAACGGCTACCGCCGCCGCCGCCGCCGCCGAAGCCGCCACCACCACCGCTGTAGCCACCACCACCGCCGCCGCCGCCGAACCGGCCACCGCCGCCCCCGCGATCACCGCCGCCGAAACCACCGCGGTCGCCGCCGAAGCCGCCACCACCGCCGCCGCCGCCGTAAGGATCAAACGATTCTTCACCGAAACCGTCGCGCTTGTCGCGACCTCGGCCGCGCCGCCCTCTATCGAAACCCATTCCCCGAACACACCTTGCCTTCGTTCATGACTAGACCTGCGGGCGGGGCCGAACGACTGCCCCCACCGCGCATCATGCAAAGTGAAACCGGGAAAAACGGCTGAACTTCGCCTACGCGGGCGGGCTTATAACCACAAAATCCGGGCAAAGCGAACGGATTCAGGTGATTGCCGCGCGGCCTCGATCCCGGGTGTGACATTTTGGCAAGAGCCAAGTCGGCTTGCCTCGATTCGGAGGGTCGGGCAATGATCGTCGGCAAGGATCTTGGCCGGGGAGTAAGTCTATGTTCCGCAAGCTCACGGAGAGCGTCTACGCCAGCCCCCAGATCGGGGTGGAGGAAGTCGCCCAGGCCAAGGCGCTGGGCGTCGGGCTGATCGTCAACAACCGCCCCGAGGGCGAATCGGGCGACCAGACCCCGGGTGATCAGATCGCCGCCGCGGCGCAGGCCGCAGGGATCGACTACATCGCGATTCCCGTCACCCATGCAGGCTTTTCCGAGCCGCAGGTGAACGCCATGCGCGAGGCGCTCGACCGCGCGGGCGATGCGCCGGTGCTCGCCTATTGCCGCTCGGGCACGCGTTCGACGCTGCTGTGGGCGCTGGCCGAGGCGAGCGCGGGAGCCGATCCCGCGGTGCTGGCCCAAGCCGCCGAAGGCGCGGGTTACGATCTTGCCCCGGTGGCCCCGCTGCTCGACATGCTCGCCGCGCGGGCCGGGTGACCGGACCGCGATGATCGGGCAGGCGTTGCAATTCGGCGGGTCGCTCGCCGCGATCCTGCTGCTCGCCTGGCTCGCCCGTCGGCTCGGACTCGGTGGCGACCCGCGATTGCGCGATCCCGATGAGGCCAGGCGGCTGGCAGGCGAAGCGCTCGACGGCTTCGAGGCGCAGGATGTCGTGCTCGACCGCGCCGGGATCGGGGCGCTGCTGCGCGATACTTCAGGCCGCGTCATGCTGCTGCGCCGCCACGGCGCGCGCTGGGCGGCGCGGCTGCTCGATGGCCACGCCGGCGTTCGCCTCGATCGCACCTTCATGACCATCGCCACGCACGACAGGACGTTCGGCGCGATCACCCTCGATCTCGGCGACCAGGCGCAAGCCTGGGCCGGCAGCCTGCGGCGGCTTGGTTAGCCATGCCTGCGAGCTTCAACCCCGTCGATTTCGCGGTCCCCGCGTTCGTCCTGCTGGTGCTGATCGAGATGGTCTGGGCCTGGCGCCGCGCGCCCGAGGCCTACGAACCGACCGACACGCTGCTCTCGCTGGCGATGGGGCTTGGCAGCACGTTTGCCGGCCTGCTCAGCGCGGGTGCGGTCGCCGCGCTCTATTTCGGGGCGTTCGAGTTCCGGCTGTTCGAGTTCGGCTGGGCGTGGTGGGCCTGGCCGCTGTGCTTCGTGCTCGACGACCTCGCCTATTACTGGTTCCACCGCACCGCCCACCGCGTGCGCTGGTTCTGGGCGAGCCACGTCAACCACCATTCGAGCCAGCACTACAATCTGTCGACCGCGCTGCGCCAGACCTGGACCGGAACGATCGCGCTCGGCTTCGTCTTCCGCTTGCCGCTGGTCCTGATCGGCTTTCACCCGGCGATGATCGCGGTCTGCGCGGGTTTCAATCTGATCTACCAGTTCTGGTTCCACACCGAGGCGATCCGCAAATGTCCGCGCTGGTTCGAGGCGGTGATGAACACCCCGAGCCACCACCGCGTCCACCACGCCACCAACCCGGTCTACCTCGATCGCAACTATGCCGGGGTGTTCATCGTCTGGGACCGATTGTTCGGCACCTTCCAGCCCGAACGCGACGACGAACGCATCCGTTACGGGATCGTCAGGCAGCTGGGCAGCTTCAACCTGTTGTGGAGCGTTTTCCACGAATGGATCGGCATGGCGCGCGACGTGTGGGCCGCGCCGTGGCGGCACAAGCTGAGCTACCTGTGGCGCGAGCCCGGCTGGAGCCACGACGGCAGCCGCGACACCAGCGACGCGATCCGCGCGCGGTGGCAGGCGCGCATCGCGGAGCGGACCGACGTTTGAGCGGCTGAAGCTTTGGGCGCGCGCGCTCAAGCGCGACGTGATCGCGCTGTGGCATGCCGCACGCGATCCGCGCGTGCCGCTGGCGGCCAAGCTGGTCGCAGGGGCGGTCGCGGCTTACGCCTTGAGCCCGATCGACCTGATTCCGGATTTCATCCCCGTGCTCGGCTACCTCGACGATCTGCTGATCGTCCCCGCGGGGATCTGGCTGGCATTGCGGCTGATCCCGGCGGAGCTGATCGCCGATCTGCGCCGCCACGCCGATGACATGGAGGCGTTCCCGGTCAGCCGCGCCGGCGCGGTGGCGGTGATCGTGCTGTGGCTGGCGGCGGGGCTTTTCATCGCTCTCGCCGCCTTCAGCCGCTGATCAGAACTCCTTGCGCGCGGTCAGCCCGATGGTCCGCGGCTGGCCGACCGAGAAGCCGAGCCGGGCGCGCCCGCCGCGCTCGCGATCGAACGAGAGCAGCGGGTTTTCGTCGAACAGGTTGTTGACGTAGGCGGTCAGCGACAGCCCGTTGTCCATCTTCACCCCCGCACTCAGGTTGACCAGCTGGTAGTCGGGCAGCTTGAGATCGACCGTGGTCGCCGCGCTGGCAGGCGCCCCGCCGAACGGCAGACCGTGGGTGAATGTGCGCGGGTTGTTCTCCTGGTCGGCGGGCTGGGTAAAGCGCGTGCCGACATGCTGCGCGCTGGCGTTGACGAAGG
The DNA here is from genome assembly GCA_030697365.1 of Novosphingobium sp. GTDB lineage: Bacteria > Pseudomonadota > Alphaproteobacteria > Sphingomonadales > Sphingomonadaceae > Novosphingobium. The sequence goes on along the minus strand of JAUYQH010000149.1, from coordinate 1,699 downwards.
CGTCCATGCCGTCGGAGACCGGCCATTCGTAGCTGGCGGTCGCCGCAATCTGGAACTTGGGCACCGACGGCAGGCGGTTGCCGTTGCGAATGCCGGTAGCCACGGGAAGCACCGTGCCGGGCAGCGTGGTGTCGAACTCGGCCTCGATAATGCTGCCTGCGATCGACAGGTCGAAGCCGTCGGCGGGCTGGAAGCCTATTTCGGCCTCGAACCCCATCGAATGCGCCTTGTCGGTGTTGAACACGATCCGGCTCGAGCAGCTTCCCGCGTCGAGCGTGACCTGGAGGTTCTTGATGTCGTTGTAGAACCCGCCGGCGTTGAAGGTGAAGCCGCGGCCCTGCGCCTTCATCCCCAGTTCGTAGTTCCACAGCGTCTCGTCGTCGTAATCCTGGAAGCCGCCGAACAGCGCGGCGTCGGCGGCCGAGCACAGCGGCAGGTTGAGCGGATCGTTGACCCCGCCGAGGCGGAAGCCCTTGGCCGCCTGGGCGTTGACCGTCACGTCGTCGCTGAGTTCGTAGCTCAGGATGAAACGCGGCGAGACGCCGTTGGAACTGGTCTTGTCGGAACGGTTATCCTGGCCAGAGAAACGACCGCCGGAGACAAACTTTCGGGCTTCATCGAAGTCGTAGTAGCGGGCTCCAGCAGTCGCAGTGAAGCGTCCAAACTCGTAACTCGCTTCTCCGAATACCGCGTACTGCCTGATGTCGTAGGGAAGGTCCGCGTTATAGGGCGAATCAAGATCGGGGAATCCATTGGCCCGGGAGGCCGAGGTGCCTGCACCGGCCACCGCGTCCAGAGCCGCGCGATAGCCCGGGGTAGGCAGGCGCTGGCGATAGACCCGGTTGATATCGGTGTAAAATCCGCCGATCACCCACTGGAACGGCCCCTCACCGGTCGAGGCGAGGCGCAGTTCCTGTGTCCAGGTCTCGAGATCGGTGGTGTCGCGCAAGTTCGAGGGCAGCAGAACCCCAGCATCCGGAAAGCCCAGATCGACCGAGACGGAGCCGGTCAGCGCGCTGGCGTCGCGGCTGACCAGAATGTCGCGGTTGATGTAGCTGGTCACCGAGGTCAGCTGGACCGTGTCGCCGATGTCGAGGCTTGCGGTCAGGTCGGCGAGCATCGTCTCGTCGGTGAACTTCTCGCGCAGTAGCAGGTACTGCTCGCGCTCCTTGAAGGTCACTTGCGGCCGCGTGGTGGTGAAGCGGTTGGCGTAGAGGTTGTAGATTTCCTGACGGTTGAAGCCGCCCGTTTCGACCTTCTGGTAGGCCACCCGCGGGGTGATCTTCACGCTATCGCTCGGCTCGAAGGTGATCGCGATGCGGCCACCATAGCGTTCGCCGTCGTTGACGTCCTCGCCGCCCGCCGGCCCGAGCGCATCGATGAACCCGCCGTAGCGCGTGAAGTATCCGACCGCGCGCAGCGCGGCGTTCTCGCCCAGCGGCACGTTGATCGCGCCCTTGAGATGGCCGCCGATGTCGTCGCCATCGACCAGGTTGACGTTGGCCTCGACCGCGCCTTCGGTCACCCCCAGCCGCGGCTGGTTGGTGATGTAGCGGATCGTCCCGCCGACCGATCCCGAACCGAACAGCGTGCCCTGCGGCCCGCGCAGCGTTTCGACGCGATTAAGGTCGAACAAGTCGAAATCGGGGGTGAACAGCGACAGCGAGATCACGCTTTCGTCGAGATAGACGCCGACCTG
>JAUYQH010000094.1 GCA_030697365.1 Novosphingobium sp. | reverse complement strand
GCGCGCGAATTCGCAAGGTTTTCCACCAAATCGACCAAAACCTTGCGATTCCCAATACTTCAAATGCCGAGTTTCCAGTTCCTGATCAGCACGTTATGAGTTTTTCACGGGCGACTAGCGAATGGTCTCGATGTGAACTCCCGTGCGCCGTGAAAGCTCGCCGATGGAGATGCGCGTCATGATTTCGCTTGATCCTGTAGTCGCTACAGGTGGCAGATAGCATCGAATCGGAATGGAGACGACCCTTGGCTGAAGCAAAAATGACCCAACCTGCTGCATTGGAAGCCGCCGACAAAGGCGCGGCAAACCTTGGTGTGCTCGCCGGTTTCGGCGCGCTGTTTTCCGCCACCGCGTGCTGTGTCCTGCCGCTCGCGCTGGGCGCGCTGGGCATCGGTGCGGGCGGCCTTGCCGCCGTGGTGCCATTCCATTGGCCGTTGACCATTGCCGCGTTGGTGGCGGTAGCCGCCGGGTGGTTCCTCTACCTGCGCAAGCGCCAAGCGTGTGCCAGTGATCGGGAATGCACAGTCGCGCCTCCCAGCCGCGCGACCTTCGTGTTGCTTTGTATGGCAACGAGCTTCGTCACAATCTCGGCGCTGTGGGGTTACATCGAGCAGCCGCTGATGCGGGTCTTGGGCGGCGCATGATGGAATTGGAATCGACACTCACTTGCCCGCACTGTGGACATTCGTCGAAGGAGACGATGCCGACCGACGCCTGCCGTTTTTTCTACGACTGCGAGGGTTGTGGCGCCAAACTTCGACCTAATCCCGGCGACTGCTGCGTTTTTTGCTCGTTCGCCGATGTCCCTTGCCCGCCCATTCAGGAAGCGCGCAAAGTTGGGAGTGTCAAAAACTGCTGCTGACTACCGCGATGCCGCTCACTCGTCGCCACACTGCGACAGCCCTGGCAGGGCTTTGAGGATGAAAGCGTAGATTGTCGTGCGCCCAGGGCCCCCGCGAAAAACATGGGGGAACTCACCGGCGGCCTATCTGTCGTCGGTTAATCCTGCGATATGGCGGTGGTGACGGCTCTTGCTTACATCGGCGCAGCGTTCGCGGAGATCGCGGGGTGCTTCGCATTTTGGGCGTGGCTGCGGCTCGACAAATCTCCTTGGTGGATCGTTCCCGGCATGGGCTCGCTGGCATTGTTCGCTTACTTGCTGACCCTCATCGACGTTGAGCATGCAGGCCGCTCGTATGCTGCCTATGGCGGCGTCTACATTGTTTCGGCCATCGTATGGCTGTGGATGGTCGAGGGAGCGAAGCCAGACCGCTGGGATTTAATTGGGGCCGCGATCTGTTTGGGAGGCGCGGCTGTCAAACGGCGCGTCGTCGTCCAGGCCAACGTTCGCGGGAACGACCTCGGCTCGTTCATCGCCGAGGCGCAGGCCAAAGTCGGAGCGCAAGTGGGGATGCCGCCGGGCACGTTCATCGAATGGGGCGGCCAGTTCGAAAACCTCCAGACGGCTTCGCGGCGGCTCTCGATCGTCATCCCGGTCGTGTTCGCAGCGATCTTCGGAATATTGTTCATCGCTCTCAAGGGAGCCCGGCCTGCAACTGCCGTCTATTCGGCGATACCACTCGGGCTCGCCGGGGGTGTGTTTGCGCTCGCGCTCACCGGTCTGCCGTTCTCGGTCTCGGCCGCCGTGGGCTTCATCGTCCTCGCGGGGGTCGGCGTGCTTAATGGGTTGGTGGTGATGAGCGCGATCAACCAGCGGATCGAAGCGGGCAGTGCGGTGGACCGCGCGGTGATCGAGGGCTCGCTTGAGCGCTTTCGCGCAGTGCTTATGACCGGGATCGTGCCGGCGATCGGGTTCGTGCCCATGGCTCTTGCGACGGGCCAGGGGGCTGAAGTCCAGAAGCCGCTCGCCCTCGTGGTGATCGGGGGCCTCATCACCTCCACGATCCTCACGCTGTTTGTGCTGCCCGCGATCAGCCACCTGCTGCTCAAGGGTCGCCACAAGCACCATGTGGCGGGTGATTACAGCAACGTCGGGCCGCTCGGCGGCGAACTGACTGCCAAGTGAAGGAGTAGGCGATGGCACACGACCACAGCGGCGCAGGCGGCCACGGCGGCCACAACCACGGTGCTGGGGCAAGCAGCAAGCGATTGGCCATCGCGCTTGCGCTCACCTCCGTGTTCCTGCTCGCCGAGCTGGTTGGCGCAATCGTGTTCAAGAGCCTCGCACTGCTCTCCGACGCGGCGCACATGTTCACCGATTCCGCCGCGTTGGCCATCGCCTTGGCGGCGGTCAAAATCGGTCAACGTGCGCCCGACGACCAGCGCACCTTCGGTTATCGCCGTTTCGAAATCCTGGCTGCGGCGTTCAACGCGATTCTGCTGTTCATCGTTGCGGGCTATATTCTGATCGAGGGCATCAAGCGGATCTTCGATCCCCAGCCGGTCGAGTCGGTGGGAATGCTGGCTATCGCCGCGATCGGCTTGATCGTGAACCTGATCGCAATGCGATTCCTGGCCGGCGGCAAGGACGACAGCCTCAACGTGAAGGGCGCTTATCTTGAGGTTTGGGCCGACATGCTCGGCTCGCTCGGCGTCATCGGCGCGGCGATAGCGATTTACTTCACTGGATGGAACTGGATCGATCCGATCGTCGCGATCGCGATTGGCCTGTGGGTCCTGCCGCGAACCTGGACCCTGTTGCGGGACACCACGCACATTCTCCTCCAGGGCGTCCCTAGAGGTTTCGATCTCAAAGAAGTTCGCGCTGCGATCTCCGGCGTGAGCGGTGTCGATGATGTGCACGACCTTCATCTGTGGTCAGTCGCAGGCGACGACGCCAGCTTGACAGTCCACGTTCTGGTCCAGACCGACGCGGAGATTGAGGACGTGCGGTTGCGGGTAGCCGCGATGATCGACGACCGATTCGGCATCCACCACGCGACGATCCAGGCGGAATCTACACCTTGCGATGACATGGGTGCTATTCATGCCTGATGAGCTGGCGCGACCAGATGGCGCGCGCGGACATGGGCAGGTCGCAGGAAGTTCATTAATCTATGGAGGCGCTTTGCCATTGCTGGCTTCTCCGGCGGACACGTTTGCGGGTCCGGCGTGCCCAAAAGCTCCACATCGTAAAGGAGCCCAAGATTGCAAGAGCGATGCCTGACACCGTCATCGCGATTTTCCATACGACCCCACCGACCTGGGCCGAATGAACGGGGTAGGCCTTTTCCGACAGCCAGGCAGAGCGGTTCGCTCCAGCCGCGTCCTCCACGGTCACCTTACCGTCCATCGCTACACTGATCTGCGTTCGTCCATTCGGCGTCCACTCGAATGGTCGCCGCAG
>JAUYQH010000083.1 GCA_030697365.1 Novosphingobium sp. | reverse complement strand
GCGCCGAGCGCTTCGAACATCTGAAGCTGCGCGGCGGTGTTGGATACGTGATCCTCGCCGCGCAACACGTCGGTCACCCCCATCGCCACATCGTCGATCGCGCTGGGCAGCATGTACAGCCACGATCCGTCGGCGCGGCGGACCACCGGATCGGACATCTGCCGCGGATCGAAATGCTGGGGTCCGCGGATCCCGTCGAGCCATTCGATCGGCGCTTCGGAATCGAGCCGGAAGCGCCAGTGCGGCGTCACGCCCGTCGCCGACAGGGCGTCATGATCCGCGTCGGTCAGCGCGAGCGCGGCACGGTCGTAGATCGGCGGCAACCCGCGCCCGAGCTGGACCTTGCGCTTGAGATCGAGTTCCTGCGCGGTCTCATAGGCGCGATAGACCCGCCCCGCTTCGACCAGCCGCGCGAATTGCGTTTCGTAGAGCGCGAATCGGGCGGACTGCCGCTCCTCGCCATCGGGATGCAGCCCCAACCAGGCGAGATCCGCGCGAATAGCCTCGACGTACTCCTCGCGGCTGCGCCCGGCGTCGGTATCGTCGATCCTCAGCAGAAACCGCCCGCCGTGCTTCTTCGCCAGCATCCAGTTGTGCAGCGCGGTGCGGATATTGCCGACATGGAGCCGCCCGGTGGGCGAGGGGGCGAAGCGGGTGACGATCATGGCCGCGCGTATACCGCAGCGGCCGGGGCGCGCCAGCGTGAAGCTTATCCGCGGGGGATGTTGATGGGCACCAAAGCGAGTGCGCGAACCGTCGCGTCGAACAGGCTGTCATGACGGCCGATGCGGACGAACCCGTCGAGCACCGCGCTGAACCCGGCGCGGTCGCCGCCCCGGGCGCAGCGCGCCATCTGCGCAAGGGTGTGCTCGTCGGGACTGAGCTTGACGCAGCAGGGGCGATGGAGTGCGAAGGCCTCGGGCCACACCGCGCAGACTTGGTCGCACAGCTCAAGCGCGGCAATGGCAGCCGGAACGCTGCACAGCCGCGCACTCAGTTCGGCGATGGGATCGCGCTCGGCGCGTTCGAATATCGCCCGCAGCCGCATCGTCATGACAAGGTGGACCGCGCCGAACGACTGAGCCCGCAAATCGGGCTGCTGCGCCAGCCGCGCAACGGTGCGCATCGCAGCCAGGGTTTGATCGGGAATGGAGGCCATCGCCAGCTCCTCTTGCGAACGATTCTCAAGATGTCGCGCATGGCTTCGTGTGTCAATGAGAATGATTCGCAATAGCGAACTAGGTCAGATATGGCGAGCGATGTCGCGCTCGATTTCGTCGCGAGCGGCATCCAGTGCCGCCCTCTCGGCGTTAGTGCCATAAGCCGCGATCCACCCCTGCGCCGCGCCGGCGTCGAGCAGAATCGCCTGGTTGCGCAGCGGAATGCGCGCGATCAAGGCCGCCTGGGTCGCTCGCACCATGTCCTTCTGATCGGCGGAGAGCTGCGCCGGAATCCCCCGGCGCCGTTCGCGCCAGTCGAGCCGGAGCGATTTCATCGCTCTTTCGATGTGGGCCAGCGCAAGCGCGGCCGCCAGCGCGCCCTCGCCCGCCACGACGAACCCCTCGAGCGCCTCGCGGGCATGGCGATCGGGCCAGTCGAAGCAGGGAAACCCGGCCCGCGCGCGCTGGTACTTATCTACCAGTGCGAACTGGCGCGCCTCGAGATAACGGCTTTGCACCGGACTCGACAGCACGTGGCCGCGATCCCACCAGATCTGTCGTGCCGCGTCCTCGCTCAGGTCGCCCGCGGCGCGGGCCTTGATCACGATGCTGGCGATACGCTCGACATCGCTCTTTACACCCTTGAAGCGCAGCACGGCGCGATCGACGAAGGGCCGGGCGATGGCGAACAGTTCGGGCGGCGCAGGTGGCGCGCCCTCCAGTACGAACTTGTCGGCGTTGACGTAAACGGGTGCCACGCGACAGGCATCGCCGACATCGGTTACCATCCGGTTGATGGAGCCGCTTCAGCCGCTTCGGAACGCGTGCGTAATCGGATAGCGCCGGTCGCGGCCGAAGTTGCGCATCCCCAGCTTGACCCCCGGGGGCGCCTGGCGGCGTTTGTATTCGGCCAGATGAAGCAGCCGCTCGATCCGCTTCACCGTCTCCCGCTCGAACCCCTCGGCGACGAGCTGATCGACACTCTTCTCGTGCTCGACCAGTCCCAGCAGGATGCCGTCGAGCACGTCATAAGGCGGCAGCGAATCCGAATCCTTCTGATCGGGCCGCAGTTCGGCCGAGGGCGGCTTGGCGATGATCGTGCGGGGCATGACCGGCCCGTCCGGCCCCAGCCCGATCTTCGGGCGCTTTGTGTTGCGCCACTCCGAAATGCGGAACACGGTGGTTTTGTAGGCATCTTTGAGCGGGTTGTAGCCCCCCGCCATATCGCCATAGATCGTCGCGTAGCCGACGCTCATCTCGCTCTTGTTGCCCGTGGTCAACAGCATCGGACCGAACTTGTTGGAGAGCGCCATCAGCGTAACCCCGCGAATCCGCGACTGGATGTTTTCCTCGGTGATATCGACTTCGCGGTCGGCAAAGCTGCCTTCGAGCATCGTATCGAACGCCTCGACCGCGGGCTGAATCGGGATCGTATCGTAACGGCAACCGATCAGCCGCGCGCATTCTGTGGCGTCATCGAGGCTGGCCTGGCTGGTGTAGCGGCTGGGCAGCATCACCGCCCAAACGCGGTCGGGACCCAACGCGTCGGCGGCGATCGCCGCACAGATCGCGCTGTCGATCCCGCCCGACAGGCCAAGCACCACCCCGGGAAAGCGGTTGGTATCGACGTAGTCGCGCAGCGCCAGGACCATTGCGCAGTAGATATCCTCGGGATGCCCGGCCAGATCGTGGACCTCGCCCGGCTCGCAGCGCCAGCGGTGGCCGCTGCCTACCGGGGTCCGCGTCCAGCGGGTCTCGACCACCGCCTCCTCCCAATCGGGCAACTGGACCCACACCGCACCCTCCGGGCCGACCACGAAGCTGGCTCCGTCGAACACGATCTCGTCCTGCCCGCCGACGCGGTTGAGGTAGATCAGCGGGGTGCCGGTATCGATCGCGCGGCGCTTGGCCACGCCGTCGATCCGCAATTCGTCCTTGTCGATCTCATACGGGCTGCCGTTGACCGAAATGAACAGTTCCGCGCCAGCTTCGGCAAGGTGGCGGCAGACTTCGGGGTGCCAGATGTCCTCGCAGATCGGCAGCCCCAGCATGCAGCCGCGGAACATCACCGGCTCGGGCAAGGGGCCGGGCATGAACAGCCGCTTCTCGTCGAAAGTGCCGTAATTGGGCAGCTCGTGCTTGAACCGCGTCGCGACGACCGCGCCCGCGTCGAGCAGCGCCACCCCGTTGTGGAGCGCCCCGTCGCGCACGAAGACGCTGCCGACCAACATCGCCGGGCCGCCGTCGTCGGTGGCCTTCGCGAGGGATTCAAGTTCGGCCGCGGCGCGCTCGATCAGCGCGGGCTTGAGCACGAGGTCCTCGGGCGGATAGCCGATCAGATGGAGTTCGGGGAACACGATCAGATCGGCGCCGCGCTGGCGGTCGCGCGCGTCGAGCATGGCCTGGGCATTGGCGGCAAGATCGCCGACGCGCTGGTTGAGCTGGGCAAGGACGATGGTGAGCTGGTCGGGCATGAAGCCGGGGATAGGTACGGCCCCCGCTTATTGCAATCGCGCGCCCGCGCTGGCTAAGGCCAACAGCGTTCGGGGCGGGAGAGAAACACGATGAAGATCATGGCCGGCAATTCGAACCTGCCGCTCGCCCGGGCAATCGCGGGCTATCTCGAGCTTACCCTGACCGACGCCAGCGTGCGTCGCTTCGCCGACGAGGAAGTGTTCGTCGAAATTCACGAGAACGTCCGGGGCGAGGACGTGTTCGTGGTCCAGTCGACGAGCTTCCCGGCCAACGACAATTTGATGGAACTACTGATCTGCATCGACGCACTCAAACGCGCGTCAGCCCGCCGGATCACCGCGGTGGTGCCCTACTTCGGTTATGCCCGGCAAGATCGCAAATCCGGCTCGCGCACTCCGATCTCGGCCAAGCTGGTCGCCAACATGATCGACAAGGCGGGCGCCGACCGGGTGCTCGCGGTCGATCTTCACGCCGGACAGATCCAGGGCTTCTTCGATATCCCGACCGACAACCTCTATGCCGCGCCGACGATGGCGCAGGACATCCTGGAGCGCACCGCCGGGCAGGAGTTGATGGTCGTCTCGCCCGACGTCGGCGGGGTGGTCCGCGCCCGTGCGCTGGCCAAACGGCTCGACAACGCCCCGCTGGCGATCGTCGACAAGCGCCGCGACAAGCCGGGCTCGTCCGAAGTGATGAACATCATCGGCGACGTGCGCGGGCGGAGCTGCGTGTTGATCGACGACATCATCGATTCGGGCGGAACGCTGTGCAATGCCGCGCAGGCGATCATGGAAGCCGGCGCGGCGAGTGTCTCGGCCTACATCACCCACGGCGTGCTCTCGGGCGGGGCGGTGGCGCGGGTCGACAATTCGGCGCTCAAGGAACTGGTGATCACCGACACCATCCTGCCAACCGACGCGGCCAGGGATTCGTCGCGCATCCGTATCCTGCCTATCGCCCCGCTGATCGGCGAGGCGATCCGGCGGATCGCAGACGAAAGCTCAGTCTCAAGCCTGTTCGACTAAGCGGGTTCGGCCCGCCATGGCTTGACCGCGGCGGGATCGATTCGCTGCAGTTCTTCCAGCCGCCGCGCCTGACGCCCTTCAAGCGTAATCCGCAGCAGAGGGTTGGGGCGGCGTGCGAGTTGTTGCGGGGTCATCCCAAAGTAGTGGGAGAATTCGCGGATCAGATGGCTCTGGTCGAAGAACCGCAGCGCCAGCGCCTCGGTTTCGTCGGGCGCGGTGACGCCGAGCAGTTGAGACGCCATGTCGAGCACCCGCGCGCGGCGCAAGACCTGTTTGGGGGTCATCCCGAAGTCGCGCCTGACGATCCGTTGTAGCGTACGCTGGGTAACCCCGAACCCTTGCAGGAACTCGGCAATCGGAGCCTCGGGCGAAGCGAAAGCGAAGCGGTCGAAGGCCAGCGTGACCGGATCGGGCGGCGGCGGTGCGCGATGATGAATGAACTGGCGCAGCAGCACTTCGAAACGATCGGCCCATGCCTCGTGGCCGGCGTCCAGATCGAACCGGCTCGCCAGCCGGCCATGGCCGACGATCGCGTCGAAATCGAAGATCCGATCCATCGAATTCGTTGGCAAGATTCCCCCCATCGCGTGCTCGGCGCCGGGGCGGAACGACAGGCCGATCACCCGAAAGCTGCCATCGAAGGTAATGGGCATCCTCCGGGCGTGGGGTCCGAAGAACAGCGCCTGACCTTCGTTGTCGCGATTGTAACGGCGCGTCCCGCTGGCGGTGTCGGCGGTCCACCGTCCAGAGATCAGCACCCGCAGATTGGCGGTGTCGTTGAACATCCCGCACTGGATCGTCGTTGCGGACGGAACGTTGACTTCGGCCGCCATGATCCGCGCAAGCCACGGCGCCATGTCGATAGCCGCAGCGCGGTTCAACGAAAGCGGCTGGCCATCGCGCGTCGCTCCGCTGAGCGGCAGCAGCGATGCTGCAGCCGGTTCTGTTCCGGCCGAGGACGGTGGCGACCCGATGTTTTTCATTGGCTCGCACGATATGCGAGTTTGCGCGGCGGGCAACCTACCATTCGTTCGCATATGGATGGACTGGCGCGCCGCTTCGGCCTCGGCTAGCGAATCCCGTATGCGTCTCGATCACGACATTGCGCTCGCCCGGCGCCTCGCCGATTCCGCTGGGGCGGCGATCCGCCCGCACTTCCGCGCCGGGCTGGCCAGCGAGCGCAAGGGCGACGCCTCACCGGTAACGATCGCCGACCGCGCCGCGGAAGAGGCGATGCGCCGCATTCTCGTCGCCGAAGTGCCGCGCGACGGCATCGCGGGCGAGGAGTTCGGCTACAGCGAAGGCTCTAGCGGGCGGCAGTGGGTGCTCGATCCGATCGACGGGACCACCGCCTTCCTCGCCGGACGGCCGTTGTTCGGTACGCTGATCGCTCTGTTGGTCGAAGGCTGGCCGGTGCTGGGGATCATCGACCAGCCGATCCTGGGCGAACGCTGGCTGGGCGCGGCTGGGCAACCGACAACCTTCAACGGCCAGCCGATCCGCACCCGCGCTTGTCGCGACCTCGCCGACGCCGCGATCGCCACCACCGGCCCGCACTATTTCGATGACCACGACGGCGAACACTTCATGGCGCTGGCCGCGCGCACCGATCACAAGCGGATGGTGATGGGGGGCGATTGCTACAATTACGCCATGCTTGCCTCGGGCCATCTCGACGTGGTCTGCGAATCGAACCTCAAGCTCCATGACTGGGCCGCGCTGGTCCCGGTGATCGAGGGTGCGGGCGGATCGGTGAGCGACTGGGCTGGCGAACCGCTGGGGCCGGGGGCGAGCGGGCATGTGCTTGCGCTGGGCGACCCGGCGCGGCTCGAAGACGCCGTGGCAGCGCTTGCCTGCGGGCATTGATTCGCGCGCTGTTCTTCTATGGCGTGCTGCTGCCGGGACTGGTCAGCGGGAGAATGGCCGAACTCGTCGGGCTGCTCGATGCAGGCGTGCCGGCTACCGTGCGCGGCTCCTTGTATGCTGTCCCCGACCCGCGCGGCCACTATCCGGTGCTGGTCGCCGATCCGGCTGGGCCTATGGTCAAGGGACGGCTCCACCGCTCAGGCCCGGACTTCGGCGAAGCGGAACTGGCCGAAATGGACGCGTTCGAGGGCTTCTTCCCCGGCGATCCAGCCCGGTCAGACTATTTGCGCCGCGGCTTGACCGCCACGCTTCCGGACGGACGCGAAGTGAATTGCGAAGCCTATGTCTGGAACCGGGCAATCGCTGGGAGTTTCGTCCCCATCCACGATGGCGACTTTGCAAGCTACCTCGGGGTGAGCGGCGCCGGCGCTCTCCCCGGCTGATTAGCTTGCCTTTGCTCCGCTCCGGCCTTACAGGCGCGCGCTTCATCGACACGAATCCGATGACCTGCCTGGCTAACTAGGGCTGCCAGGGCCGGTCTGCGTGTCCCCGAAACAGGAGACCAAAATGCCCAAGATGAAGACCAAGAGCGGCGTCAAGAAACGCTTCAAGCTCACCGCCACCGGCAAGATCAAGCATGGCGTCGCCGGCAAGCGCCATCGCCTGATGAGCCACAATGCCAAGTACATCCGCCAGAACCGCGGCACCGAAGTGATCTCCGACGCTGATGCGAAGACGATCAAGAAGTGGGCGCCCTACGGGCTGAATTGAGCGATTTCGAGTCGGATGAGGCCATCCGGCGATCCAGAAATCGCGGCAATCAAAATTCTGAAGGAATGGACAGATGGCACGTGTCAAAAGGGGTGTTACCACCCGCGCCAAGCACAAGAATCTCCTCGAGCAGGCCAAGGGCTATCGCGGCCGCCGCAAGAACACCATCCGCGTCGCCCGCCAAGCGGTCGAGAAGGCGGGGCAGTACGCCTATCGCGACCGCAAGGTAAAGAAGCGGTCGTTCCGCGCGTTGTGGATCCAGCGGATCAACGCTGCGGTCCGCGCCGAGGGGCTGACCTATTCGCAGTTCATCCACGGCGCCAAGCTGGCGGGGGTCACGCTCGATCGCAAGATCATGGCCGATCTGGCGATGAACGAAGGCGCGGTGTTCACCGCGGTGATCGCTCAGGCCAAGGCGGCTCTGCCCGCAGCCTGATCCAACCAGGCTGAAGAAGTTCGGGAGGGCGTCGGCTACCAAGCCGGCGCCCTTCTTCGCATGTGCAACAAAGAAACGCTTTACCTGCGTTGTGGAGTTGTTAATGTTGCTCAAGGGTTTGCGAAGTAAGCAATAAGCGGGGGCGCAGGTCGCGTGAGCGATGATTGCCAGGTCAGTGTGCGGTTTCACCAGCCGCCGGAGGGGCTGCAGCCCTTTTTCACCAGTTTCTATTCGGTCGATATCGTCGTCTCCGGCGGCGGCAGGGTTGTCGACTACTTGCATCCCGAATGGGCCGGCCTGCGTTTTGCAAGCGGGGCTCTGCCGGATGCGGAAATTACCGGCAGTCCACCGTTGCCCCCCTCCGCTTTTTTCGCGCACGGCCCGACCAGCACCACCATCCGCTTCACCGCGGGCACCCTCCGGATGTGGGGCGTGGGCCTGCTTCCGCTAGGGTGGTCAAAGTTCGTCGGCGCTCCGGCCAGCGAATTGGCCAATGTGCTGGTCGACGGGCACGATCATCCCGCGTTCGCCGGATTTGCCCCCTTGGCCGATGGGCTGTTTGGACCACGGGCCGATCCGGACGCCGAGCTGGGTCGGATCATCGAGCATTTTACCGCTCGCCTCGAGCACGGGCACCCCGACGAAAACCGGATCCTCGCCTGCCATGCCGCGCTGGTCGATTCCGATGTGGCGACCGTGGCCGATATGGCCGAGCTTGCGCAAATCCCGGCCTACACGCTCGAGCGCCTGTGTCGCCGTCACTTCGGCTTTCCCCCGCAAATGCTCCTGCGCCGCCAACGCTTCATGCGCAGCCTTTCGCAGTTCATGCTCGCTCCCTCGCTCAAATGGATCGGGGCGCTCGACGATCACTATCATGATCAGGCCCAGTTCGTGCGCGACTTCCACCACTTCATGGGAATGAGCCCACGCGAATACGCCAACGCACCCCACCCGATAATCGGCGCGATCATGCGCGCCCGGTTCGAAGAGGCGGGAGCCGCGGTCCAGGCGCTGCACATGCCCTCAGCGACCCGCATGGTTTGAGCCACAGCTTGATCGCCGGCCCATTTCGGCCCAAGGCGCCGCTTGAAACTTGGACGGAACGATCGGCACGATCAGCCGAAAACAGCAACGGGTCGCAAGATATGTCGTCCGGCAGCACGATCGCGGTGCATTTCTTTCAGCCGTCGACTGCGCTGCGCTCTTATTTTACCGCCTTCTATCTGACCGAGATCGATGCCGCGCCTGGGGTGATGGTCGATGACTACCTCCATCCCGAATGGGCTGCGATGCGCTTTACCGAGGGGCCGCCGCCGCTGGCCAGCGTGGGTTCGGGTCCACTGGTAAGGCAATGGCCGTTCGTCGCCAACGGGCCGACCAGCAAGGCGATCCATTTCGGCTGCGGAAAGGTCCGCATCTGGGGGATCGGCCTGCAACCAGCGGGATGGGCAAAGTTTGTCCCCAATGCCGCCAGCACGCTCGCCAATCTGACAGTGGACGGCTCCACCCATCCCGCTTTCGCGGCGTTCGCATCGCTGCACGGGCGGATCTTCGATGGGCGGCAAGATCCTGCCGCCGAAGCAGCGCGGATCGACACATATCTGCTGTCGATGGCCGATCTGCCGGTTCCCGGTGAGGCGGCGATCGCCCGGGTCCACCAGGCCATCCTCGACCCTCAAGTGGCGACCGTGGCCGAACTTGTCGAACGCACCGGGGTTGCGCTGCATTCGCTCGAACGCCTGACCCGGCGCTATTTCGGGTTCACCCCCAAGCTGCTCCTGCGGCGCCAGCGCTTCTTGCGCAGCCTGGCGCACTACATGCTCGATCCCTCGCTCAACTGGATCGGGGCGATCGACGGGCAGTATCATGACCAGGCGCAGTTCGTCCGCGATTTCAAGGCGTTCATGGGTCTTTCGCCGCGTCAGTACGCCATGCTCCCGCACCCGATCCTCCATCCGATCATGCGCCAGCGAATGGCCGACGCAGGCGCGCTACAGTCGATCGACCTGCCTACGATAGCTCGTTACGCCGACTAGTCGCGCAGCCGCTTCGCCGCTAGGAAGCGCGCTTTCGCAAGTTCGACGGATCTCTATGAGCGATATCGATACCCTGGCGGCCGAGGCCGACCGCAGCATAGCTGCCGCGCCCGATCTGATGGCGCTCGAGGCGCTGCGCGTGACCCTGCTGGGCAAGCAGGGCAGCATATCGGCGCTGCTCAAGACATTGGGGGCGATGCCGCCCGAAGTTCGCCAGGTCGAAGGCCCGCGGATTCACGCGGCGCGCGAAGGCGTGACCGCTGCGCTCACCGCGCGCAAGGACGCCCTCGAAGCCGCCGCACTCGATGAGCGCCTGGCCACCGAGACGCTCGACCTCACCCTGCCTGCCCGCGAGACGCCCCGCGGTGCGATCCATCCGGTCAGCCAGGTAATGGACGAACTCGCCGAAATCTTTGCCGACATGGGCTTCGCGGTCGCCACCGGACCCGAGATCGAGGACGACTGGCACAACTTCACCGCGCTCAACATGCCCGAAACGCATCCCGCGCGGGCGATGCACGATACCTTCTATTTCCCCGACCAGATGGCTGCCGGGGGTGGCAAGATGCTGCTCAGAACGCATACGTCGCCGGTGCAGATCCGCACGATGGTGTCGCAAGGCGCGCCGGTGCGGATCATCGCGCCCGGTCGTGTATACCGGTCGGACAGCGATGCCACCCACACGCCGATGTTCCACCAGATCGAAGGGCTGGTGATCGACAAGGGTATCCATCTCGGCCACCTCAAGTGGACGCTGGAGACGTTCCTCAAGGCGTTCTTCGAGCGCGACGACATCGTCCTGCGGCTGCGGCCGAGCTATTTCCCGTTTACCGAGCCATCGGTCGAAGTCGATGTCGGCTGGGAGGAGGTCGGCGGCCGACGCGTGCTCGGCGGAAGCGGGGACGATCCGGGGCACGGGTGGATGGAACTGCTCGGCAGCGGCATGGTCAACCCGCGCGTGCTCGAGTTCTGCGGGCTCGATCCTGCCGAATGGCAAGGCTTTGCGTTCGGGGTCGGGGTCGATCGACTGGCGATGCTCAAGTACGCGATGGACGACTTGCGCGCCTTCTTCGACGGCGATCTGCGCTGGCTACGGCACTACGGCTTCTCCGCGCTCGACGTCCCGACGCTGTCCACAGGCGTAGGAGCGCGCGCATGAAGTTCTCGCTCTCCTGGCTCAAGGACTTTCTCGATACCGATGCCAGCATCGAGCAGATCGCCGCGAAGCTCACTGCGATCGGGCTCGAGGTAGAGGGTATCGAGGATCCAGCCGCACGGCTTGCCGGATTCAAGATTGCCCGCGTGTTGACCGCCGAACGCCATCCCAATGCCGACAAGTTGCAGGTGCTGAGCGTCGATGCCGGGGACGGCCAGCCGCTCCAGGTGGTGTGCGGCGCGCCCAACGCGCGCGCGGGTCTGATCGGTGTGCTCGGCCTGCCGGGCGCGATCGTGCCCGCGGGCGGCTTCGAACTCAAGAAGAGCGCGATTCGCGGGGTCGAATCGAACGGGATGATGTGTTCGAGCCGCGAACTCGAGTTGGGGGACGATCACGCAGGGATCATCGAACTGGCGGCCGACGCGCCGGTCGGCGCGGCCTACGCCGACTTTGCCGGTTCGGACCCGGTGTTCGACGTGGCAATTACGCCCAACCGCCCCGACTGCATGGGAGTCCATGGCATCGCTCGCGATCTGGCCGCGGCGGGGCTGGGCACGCTCAGGCCGCGCGCGATCGAGCCGGTTGCCGGTGCCTTCCCCTGCCCGACCGAAATCCGCACCGACGATCCCGACGGCTGCCCCGCGTTCTTCGGCCGGGTCATACGCGGCGTCCGCAACGGCTCCTCCCCCGACTGGATGCAGGCCCGGCTCAAAAGCGCGGGGCAGCGGCCGATTTCGGCGCTGGTCGACATAACCAACTATCTGATGCTCGGCTGGGGCCGTCCGGCGCACGCCTACGATCTGGCCAAGCTGACGGGAGCGGTTGTGGCCCGGCGCGCCAGGGACGGCGAGGGGGTGACCGCGCTCAACGGCAAGCACTACCTGCTCGACCACGAAATGACCGTGATCGCCGACGAATCCGGGGTGCATGACATCGCCGGGATCATGGGGGGCGAGCATTCAGGCTGTTCGGAAACGACGCGCGACGTCCTGCTCGAGGTCGCCTACTTCGATCCGGCGCGAATCGCGCGCACCGGGCAGACGCTGGTGCTGACCAGCGACGCGCGCAGCCGGTTCGAGCGCGGGGTCGATCCAGGGTTCGTCGAACCGGGGCTGGAATTGCTGACCGCGCTGATCCTGGAAATCTGCGGCGGCGAGGCCTCGGAGATCGTCCGTGCCGGGGCGCCACCCTCCGCGCAGCACACGGTGAGCTACGATCCTGGGCTGTGCGCGCGGCTCGGCGGGGTCGACGTCACGCCACCGCGCCAGCGCGAAATACTGGAATCGCTGGGATTTGCGGTGGTCGAGGGAGAAACGCACTGGGTCGTCACCGCCCCCGGCTCGCGCCCCGACATCGACGGCGCGGCCGACCTGGTCGAGGAAGTCGTCCGCATCCACGGGCTGGACAAGGTTCCTTCCACTCCGCTGCCGCGTGCAGACGGTGTTGCCCACCCCACCGCCACGCCCGCGCAGTCGCTCGAGCGACGCGTGCGGCGGGCCGCGGCGGCGCGTGGAAACGTCGAGGCGATCACGTGGTCGTTTATTGGCGAGGCCGAGGCCGAAGCCTTCGGTGCTGGCGCGTGGAGCCTTGCCAACCCGATTAGCGAGGACCTCAAGATCATGCGCCCCTCGCTGCTCCCCGGGCTGCTTTCCGCCACGCGCCGCAACCTCGATCGCGGCGCGGCAAGCGTGCGGCTGTTCGAGATCGGGCGGCGCTATCTGTCCGATGGAGAGCGTCCGACGCTGGGACTCGTCCTGGCGGGCGAGCGTGCTGCGCGCGGCTGGGCGAGCGGCAAGGCGCAATCGTTTGACGCCTACGACGCCAAGGCCGAAGCATTGGCGTTGCTCGCCGAGGCGGGCGCCCCGGTCGATAATCTCCAGGTCATGGGCGAGGCTGGAGCGCAGTTTCACCCCGGGCAGTCGGCGACGCTGCGGCTTGGGCCGAAGACCGTTCTGGCGCGCTTCGGGATGCTCCACCCCGCCATCGCGCGGGCGTTCGGTCTCGATGGCCCGGTAGCCATGGCCGAGCTCTTCCTCGATGCGATCCCGGCGCGCAAAGCCGCCGGCTTTGCCCGCCCAGCCTATACCCCGCCCGCTTTACAGGCGATCATCCGCGACTTCGCGTTCCTGGTCCCGGCTGCGCTTCCCGCAGGCGATCTCGTCCGCGCGGTGCGCAACAGCGACAAGGCCAACATCGTCGGCGCGCGCCTGTTCGACGACTTCCGCGGGGCAGGCGTGCCCGAAGGGCAGAAATCGCTGGCGGTCGAAGTCACGCTCCAGCCGGGCGAGAAAAGCTACGACGAGGCCGAACTCAAGGCGATCAGCGAGCGCATAGTAGCCGCGGCGACGAAGCTGGGGGCGGTGCTAAGAGGCTGAGGGTGTGCGGCGCGCTACGCCTTCTCCAACAGCCCTTCCTTTGCAATCCGCTCCTTCCACACCATTGGCGCCAGCTGGTGGACGTTGTTGCCCGCGGCGTCGACTGCGACGGTCACCGGCATGTCCTTGACCCGGAACTCGTAGATCGCCTCCATCCCGAGGTCCTCGAACCCCACCACCTTCGACTCCTTGATCGCCCGCGCGACGAGATAGGCCGCGCCGCCTACCGCCATCAGATAGGCAACCTTGTGCTCGGCGATGACCTGGGTTGCGCCCTGCCCGCGTTCGGCCTTGCCGATCATCACCAGCAGCCCGAGCCCGAGCATCATGTCGGTGAACTTGTCCATGCGGGTGGCGGTGGTGGGACCCGCGGGGCCGACCACTTCGCCCATGATCGGATCGACCGGGCCAACATAGTAGATCGCACGGCCGCGAAAATCGACGGGCAGTTCCTCGCCCTTCGCCAGCATGTCCTGAATCCGCTTGTGCGCGGCGTCGCGCCCGGTGAGCATCGCGCCGTTGAGCAGCAGCCGGTCACCGTGCTTCCAACTGCACACTTCTTCCTGCGTCAAATTGTCCAGATCGACCCGCCGCGCCGCCGCGTCGGGCGCCCAGTCGACCTTGGGCCAGTCGTCTAGGTTGGGTTGTTCGAGGAAGCTCGGCCCCGATCCGTCGAGCGTGAAGTGCGCGTGGCGCGTGGCCGAGCAGTTGGGGATCATTGCCACCGGCTTGCCCGCGGCGTGGCACGGCCATTCCTTGATCTTGACGTCGAGCACCGTGGTCAGCCCGCCCAGCCCCTGCGCGCCGATCCCCAGTGCGTTGATCTTGTCGTAGAGTTCGACCCGCAGTTTCTCGGTGTCGGTCTGCGGCCCGCGCTCCTTGAGCTCGTGGATGTCGATCTCCTCCATCAGCGATTCCTTGGCGAGGAGCAGCGACTTTTCCGCGGTCCCGCCGATGCCGATGCCGATCTGGCCCGGAGGACACCACCCGGCACCCATCGTGGGGATCGTTTCGAGCACCCAGTCGACGAACGAATCGCTGGCGTTCATCATCTAGAAAATTGAATTGTTCTCGCTGCCCCCGCCCTTGGCCGCGACATCGACGCTGACGGTACTGCCCGGCACGAATTCGACGTTGAGCACGCACGGGGTGTTGTCGCGGGTGTTGCGGCGGGTAAATGCGGGGTCGGCGACGATCGAGGCGCGCAGCTTGTTCTCGGGATTGTTGTAGGCGCGGCGGACGCCTTCATCGACGACCTCCTGCATGCTCTTGTCGCTCTCGAGTCGACAGTTCTGGCCCCATTTGAGGAAGACGTTGACGATCCCGGTGTCCTGACAGATCGGGCGGTGCCCTTCGGCACACATCCGGCTGTTGGCAAGGACCTGCGCCATTGCATCCTTGGCCGCGGGGTTCTCCTCGCGCTCCCATGCGTCGCCCAGCGCACGGATGAAGTCCATCGGGTGGAAGTACGAGATGTACTGGAGCGCGTCCGCCACGCTCTCGACCAGGTCCGCCTCGCGGATCGTCACCATCTCGCCCATCGCTCGCCCTCCTGCTGCCATCGACCAACGGCATACCCCCCCGGTCGGGTGCTGCCAAGAAGCGCTTGGCGCGTCCGCGGGCTTCGCTTAGATACATCCCCGATTGCCCCGGTGTATTGTTCGTGCAATACAGCCAAAGCCAGCGGGGCGCGTGAGGGTCTTTTTCAGGATGACGGTGCTGACCGAACCGGCGCAGGATGCCGCCGCGACCATGCCAGCCGCAACCATGGACGCGGCGCGGCGCGCGATGATCGACAGCCAGTTGCGGCCGAGCGGGGTCAACGACGCCGTGGTGCTCGCCGCGTTCAATCGCGTGCGGCGCGAAGATTTCGTTCCCGCCAGCGCCCGTGCAGTGGCCTACATGGACCGCGCGGTTCCACTGGGCGGCGGACGGGTGCTCGCCCCCGCGCTGAGCCACGGGCTGATGCTGATGGAGGCCGCCCCCACATTGGCCGATCACGCGCTGCTGGTCGATGGCGGCAGCGGCTATCTCGCCGCGCTGATCGAACCACTGGTGGGAACGCTCGAAGCGATCGCGCCGGGCGAAACCCCCGCGGGGAAGGACTGCTCCCTGCTGCTGATCGACGGCGCTATCGAAAATTTGCCCGATGCCCTCGCCGCACGGCTGGCGGATGGGGGCCGGGTCGTCACCGGGCTGATCGAGCGCGGCGTCACCCGGCTGGCGGCCGGGCGCAAGGCGGCGGGCGCGGTCGGGTTCCTGACGCTGGGCGAAGCGGACTTTGCTCCGCTCGCCGCATATGCGCTGCCTGCGAAGTGGAGCTTCTGAGGCAGTGCGCCGCGCGTTTCCCGATCCAGGCGGCCTGAAGGCGGCGCTGCTGGCCGGCGCGGCGCTGGCCGCTGTGCCCGCCGCCGCCAGCCCCGATACGCTGCGCGATGCGCTTGTGGCGACCTACCAGTCCAACCCGACGCTGCTCGGCGCGCGGGCGCAGCAGCGCGGGATCGACGAAGGCGTGCCGATCGCGCGCGCCGACGGACTGCCCTCGGTCAACGCCGATGCGCAGGGAATCGAGTTCCTCAAGCAGAGCTCGAACAATTTCACCGCACCCAAGCGGCTGATAGGCGCGGGGATCGACCTGGGGGTGCCGATCTATTCGGGCGGTGCGGTCAGGAATTTGGTGCGCGCGGCCAAGACGCGGGTCGAGGCCGGACAGGCCGATTTGCGCGGGACCGAGGCCTCGGTGTTCACCCAGGCGGTCGCCACCTACATGGACGTGCTGCGCGACCAGGCGATCGTCGGGCTTTCCGCCAACAACGTCCGCGTGCTCGAGGTCAACCTCAAGGCGGCGAGCGACCGCTTCGAGATCGGCGACCTGACCCGCACCGATGTCGCTCAGTCGAATTCGCGGTTGGCGCTGGCCCGCGGCGATGCCCGCTCGGCACAGGCCAACCTGATCGCAAGCCGCGAACGGTATATCCAGATCGTCGGCAAGCCACCAATCGATCTCCAACCACCCCCGCCGCTGCCGGGGCTGCCCGCCGGAGTCGAAGACGCCGAAGCCGTGGCGCTGACCGACAATCCCGACCTGATCGCCGCGAAAGAGCGAAGCAAAGCCGCCGGCTATGACATCGAGGTCGCCGGGTCGGGGCGCCTGCCGAGGGTCAGCGTCTTCACCAATGCCGACTATATCAACTACCTCGACACGCTGGGCGGAAACATCGGGGTCGGTGTTGCCCAGACCGCGACCACCGCGCAGGCAGGGGTCCGTGCGACGATTCCGATCTTTCAGGGCGGCCGTCCCGCTGCGCAGGAACGCCGCGCCCAGGCCCAGGCCGCAGCGACTTATGAGACCGAGATCGCGGTTGAGCGCGACGTGATCGCCCAGGTGCGCAGCGCATGGTCTTCGTACCAGGCGGCATCTTCGATCATCATTACGAACCAGGTGGCGGTCGATGCTGCCGCGCTAAGCCTTGAAGGAGTGCGGGCAGAGAACACCGTCGGCAACCGGACGATTCTGAATATCCTCGATGCCGAGCAGGAGTTGCTCCGCGCCCAGGTCCAATTAGTTACCGCACGGCGCAATGCCTATGTCGCCGGATTCAGCCTGCTCGCGGCGATGGGCAAGGCGGAAGCCGAGGATCTCGGGCTCGATGCCGGGCCGCTCTACGATTCGGAAGTTAACTACCGCCGGGTGAAGGGGAAAATCTGGGATTGGTCGTTCGACCCCGATCCTGTGCCGCTGGCCACCCGAACCGTTGACACACCCCCCCAGGACGCGTCTATTCCGCCCGAATGATTCACGTCCTTTGCGGGGTTTCGGCCTCTCGGGGGGTACAGGACGCGGAGTGACGTCATGATGCGCCAGGCAGGCGAACCTTCGGTCGAGGAGATCCTCGAATCGATCAAGAAAGTGATCGCACGCGACAATCGCGCCGAGGCCGAGCAGGTGCGCCGTCGGCGCGAGAGCACGGGGGTTCCGGAACGCTTAGAGCGTGCCAAGCGGGTCGCTTTGGATGAAGCCTTCGCGGGCGAGGGACCGGCCCCGGTGCTTGAACTGACCGACGCCGAAATGGCCCCGCTTTCATTCGATGCCGAGCATGAGGAAGTCGACGTGGGTCCCTTCGAAGTGGCCGAAACCGCCGAGGTTCAGCCCGAAACATCCCCTACCGCCGCCGACGAGCCACTGCTCGCCGAGACCGCGCGTTCGTCGGTCCGTGAATCGCTGACCGCGCTTGCCATGCTCGCCGAACCCGGCGCGCGTCCACAGATCGTACGCTCGGGGGAGACTTCGCTCGAAGGGCTGACCCGCGAACTGCTCCGCCCCATCCTCGCCGAGTGGCTCGAGAAGAACCTGCCGGGAATGGTCGACCGGCTGGTCGCGGCGGAAATTACCCGAATCGTGGGTAAGCGGGCCTAAACCACCCCACATCACCATGCGGAACCCGCCCGAATCGATCGCGCTCGCCGCGCGCGTTCTCGACAACCTTGGCGGATTTGAAACCCGGCGGCACATCTTCCTGTGCTGCGACCAGTCCAAACCCAAGTGCTGCGGCCGCGAGCGCGGCCTCGAAGCGTGGCAGTTTCTCAAGAAGCGGCTCAAACAGCTGGGCCTGGCCGAGAAAGGCGGGGTTCAGCGGACCAAGGCCGATTGCCTGCGGGTGTGCGAGGCCGGACCGGTGGCAGTCGTGTGGCCCGACAACGTCTGGTATCATTCGTGCGACCCGCCGGTGCTCGAAAGGATCGTGCAGGAACACCTGATCGCGGGCGTTCCGGTGGAAGACTTCCGGCTGGTGCCGCCTTCCCCCTAGCGCTCATGCTCATCTTCGAGCGGGTCGGCGATCGATTCGTCGTGGCCGGTGCCGCTCGACAGGAACACCAGCCCCATCAGCGCCGCGGTCAGCATCATCGCCGCGCCGATGCCCAGCCCGGTGGCGATGTAGAAGTGGATCGAGACCGGGCCGTTGAGGCGATGGAGCAGTACCAGGGAAAGCGCGACAACCGCCAGGGTGATGCCCGCCATCAGCTTCATCAGCCATTTGTAGCGCGCCCAGGCGAAGCCGGCATTGCGCGGGTCGTCGAGCGGGGAAGGCGGGGTCATGGCTTGCAGATGGGCGCCGGAGGTGGCGCTGGCAAGGCCGGACAATTCATGGCATCATCCCGTTCCAGCGAGAGGAGACGGCGATGACGATAGCCAGGCTTATCGCAGGGCGCGGGACCGAGGTATGGTCGTGCCGGACCGACGACGGATTTGCCGATGCGGTGGAGATGCTCGCGACGCGGCGGATCGGCGCGCTGCCGGTCTACGATTCCGACGGCAAGATCGCGGGCATCTTTTCCGAACGTGACGTGCTCTATTGCCTGCACAGCCGTGGCGCCGAAGCGCTGAGCCTCAAGGTGGCCGACGTCATGACGGCGCCGGCAATTACGATCGCCCCGCAGACCTCGGTGGACGAGGCGCTGGCGCTGATGACCCGCCGCCGCATCCGCCACCTGCCCGTCGAGGGAGACGGGCGTGTGGTCGGCTTCGTTTCGATCGGCGACTTGGTCAAGTATCGGATCGACCGGATCGAGGCCGAAGCTGAGGCGATGCGCAGCTATATTCAGACCGCTTGAGCGCAAGGCTCGGCATCCCTATCTGGGAGTGATGGAAACCTCCCCGATCACGCTCGCGCCGAACGCCGCCAAACGCGTCGCGGCGATTGCCGCCAAGCAGGGCAAGCCCGCGATGCTGCGGTTGTCGGTCAAAGGCGGCGGCTGCTCGGGCTTCCAGTACAAGTTCGGACTGGCCGACGCGCCCGATGGCGATGATTCGATTTCCGAAACCGATGGGGTGCAGCTGCTGGTCGATCCGGTGAGCCTCGACCTCGTCGCGGGCTGCGTGGTCGACTACGTCGAATCGCTTGGCGGTTCCGCGTTTCAGGTGAGCAATCCCCAGGCTGCGAGCGGCTGCGGCTGCGGATCGAGCTTCAGCGTTTAGGTGCGCATCGCCTCTTTCAACATAAACGGGGTCAAGGCGCGTCTCCCCCGCCTGCTCGAGTGGCTCCAGGAAACGCGGCCTGCTGTCGCCTGCTTGCAGGAGATCAAGAGCCAGGACGAGGGCTTTCCCGGCCACGAGTTCGCGGCGATCGGCTATCACGCGATCTGGCACGGCCAGAAGGGCTTCAACGGCGTGGCGATCCTGGCCGATGGGGTCGAGCCGATCGAGATTCAGCGCGGCCTCCCCGGCGATCCCACCGATGAGCATTCGCGCTATATCGAGGCCGACGTGTTCGGGATCCGCGTGGCGTGCATCTACCTGCCTAACGGCAACCCGGTTCCGGGGCCGAAGTTCGACTACAAGCTGGCGTGGATGCAACGGCTGCACGCCCGGATGCGGGCATTGCGGCGCGACGAGGTTCCCGCGGTGGTGATCGGCGATTTCAACGTCATCCCCGAGGACAAGGACGTCTGGTCGCCCGCCGCGATGGCCGCCGATGCGCTGATGCAGCCCGATTCGCGCGATGCCTATGCGCGGCTGCTCCACGACGGCTGGACCGATGCGATAGACACGCTCAACCCGCGCGGCGGGGTGTGGACCTTCTGGGATTACCAGGCGGGCGCGTGGCAGCGCGATCATGGTTTCCGTATCGACCACGCGCTGCTCTCGCCCGAACTGGCCGACCGGTTAAGCGCGGCGGGCGTGGACAAGGAATACCGCGGCCGCGAGAAAGCCAGCGATCACGCCCCGATGTGGGTGGAATTGCGAAGATAAACGAGGCGGATCGCGGCTGGACTGGGGTTAGCCCCGCCGTGATCCGCCTCTTTCCCCTCTCGTCACGCGAAAAGCGTGGCGATCGTCACCTGTAGAACACGTGGTTGTCGATCCGCGCGAGGCGGGTCAGCCGCCAGCCCGGCGAAACGTGCTTGGCGTGGAAGAAAAGGGCGCCCTCGACCGGGCTCTTCCAGCTGCCTTCGTGCGCGATTCGGGCGATCCGCGCGGCTTCGGTCCAGGCGCGGCCCGACTTGTTGATCGCGGGCATCGACTGGCCGCGAACGAACGAGAACTGCGAGCGCTGGTAGACCACACCGCAATAGCTGGCGGGGAAGCGCCCCGACTTGGCGCGGGCGACGATCACCCGACCAACCGCGAGCTGGCCGGCGAGCGTCTCGCCCTTGGCCTCGAAATAGACCGCGCCTGCCAGGCAGGCGAGTTCGTTGGAGAGGTCCGTGGGAGTGGGGGTTGCAGCAACGAGCTGCGCGAGCGATCCGGCATCGACCGGAGTTTGAGCCACTTTGTCTGAAGGTGCCTCGACCGCGGGAGCGGGAAGCGGCTGGACGACAGGCTGGCTGGTAAATTCAGGAGAAGCCTGGACTATTTCGGCTTGCGTGGGGAGCGGCTGGGCCGCCACTCCGGAACCCTCGGCGCTGAGAAGGGTTGTAATCAATGTCGCAGCAACGGCAATCGTGCTGGCGTAACGAAGCTTGGTGTTCATGGATTATCTGCATTGGGCGGTGAGCAGCCCGGCGCACGGTATGAACGGGCTTTCCCCTGCACGTTGATCGTGCAGAACCCCGCCGAGACCGTGCCGGCGACTCCCCGTCTGCGTGCTTGCGCCAGGGCTGAAAACCCCGAGACGCCGCCTACGCCAAACTGGAAGCTCCGCAATTATTGTGCGGTGCAGCAGAGTCAACGCCGTTAACTTGAATCCCGGATGAACCGTTCGGGATTCGGGCTGTCCAGTTCTATGATCCACAAGTCGCGATCCTGGGCCTGGCGACGGGTCAGATAATCCTCAAATTCCTGTTTTTTCTCCGTATCTTGTGTGCGATTCAGGGTCCATGGACGGCTGCCGTCGGGGTTCGGCATCCGCTCAAATATGCGCGGGTTGTTTCGCGGATCACGGAGAATCAGCAATATTGTTCCCGAATCGGGTTCCCCTTTGGCCAACACCGCGGCGAACCCGCCTGCGGCAGCGACACGCCGGATCAAGCCCGAAACTTCGAGGTGCGCGGACAACCGCGGGGTCTCGCTCATCCGGCGTAGCCCGGCAGCCCCGAGAGTGCGATGTGCGAGCGCATGAAGGTTCCGGTCCCGCGCCCGATCATTTCGCCTTCTTCATCGATCAGCCAGGCTTCGGCGACCAGCACACGGCGGCGCCCGCTGATCCAGCGGCCGTGCGCGACGACCTGGCCCTCGCGCGCCGGGCGGGTGAAGTGGAGGTTGAACGAGGTGGTCAGA
This sequence comes from Novosphingobium sp., assembly GCA_030697365.1. Lineage (GTDB taxonomy): Bacteria > Pseudomonadota > Alphaproteobacteria > Sphingomonadales > Sphingomonadaceae > Novosphingobium. Next base: position 29,630 of record JAUYQH010000083.1, on the reverse strand, counting down.
AGGAAGCGGTCGGTGATCAGCGTGTTGGCGGCGTAGAACGCAGCATCGTCGAGCATCTTGAAATAGATCGTGCCATGCGCCGCCCCCGCCGCATGAAAGGTGTCTGGCGTGACCGCGAACTCGATCCGCGCGCGACCCGCGTCCTCGATCGCCAGTTCTGAGCGGAACAGCCGGTTTATCGGCGCTTCGGCGTAGAGCCGTTCGAGCGCGCGATAGTGGAACGCGGCGCCACCGTCCTCGGTTTCAGGCGGCGTCGCGGTCGATGACATTGCAGAGCAAGCCGTAGAGCGCCTCGGCATCGGGTGCAGCTTCGAGATTGGCGCGCATCCGGTCGTCGCGCATCATGCGGCTGATCGCGGCGAGCGCCTGTAGGTGCGAAGCACCGCCCTGTTCCGGCGAAAGCAGACCGAACACCAGCTTCACCGGCATGCCGTCGGCAGACTCGAAGGCCACCGGGGCTTCGAGGCGGAGGAAAGCCGCGACCGGTTCGGTCACCCCGGCGATGCGCGCATGCGGGCTCGCCACCCCTCGCCCGAAGCCGGTGCTGCCCAGACGCTCGCGCTCCTCGATCCGCTCGAGCACTTCGCTCCGCTCAAGTCCATAGACCGCAGCCAAACGGTCGGCGAGTGCGCCAAGCACCTGGCTTTTGTCGATGGCGCGAACGGTGGCCACCGCATCGGGTTCGAGAAGGAATAGGTGTGTCATGGAGATTTCGCTTCAATCGGCCGGAGTACGACCGCCAACATCCGAAACACGCGATTGCAGCGACCGAGATCGCAGCAGCGCGCCCAGGATGTCCTCGGTCTAGCGAGCTTCCGGCAGCAAGCCCCGCCGGTTCAGCGCGGTTCGACCCAGCCGATCGAGCCATCGCCCCTGCGATAGACCATATTATGCAGCCCGGTTCCAGCGTTTTTGAACAGCAGCGCATTGGTGTTGCGCAAGTCGAGCATCATCACCGCGTTGCTGACGGTGGCTTCGGGCACATCGACTTTGGTCTCGGCGATCACCACCGGAGCATCGCCGGCGTCATCGGTATCCTCGGTCGCGTCGAACACGGTGTAGGCGGCCTCTTCCTCCCGCGCGGCCAGCGCGGCCTGGCCGTGGTGATCCTTGAGTCGGCGCTTGTAGCGGCGCAGCTGGGTCTCGATCTTGTCCGCAGCCTGGTCGAGCGCCTGATGGGCGTCTTGCGCGATCGCGTGACCCTTGAGGATCAGCCCCTGCATGACATGGGTGACGATATCGCAGCGGAACGCGCCTTGCGGCGCCTTGCCCAGCGTCACTTGTGAGGACAGCGCACGGGCGAAATACTTGTCGACGATCGCGGTGAGGCGATCTTCGGCGTGGCTCTGCAAGGCCGAGCCGGTGGCGATCTGATGTCCCGAAACACGGATATCCATGGTCTTTGTCTCCATTGACGGCCTCCTTGCGGGGCGGCGGGAGGTTATCTCGCCGAAACCCAGAGTGGTGCGGAAAGTGTGGCGACGAAAGCGGCGTGGCGAGCGAGCTCGTCCTCGCTCGCCTGATGGGGGCGCGGGGCGCGGAACGGGCGCTGGCGCACGATGAGGGTGGAGACGGGCGCATCGTTGGCCGCAGCTTCGGCGACTAGCCCCAGCCCGATCTGGCGCCCGCCGGTCAGCTCGACATAGAGCTGCGCGAGCAGTTCGGCATCGAGCAGCGCGCCGTGTTTGACCCGGTGGCTGCGATCGATCCCATAGCGGGTGCACAGCGCGTCGAGGCTGAGCTTGGCGCCCGGGTGGCGGACTTTGGCCAGCGCGACGGTATCGATCATCCGCGTGCGGCACACCGGGTCCATCGCGCACAGCGCGAGTTCCATGTTGAGGAAGCCGAAATCGAACCCGGCGTTGTGCGCGACGAGCTTCGCCTCGCCGAGGAACTCGATCAGCTCGGCGGCCTTGTCGGCAAACACCGGCTTGTCCGAAAGAAACACTTCGGACAGGCCGTGAACCGCCTCGGCCCCCGCGGGCATCGAGCGACCGGGGTTGAAATAGGCGTGGTATGTGCGCCCCGTGGGCACCCGGTTGAACATCTCGATACAACCGATTTCGACCAGCCGGTCCCCGCTTTGCGGATCGAGTCCGGTGGTTTCGGTATCGAAGATGATTTCGCGCATTGCTGAACCCTATATCGGCGCACCCGGCGCGGCTGGCAAGTCTGCTTCGGAGGGTGGCCAGGGCCCATTCTCGCACAAATGCGCGACCAGCGCGGCGACCTGGGTGCGGGTTTGGGCCAGTGATGTTCCCGTATCGATGACGAAATCGGCGCGCGAACGTTTGTCCGAATCGGGAACCTGAAGCGCGAGGATCTTCTCGAACTTGTCGGCGGTCATCCCGGGCCGCGCGAGGACGCGTTCACGCTGCATCGCCGCGGGAGCAGAAACCACCGCGACTGCACCAAGCCCATGCTGCCCGGTCTTTTCGAACAGCAGCGGGATGTCGAACACGATCAGCGGCGCATCGGCATTGTCGGCAAGGAAGGCGCGGCGCATCTCGGCGACTTCGGGATGAACAATCGATTCGAGCAGGCGGAGCTTGTCAGGATTCCCGAACACCGCCGCGCCCAACTTCTGGCGATCGACGCCTTGCGCCCCGGTGCTTCCGGGGAAGGCCCGCTCGATCGGCGCGAGCAGCGCGCCGTTCGGCCCCTGAAGCTCATGTACCGCGGCATCGGCATCGAACACCGGCACGCCCAGTTCTGTGAGCATTCGCGCCACTTCGGACTTGCCCATCCCGATCGAGCCGGTGAGGCCGAGGATGAAGGGTTTGCTCATGCGGTAAGCAGCGCGCGTAGTTCGGCGTCGTGCTCGCGCGGGGCGGGTTGGCCGAAGAACAGCTCGAAGGCAGCGGCGGCTTGGCCAGTCAGCATGGCAAGTCCATCGATTGTACGATGACCGTGTTCACGCGCGGCTGTGAGGAAACTGGTTTCGACCGGGTCGGTGACGATGTCGTAAGCGATCGCACCCGGCGGCGCATGGCTCCAGTCGAAGCCAAGCGGCGGCTGGCCGCGCATCCCCAGCGGGCTGGCATTGACGATCAGGTCGCAACACCCCTCGCGATCATCGAAAGCAAAGTCATTGGGCACGGCGAAATGCGCCAGATCCACCGTGTGATGCTCGCCGCCGGGATCGAGTTCTGCCAGCAGTGCACCGGCCTTGGCTGGGTCACGCCCGGCGAGGATGATGACGAAATGCTCTTTGGCAAGGGCGTGAACGATCGCCCGTGCTGCTCCGCCGGTGCCCAGTATCCGAGCCATGCGGAAATAGTGGGTCTGGCCCAAGTCGTCGCGAAGCGGCTCGAGAAACCCCGCGACATCGGTGTTTGTGCCAACCTGGAGTAGATCGAAGGCCGGACGGATCGTGTTGACCGCTCCGACCGAAGCAGCGAGTTCATCGACCGAGTAGAGCAAGGGCATGACCGCCTGCTTGTGAGGCATCGTGACGTTGCACCCTCGCCACGCGACATCTTCGCGTCTCTTCGCGCAATAGTCTTCAAGCTCGTCCGCCTGCACGTGACACGAGCGATATTCGGCATCGATCCCCAGCTTGGCCAGCCAGAAATTGTGGATCAGCGGCGACTTGGAGTGCGCGATGGGGTCGCCGATGACTTCGGCGTAGGGTCGTCCACTCACGCGATCTCGCCCTGTTCGCGCAGCGCGCCGAGCAGCGGCAGAAGCGGCATCCCGAGCACGGTGAAGTGACTCCCCGCGACGCTTTCGAACAGCTGCACCCCGCGCCCCTCGATCCGGAAGACCCCCGCGCAATAGCCGACATCGGGCCACTCCGCGTCGAGGTAGGCGGCGATAAAATCCTGCGTAAGTGCCCGGACTTGCAGAGTAGCCACGTCGCCATGACGCCACACGCAGGCGCAATCGCGCATCAGTACCGCAGCGCTGTGGAGCCGCATCGGCTGGCCCGAAAACATCCGCAAGTGCTCCGCCGCCTCGTCGCGGCCGTGCGGTTTGCCGAATATCCGCCCACACACATCGACCAGCGAATCCGAGCCGAGCACCAGCCGCCCGGGTGCTGCGGCGCTGCCCGCCAGCGCTTTGGCCTCGGCAAGGATCATCGCGACTTCGCCGGGCGGCACCGCGACCAGCTCGCGCCGGATCGCGGCCTCGTCGACATCGGCCGGGCGGACCTCGAACGCCACGCCTGCGGCTTCGAGCATGGCCTTGCGCGAGGCGCTGGCGGAGGCGAGGATGAGGGTCATATCGGCTTGGTCCCGCTCTCGCCGCCGTCGGCCTGGCGCTCGTTGTACAAGTTGATCACCGCCGCGGCGGTCTCCTCGATCGAGCGGCGCGAGACGTCGATCACCGGCCAGCCGTTGTCGGCGAACATCCGCCGCGCGAACTGGACCTCGCGGGCGACGTGTTCGGCATCGACATAGTTGGTCTCGGGCGCCTGGCCGATCGACAGCAGGCGGTTGCGGCGGACCTGGACGAGGCGCTCGGTCGCGGTGGTCAGCCCCACCACCAGCGGCTTGCGCAAAGCGAACAAGGCGGGCGGGGGCGGGCTTTCGACCACGATCGGGATGTTGGCGGTCTTGTAGCCGCGGTTGGCGAGATAGATCGATGTCGGCGTCTTCGACGAACGCGAGACCCCGGCGAGGACGATGTCCGCCGCTTCCCAGTTCTCCCAGTTGACCCCGTCGTCGTGGGCGATGGTGAACTGGATCGCCTCGACCCGCGCGAAATAAGCCGCGTCCATCGCGTGCTGGCGCCCAGGGCGGGCCTTGGCGCGCTGGCCGAGCAAACCCTCGAGCGCACCGTTCACCGCATCGAGCGCGGCGACCACCGGCAGACCCAAGCCTGCGCATTTTTCTTCCAGCCGCATTCGCATTCCGCCATCGACCAGCGTAAACAGGACCAGCCCCGGGTTCGCCGCGATTTCGGCCATGATCCGGTCGAGGTGCTGCTGTGAACGGACCATCGGCCAGAAGTGGCGGATCACTTCGGCATCGTCGAACTGGGCGAGCGCCGCCTTGGCGATCATCTCCAGCGTTTCGCCGGTTGAATCCGACAGGAGGTGGAGATGGATGCGGCTCACGGCAGCCAGCTATGGCGCAGGCCAAAGCCTGTGGAAAGCCATCCCACAAGTCTGTCGGCGGTTCGGGGGACAAGATCGCGGCGAGGATCCATGCCCCGAACGAGTCATCCCCAGGGAACTCCGCCAACAGGTGGACCGCGATTCCCACAGGCTGGGGATAGCGGGGACAGCTTTGTTTTGACTCGGCCCCACAGGCGATTCGGGGCGTACGATTCCCCCTGTTGCGAGACGTACAAATCGGGCAAGGCGCGCCCGTCCCCGCTATCCACAGCCCATCTATCTCCATCATCCATATATTCTTTAAATTGAATCTGATTCAGGGACGACCCGATGCCCGGCCTCCTGCTTGATACCCTGAACGGCGCCAACCGCGCCGAGCGTCCGGTCTGGCTCATGCGCCAGGCGGGGCGCTATCTGCCCGAGTACCGCGCCTTGCGCGCGCAGAAGGGCGGATTCCTGAACCTTGTCGAGGATAGCGAAGCGGCGGCCGAGATCACCCTCCAGCCGATCCGTCGCTTCGGGTTCGACGGGGCGATCCTGTTTTCCGACATCCTGATCGTGCCTTACGCGATGGGCCAGAATCTTGAGTTCCTGGTCGGCGAAGGTCCGCGGCTGTCGCCGCCGCTGGTCGATCGCGCGCTCGAGGATCTGCGCGCAGTGCCCGAGCGGTTTGCGCCGGTCTACGAGACCGTCCGCCGGGTCCGCGCCGCGCTGGGTTCCGATCGCACGCTGCTTGGCTTCGCCGGCAGCCCGTGGACCGTGGCGACCTATATGGTTGCGGGCGAGGGCAGCCGGGATCATCATACCACGCGCGCGCTAGCCTATCGCGATCCGGCGGCGTTCCAGGCAATCATCGATGCGATTGGCGATGTCACGCTCGACTATCTTGCCGGGCAGATCAAAGCGGGCGCGGAAGCGGTGCAATTGTTCGACAGCTGGTCGGGCAGCCTGGCGCCGACTGAGTTCGAACGCTGGGTGATAGCCCCCACAGCGCGGCTGGTGACGCTGCTGCGTCAGCGCTTTCCGCACATCCCAGTGATCGGCTTTCCTAAGGGTGCGGGCGCGAAATTGGCTGCTTATGCGCGCGAAACCGGGGTTTCGGCGATTGGTCTCGACGAGACGATCGATCCGGTCTGGGCGCACCGCGAGCTGCCCGATGGGCTGCCGGTGCAGGGCTGCTTCGACCCGCTCCTGCTCGAGGCCGGAGGACCGATGATCGAAGTCCGCGCCCGCGCCATCCTTGATGCGCTGGCCGGACGGCCGCATGTCTTCAACCTGGGCCACGGAATCGGCCAGCACACCCCGATCGAGCACGTCGAACAGTTGCTCGGCGTGGTGCGCAGCTGGCGCCCGTGCTAGCCCCGCCGCAATGGCCACTGCAATCGACTGGGTGCTGACCGTGACCTATCTCTGGCTCAAGGCCGGCCACGTGATCTTCGTGATTTTCTGGATGGCGGGGCTGTTCATGCTCCCGCGCTATTTCGTCTATCACCAGGAAAGTGCCCCCGGGTCGCCAGAGAGCGCGCTGTGGGTCGCCAGAGAGCGCAAGCTGCTGCGGATCATTCTTTGGCCCTCGCTGGCGCTGGTGTGGCTGCTGGGGCTGGTATTGGCGATGTCCACCCAGGTGTTCGGGCAAGGCTGGTTCCACGCCAAGCTCGCGCTGGTCCTGGCGCTGACCGCGTATCACGTCTGGCTGGCCGGTTACGCCACCGCGCTCGCCCGCGGCGAGCGCAAGCTTAGCGGCAAGCACCTGCGGCTGCTCAACGAGGTGCCCGGGATCGCCGCCGCGCTGATCGTGGTTATGGTGGTGGTTCGCCCGTTCTGATTGACTTGAATTCGCCGCGCCCTTATCGGGGCCGCCTCTCCTACCGGTATTGGACGACGGCCTCGCGCCCCGTCCCTGGTCCGCTTTCTCCAAGCCCCTAGACCTTCGACCGGCCGTTTCCACGCTACGTTTCGGACACCGTCATGCATCTCAAGGAACTCAAGAAGAAGACCCCGGCCGATCTCGTCGAGATGGCCGAGGAACTGGGCGTCGAAGGCGCCTCGACCATGCGCCGTCAGGACATCATGTTCGCGATCCTCAAGGAAGTTGCCGAGGATGGTGAGCAGATCATGGGCGAAGGGACGATCGAGGTTCTGTCCGACGGGTTCGGATTCCTCCGTAGCCCGCAAGCCAATTACCTCGCTGGTCCCGACGACATCTACGTCTCGCCGAACCAGGTCCGCAAGTTCGGGCTGCGCACCGGAGACACCGTCGAGGGCGAGATTCGCGCGCCCAAGGACGGCGAACGCTATTTCGCGCTGACCAAACTGATCGCGGTCAACTTCGACGATCCAGAGGCGGTCCGCCACCGGGTCAACTTCGATAACCTGACCCCGCTCTATCCCGACGAGAAGCTCAACCTCGATACGCTCGACCCCACGGTCAAGGACAAGTCGGCACGGGTGATCGATATCATTTCACCCCAGGGCAAGGGCCAGCGCGCACTGATCGTCGCCCCGCCGCGCGTCGGCAAGACCGTGCTGCTCCAGAACATCGCCAAGGCTATCACCGACAACCACCCCGAGGTGTTCCTGCTCGTCCTGCTGGTCGACGAGCGCCCCGAGGAGGTCACCGACATGCAGCGCAGCGTGAAGGGCGAGGTCATTTCCTCGACCTTCGACGAGCCCGCCACACGCCACGTCCAGGTCGCCGAGATGGTAATCGAGAAGGCCAAGCGGCTGGTCGAGCACAAGCGCGATGTCGTGATCCTGCTCGATTCAATCACGCGCCTGGGCCGCGCTTACAACACGGTGGTTCCGTCGTCGGGCAAAGTCCTCACCGGCGGCGTCGACGCCAACGCGCTCCAGCGGCCCAAGCGCTTCTTCGGCGCGGCGCGGAACATCGAGGAAGGGGGCTCGTTGTCGATCATCGCCACCGCCTTGATCGATACCGGAAGCCGTATGGACGAAGTGATTTTCGAAGAGTTCAAGGGCACCGGCAACTCCGAGATCATCCTTGACCGCAAGGTCGCCGACAAGCGCATCTTCCCCGCGATGGACGTCGGAAAATCGGGCACGCGCAAGGAGGAACTGCTGGTCGAGAAGGACAAGCTCTCCAAGATGTGGGTGCTGCGCCGCATCCTGATGCAGATGGGAACCACCGATGCGATGGAATTCCTCCTCGACAAGATGAAGGACTCCAAGAGCAACGAGGATTTCTTCGCGACGATGAACCAGTAGGACCTGGCCACCATGATCATAGATTTTCTCTCGTTTGCCGCTTCCACCGCAGGCCCCTCGCTGGGAATCTGGGACAGCATCGTCCACGATTTCTCGAACATCACCGAACCCGCGGCGTTTTCCGCGTTCCTCCAGGTGCTGATGATCGACATCGTGCTGGCCGGCGACAACGCGATCGTTGTCGGCGCGCTGGCTGCGGGGCTGCCCGCCGATCAGCGCCGCAAAGTCATCTTTCTCGGTGTCATCGCAGCGTTGGTGCTGCGGATCGCCTTTGCGCTGGTCGTTACCCAGCTGATGCAGATCGTCGGGCTGATCTTCATCGGCGGACTTCTGCTGGTGTGGGTTGCCTGGCGGATGTGGCGCGACTTGCGCCACGCGGGCGAATCGCCCGGTTCCGAAGAGATCGCCGGCGACGAGCATTCGGGCCTGAGGCCGGCCAAGAGCTTCGCCGGGGCCGCGTGGGCCGTGGCGATCGCCGACGTCAGCATGAGCCTCGACAACGTCCTCGCGGTCGCCGGGGCGGCGCGCGACCATCCCGGCATCCTGATCGTTGGCCTGATCTTCGCGGTCGCGCTGATGGGCCTCGCCGCCAACCTCATCGCCAAATACATCGAACGCTACCGCTGGATCGCATACGTCGGGCTTGCGGTGATCGTCTATGTCGCGGGCAAGATGATCTACGACGGCTGGATCGATCCCGCGGTCGGGCTGGGGACGCTGTTCGGTTGAGGGTCGTCCCTCGGACGGCGGTGATTACCGGCGCCCCGGGCGCGGGCAAGACGGCTTTGATCGAGGTACTGGCGGCACGCGGGTGGCGGACGGTCCCGGAGGTCGCCCGTACCATCCTCAGCCAACCAGGCGGGATGGCCCTGCGTGCGTCGACAGCGGCGAAATTCGGCGAAGCAATGCTCGAGCGCGAGATCGCCGATCTGGAGGCATTACCCGATGACGACGCCTGGTCTATCTTCGATCGCGGCATGGGTGACAGTCTCGGTTTCTTTGATTTGTCCGGCCTTCAGAAACCGCGCTTCCTAGCGCGGAGTGCTGCCGCGCTGCGCTACTCTGGCCCGATCTTCGTAGCACCCGCCTGGCGCGCCATCTTTTGCCCCGACGAACAGCGCATTCAGACTTGGGACGAGGCAGTCGCTAGCGAGGAGGCGGTAAGACGAGCGTGGCAGGACGCAGGATACCTGCCGATCGCCCTCCCGTTGGTCACTCCCGAGCTACGCGCCGATTTCGTCGAGGCGCGGTTGGTGCCCTGAAACTCATTTCTTTTCCAACTCAGCCGCCATCAATTCGCGCAGCTTGCCGATCGCTTTCAGGGGGCGAACCATCACCTTGAAGTCGCGAATCAGCCAGTCTCGGTCGAATGAAATCAGGTCGATCCCGTTGATAGCGATCCCGTCGATCTCGGCGATGAATTCGAGGCACGCCTCGTGCCCGTCGACCAGCTCGCGGACATAGCGGAAGTTGGCGTGGCCGCCCGGCGCGCCGAGCACCTGGCCGGCCGCCGCGAGATAGGCGATGACCTTGTCCTTGCCGACTTGCGGGGTGTGGACCACAGGCGAGTGGAACACTGCTTCATCGGCGAGAATCTTGGCCAGCTCATCGGGCGGGTTGCCCTCGGCCATCACCCGGTGCCATGCTGCCAGCCCATGGTTGCGCATGAAATGTCCTTCCTTGTGCTGCGGGGCGCAGGCTATCGCCGCGCGGCCGCAATGGCGAGCGAATCTGCAGCGTGAGGGTAGCGGTCCCCGATAGTCACTTGCCCCGGCTGGAGGCGGCGGTGGCGGCGCTGCGCGCGAACGACTTTGCGCGCGCGGCGGAAGGTTTGCGGGACCTCGCAGCCGAGCTGCCCGCTGCGGCGATGCCTTGGGAAATTCTTGCGCGCGCCGAGGAAGCGCTGGGGAACCGCGCCGCCGCTGCCGCCGCGCTCGATTCGCGGCTGCTGCTCGACAAGCGCGACATCGGCGCCTTGCTGCTCAAGGCGCGGCTGTTCGAACAGGAGGGCGATTCGCGCGCCGCATCGGGTTTTTTCCAGGCCGCGCTCAACCAGGAAGCCGCCACCGGGGGCTGCCCGCCCGCGTTGGGCGCGCTGCTCGATCATGGCCGCCGCTTCATTGCGCTCAGCAGCACGCGCTTTACCCAGCACCTGTTCGATCGCGTCGGTCCGCCCCCCACACCGCGAATCGCGATGGCGCTCGACCTGCTTGCGGGGAGGAAGGAAGTGTTCCTCCAGCAGCCTTCGGTGTTCTACTTTCCCGGACTGGCGCAACGCCAATTCTTCGATCCCGGCGAATTCCCGTGGCTCGAGCCGATGCTGGCGCTGGTCCCACAGATGCGCGCCGAGCTCGATGCGGTCGAGGCCGGAGAGGGAGCGTTCGACCCCTATGTCAGCCGTGATCCCAGCCGGCCCGCGCCCGCCAATCCCCTGCTCGACGACCCGTCCTGGGGCGTGTTCTGGTTCTGGCGGGCGGGTGAGCGCGTCGCCGCCAATGCCGCGCGTTGCCCGGCGACGATGCAGGCGCTGGAAGATGCGCCGATGCCGCGGATGCCCGGGCGATCGCCGATCGCGCACTGGTCGCGCCTGCTTCCCGGCACGCACATCGCGCCACACCACGGGATGCTCAACACCCGCCTGATCTGCCACATCCCTATCCGCACAGCTTCCGCCTGCACATTGCGCGTCGGCAACGAGGTGCGCGAATGGATCGACGGGGTGCCGCTGGTGTTCGACGACAGCATCGAGCACGAAGCGCGCAACGACGGCGACGAATCGCGCACCGTCTTGCTGTTCGAGATCTGGCGGCCCGACATTACCGAGGAAGAGCGCGCCGCGCTCGCCGAGATATTCGCAGCGATCGGCGACTTTGCCGAGTAACCTTCAGGCCAGATGACGCTCGAAGAACGCCCGGGTCCGTTCATCCGCCAGCGCCGCTCCGGCCTCATCGCGGCGGTCGCCCATTTCGGCGGCGAACCCGTGGTCGAGTCCCGGATAGTCGTGCAGCGCGACTTTGGGATGGCCGTCCAGCCCGTCGTGGATCGCCTTCTGCGCTTCGGGGCCGACGAAGTGATCGGCGCTGGGGATGTGAAGCATCAACGGGTTGGCGATCGCGTGGCTCTCATTGAGCATCTGGTCGATCATGACGCCATAATACCCGACCGAAGCCGAAATATCGGTGCGCGTGGCGGACATGTAGGCGAGCCGCCCGCCCAGGCAGTAGCCGACCAGTCCCACCTTGGTGCATCCCTCGCTGCGCCGCAGATGGTGGATTGCCGCCTCGATGTCGTTGACCCCGTCGTTGGCGTTGTACTGCTGGAAATAGCCGAATGCCTCCTGGAGCTGCTCGGGCACGTCGGGGTCGAGTTCGACGCCCGGAGCGAAGCGCCAGAAGATATCGGGGGCGAGCGCAAGGTAGCCTTGCTCTGCCCAGCCCTGGCACTTGCGGCGGATACCCTCGTTGACCCCGAAAATCTCGGGCACGACGATGATCGCAGCGCGGGGCGCGTCTTGGGGCCGGACCACGTAGGCGGGGATCGTGGCGTCGCCATCGAGTGCGGGAATTGCGGATATCTCGCCCATCGCGGAGTTCCTCTCAGGCTGTGCTTCGAACCGAGCCTAGTCGGGGGACGTGGACTTTGCCAAGGGGCTGTGACAGGCTGCCGATGCAGGGCAGGAGAGCAGCCATGAAGTTCCACGTCGAGGTCGATTGCACCCCCGAGGAGGCGCGCACCTTCCTGGGGTTTCCCGACGTCAGCAAGGCCAACGCGGTTTATGTCGATGCGGTCTCCAAGGCGATGAAAGGCGTGCAGAGCGTCGACCAACTTCAGGATTACGCCAAGCAACTCGCCCCGATGGGCCAGATCGGGATGAAGCTGTTCCAGCAGTTCATGGAAAACGGCCCCGCCGCATTCGGGGCGATGGCCGACGCGGCCAGCAAAGGCGGCCGCAAGCGCAGCGACGATTGAGCGCAGATTCGCGCCGCGGCGCGCGACGTACCCGATGAACGATACCATCTTCGCCTTGTCGAGTGGGCCCGCGCCCGCGGGAATCGCGGTGGTGCGGATCAGCGGGTCGCAAGCCGGGGCCGCGTTGACCGCGCTCGCTAGTGGCTTGCCGCCGCCGCGCCAGGCCCGTGCGCGCACGCTGCGCGATCCGGCAGACGGCAATTTGCTCGATCGCGCGCTGGTGCTGTGGCTGCCCGGTCCGGGTACCGCGACGGGGGAGGATACCGCTGAACTCCACCTCCACGGCGGACGCGCGGTGATTGCGGCGGTCGAGGCTGCGCTGTCGCGCCTGCCGGGATTGCGCCGCGCCGAAGCGGGCGCGTTCACGCGCCGCGCTTTTGCCAATGGGCGGATCGACCTCGCCGAAGCCGAGGGGCTGGCCGACCTGCTCGCGGCCGAAACCGAACTCCAGCGCCGCAGCGCGCTCGCGATGGCTTCGGGCGAACTTTCGCGGGTGGTCGAAGCCTGGCGGGACCAGGTGCTGGCGTTGTCGGCGGCGGTCGAGGCGGTGCTCGATTTCGCCGATGAGGATGACGTGGCCGGATTACCCGCGGACTTCGCAGCGAACTGCGGGGAGCTGGCGCTGGACATGGAAGCGTGGTTGAGGCGGCCGCGTGCGGAAGTCTTGCGCGAGGGCTTCCGGGTCGTCGTCGCGGGCCCACCAAATGCCGGGAAAAGCACCTTATTCAATGCCTTAGTCGAGAGCGATGCGGCCATAGCGACCCCAATTCCCGGCACCACGCGTGACGTCTTGACGCGGCCGGTGGCGCTCGACGGGGCTCCCTTCGTGTTCGCCGACACGGCGGGGCTACGGGCCGATAGCGACGATCCGGTCGAGCGGATCGGCATCGACCGCGCGCGCGCCGCGAGCAGTGCCGCCGATCTGGTGCTCTGGCTCGGTCAGGAGAGCGAGCGACCGCCAGGGGCCTGGCAGATCGATCCGCAATGCGACCGCCCCGATCGCGAACGGATCGGTTGCTCGCGGCACACTGTGTCAGCGGTAACCGGCGAGGGACTCGATGCTTTGCGCGGCGATCTCGTCGCTACCGCACGCAAGGTGATGCCGGCGCCGGGCGAAGCCGCGCTGGGCCAACGCCAGCACCGCCTGCTGGACGAATGCAATGATGCACTGCGCGAGGCATCGCGGGCGGACGATTCGTTGCTCGTCGCCGAGCATCTCCGCCTCGCACGCCTCGCCCTCGATCGGCTCGTTGGCCGGAGCGGGACCGAGGATATGCTCGACGCATTGTTCGGCCGTTTCTGCATCGGCAAGTAATGTTCCACGTGGAACACCAGGCTTTTGACGCGAGTCGCCGCTTGGCTTATCGGCGCGTCCGTGCGTGAATTCGATGTCATTGTGGTGGGGGGGGGCCATGCCGGGTGCGAGGCTGCGGCGGTCGCTGCGCGAATGGGCGCGCACGTGGCCCTGGTGACGTTCGATCCGGCGACGGTGGGGGCGATGAGCTGCAACCCGGCAATCGGCGGGTTGGGCAAGGGGCACCTGGTGCGCGAGGTCGATGCCTTCGACGGATTGATCGCACGCGCCGCCGATGCCGCGGCAATCCACTACCGCATGCTCAACCGCTCGAAGGGCAGCGCGGTCCAGGGGCCGCGGGTCCAGGCCGACCGGACGCTGTTTCGTGCAGCAATACAGCGGATGCTGGCGGGGCAGGCCGGGCTCGAGGTCGTTGCGGGCGAGGTCGCCGCACTAAAGCTCGCGGGCGGCAGGGTGTCCGGTGTCGAACTCGGGGATGGCTCGGCGGTTGCAGCACCCTCGGTGATTCTGTGCACCGGGACCTTCCTTGGCGGGCGGATGTTCCGCGGCGAGGAGACTTTCGGTGGCGGTCGGATCGGCGAGGCCGGGGCGCAACGTCTCGCGGCGCAGCTGCGCGATGCGGCGTTACCAATGACGCGGCTCAAGACCGGCACCCCGCCGCGGCTCGACGGGCGGACGATCGACTGGGCGCGTCTGCCCCAACAGGCCAGTGACGCCGAGCCCTGGACGATGTCTCCGCTGACCCAGCACCGCGCCAATCCCCAGTTGCACTGCGCGATCACGCGGACGAACCCACGCAGTCACGACGTCATTCGCGCCAACCTCCACCGTTCTCCGATGTTCAGCGGAGCCATCGGTGCGCAGGGACCGCGCTACTGTCCGTCGATCGAGGACAAGATCCACCGCTTCGCCGACCGCGAGAGCCATCAGGTGTTCCTCGAACCCGAGGGACTGGATACCGCTGCGATCTATCCCAACGGGATCAGCACTTCGCTGCCCGCCGACGTTCAGCTGGCGATGCTGCGGACGATGGACGGACTGGAGCGGGTCGAGATTTTGGTGCCCGGCTATGCGGTCGAATACGACCACATCGATCCGCGCGCGATGCGCCCCTCGCTTGAATTGCGCACCATTCCGGGGCTCTATTGCGCAGGGCAGATCAACGGCACCACGGGTTACGAGGAAGCCACCGCGCAGGGGCTGGTCGCCGGGATGCACGCCGCCGCAGGGGTTCTTGGAAGGGCGGCCGCGCCGCTCGATCGCGCCAACAGCTACATCGCGGTGATGATAGACGATCTCACGTTGCACGGAGTGAGCGAACCCTACCGCATGCTCACCGCGCGTGCCGAATATCGCCTGCGGCTGCGCGCCAACAACGCCTCGACCCGGTTGACTCCGCTGGCGCTGACCGCGGGGTGTATCGGCGCGGAGCGCGCCGCATGGTTCGCCCGGCGCGAGGAGGCGAGGGCGAAAGGGGAAGCGCTGCTCGATCGCCATGCGACTGCGGGTGAACTGGGCATCGCCAGCGAATCCGGAGACCGGCGCAGCTTGCGCGACTGGCTACGCCTGCCTGAAGTCTCGCTTTCGGAAGTGCTGGGCCAAGCCACACCTGATGACGCGACTCTGGTCGAGGAGATCGAGGAGGATGCGGCCTATGCGCCCTATCTGGCGCGCCAGGACGCCGAACTCCGCGACTTGCGCGCGAGTGAGGCGCTGCCCTTGCCCGATGCGATCGACTATGCGGCAATCCCCGGCCTGTCGCGCGAGATGGCCGAACGTCTGGCAAAAGCCATGCCTGCTACGCTGGGTGCTGCGGGCCGGATCGGGGGGATAACACCTGCCGCGCTCGCGGTGCTGCTGGTCCATGCCCGCCAGCGCATCGCGGCATGATTCTCGACAGCGAATCCCAGGCGCGCGACTGGTTCAAGGAAGCACTTGGTTGCGACACCACGACGCTCAAGAAGTTTGACCAGCTTGTCGCATTGCTGCGCGCCGAGAATGCACGCCAGAATCTCGTTTCCGCCGCCTCGATGGAGCACGTGTGGGTGCGACATCTCGCGGATTCGGCGCAACTTCTTGTTTCACGTGAAACACCGGTTGGCCCATGGCTTGATCTGGGCAGTGGGGCTGGGTTTCCGGGACTCATCATCGCCTTGTGCCGCCCCGCTCTCGAAGTGATCCTCGTCGAGAACCGCGCTCGGCGCATTGCGTGGCTCGAACAGGCGGCTGTCGAACTCGGTTTAGCCAACGTGACTGTTGCAGGGAAGAAACTCGAAGCGTTGCCTGCTTTGGGTGCGGGAACCATCTCTGCGCGTGCATTTGCGCCATTACCGCAACTCATCGCGCTTTCCGCACGCTTTTCCACACCCGAAACGTTGTGGCTGTTGCCGAAAGGCCGGAATGGGCGGCAGGAACTGTTGCAAATGCCCAAACCCATCCAAGCAATGTTCCACGTGGAACAAAGCCTCACCGACGTGGACTCTGTGATCCTCGTCGGTCGTGGCATTCCCCGGTTAGCCGGGGGGCAACGTCGATGATCCGCATGGCGATCGCCAATCAAAAGGGCGGGGTGGGAAAGACGACTACGGCGATCAATCTCGCCACTGCACTCGCCGCGACCAACTGGCGCACGCTGCTGGTCGATCTCGACCCTCAAGGCAACGCCTCGACCGGGATCGGCATTTCGGCTGAGGAACGCGAGTTTTCGACGTACGATCTACTGATCGATGGCCGGCCGCTCGCCGACACGGTGCGCCCGACGCGCATTCCCGGGCTGGATATCGTTCCCTCGACCGTCGATCTTTCGGGTGCCGAAGTCGAATTGGTCAACGTTTCGGCGCGAACCGATCGGCTGAAGGCCGCGCTTCACGGCGATTCGCGCCACGACGTATGTCTGATCGATTGCCCGCCCTCGCTGGGATTGCTGACGCTCAACGCGCTGACCGCGGCGGATACCCTGCTGGTTCCGCTGCAATGCGAGTTCTTCGCGCTCGAGGGGTTGTCGCAACTGCTCAAGACGGTCGAGCAGGTCCAGCAGCGGTTCAATCCTGCGCTGGGCATTGTCGGAGTGGTGCTGACGATGTTCGATCGCCGCAACCGCCTGACCGACCAAGTCGCCGACGATGTGCGCTCGTGCCTCGGCAACCTGGTTTTCGAGACAGTTATCCCGCGCAACGTGCGACTGTCCGAGGCGCCCAGTCACGGACTGCCGGCGCTGGTCTATGACCACACCTGCGCCGGATCGCAGGCCTATATGGCGCTCGCTCGCGAGCTGATTTCGCGCCTACCCGAACGGAGAATCGCCGCATGAGCAACGATGAACTCGTCCGCCTGTCGGTGCCGGCCCCCGTCAACCAGCCGGCAGCCAAGCGCAAACCGGGCGGGCTGGGGCGCGGGCTAGGGGCGCTGATGGGCGAAGTCCGGCGCGAAGAGCCGCTGGTCCAGTCGGTCGAGGCCGTGATCGGTTCGGCAGCGGGCGGGTTGGCGTTGATCGCAACTGCCGAGATCGAGCCGCACCCCGATCAGCCGCGCCGCCATTTCGACGAAGCCGCGCTTGACGAGCTGGCCGCGTCGATCGCCCAGCGCGGGGTGATCCAGCCGGTGATCGTCCGCCCGCTCGGCCCGGGCCGGTATCAGCTGGTCGCGGGCGAGCGGCGCTGGCGTGCGGCGCAACGCGCCCGGCTCCACGAGATTCCCGCGCTGGTCCGTCGGCTCGACGACGCGGAGGTCGGCGCGCTTGCGCTGATCGAGAACCTCCAGCGCGAGGACCTCAATCCAATCGAGGAAGCCGCAGCATATCAGAGACTTAACGAGAATGACGGCCTGTCGCAGGCGGATATTGCACGGATGGTCGACAAATCGCGTAGCCACGTCGCCAATCTCATGCGGTTGCTGGTCTTGCCGGCCGAAGTCCAGGCGATGCTCCAGGATGGACTGTTGCAGATGGGCCACGCCCGCGCGCTGATCAGCGTTCCTGATTCCGCGGCATTAGCCCACGACGTGGTTTCACGCGGGTTGTCGGTGCGCGCCACCGAGCGTCTTGCCCGCAAGGCGCTGCGCGGGGTCAGTGAGGGCGAAGCACCGTCACGCAAGGCGCGTGCCGCGCGCGATCCCGCCGAAGACGCCGATATCGTCGCGGTCCAGCGCCATCTCGAGGATTTCCTCGGGCTCAAGGTGGAAATCGCCGCCGAAGCCGATCCGCGATCGGGCACTGTCAAGATCCGCTATCGCACGCTCGATCAGCTCGACCTGATCTGCCAGCGGCTGACGGGTGGAGGCATCTGAGTGGCGGAATGTCCGGCACCGGGACGCGGTGAAGATAATGTGACCGCTCCCTTAACCTTCGCCTAAGCCATTTTCCCTATATGGTCCGACCGACTGGGGAGAATTCAGTGAACGGCTTGGGCAATGGCGCGGTATTGGCGGTGGCGGGCGCGTTCGCTTGCCTGGCTACGCCGTGTCTGGCTGCAGGGCGCGCGACGAGCCAGATTGCCGTTTCGGTCAGGCCGATCAGCAGCTGCACCGTCGTCGCCTCGCCGCTGATCTTTATGATCCCGGTGCCGACCAACACCAACGTCGATTCGACCTCGAGCATCTCGATCAAGTGTCCGCCCAACACCGCGTTCACCGTCGATATCGATACCGGGCTTTATCCCAACGGGATCAACCGCCGCGTCTTCAACGCAGCGGCAAACGCCTATATCAACTACGACGTCTACAAGGACCCTCCGCGCAGCGCGGTGTGGGGTACCGGCGGCGCGAGGAACGTCGGCGGAAATTCCGGGCTCACCGGGATTTCTCTGATGACCGTCTATGGGCGTGTCGCCTCGGTCAAGACGCTGAAGGCAGGCGGCTACAATGATACCCTGACGGTAACCGTCACCTTCTGACCCCCGCGCACCCGCGCGCATTCTCAGAGTTTCGGATCACTCTGCCGCTCCTACCGGGCGGTTGGTTCGGCACAAATCCCATCACCACGCTAACCCGATGTTAACCATACCGGGCTACGTATTCATACCGACCGCGATGAAATTTCTCTGAAACCATTAGGGAAATTTCAACCGATTGCAGCGCATGGAGGGTGCGGCTTTGAAGCCGAGACTTTTGGGGATGACAAAAACCATGCGTAAGATCTTTCTTGGACTCGCCGCCGTTGCGGCCGTCGCTTCGACTCCTGCTCTGGCCGCCACGGCGACCAACTCGATGCCGGTATCGGTCAACGTGATCAATTCGTGCACTGTCGCCGCCACGCCGATGGCGTTCGGCGCGCCCGCCGCGATCGGCGGCGCGAACATCGACACCACCTCGACCATTTCGCTCGTCTGCACCAATGGCGCTTCTTATGACGTCGCGCTGGACATGGGCCTGAACGCCGCTTCGGGCCAGCGCTACCTCAGCAACGGCGCAGCCACCCCGGTGACGATCCCGTACAACGTTTACCGCGATGCCGGGCGCAGCACGTCCTGGGGCAGCGCCAGCGGCACCGATACCAACGCGGGCACTGCTGGCACCAGCGGTCTGGTCGTGTTGACCGCCTATGGCCGCATCCCGATGTCGGCCACTTCGGTCGGCGCGGGCGCCTACACTGACACGGTGACGGTCACCGTCACCTTCTGAGAACCACCGGAGACCTGAATGACCCGACCTGCCATTTCACCGCGCCACATCGCCCTGATACTGGCAGGCGGGTCATTCCTGGCCGCGGCTGTACCCGCGGTCCATGCCGACGAGACGGCCGCTCCCGCGCCTCTGGCGCTCAACGCAGCCCGGCTGAACATCGCGCCCCTGCGGCTCGAGCTCGATGCCGGCAAGTCCAGCGCGACGTTGATGCTGACCAATACCTCGGAACGCGCAGTTCCGGTCCAGGCCCGGCTGTTCGCCTGGAGCCAGGATGGCGGTGAAGACCAGTTCGCCCCCAGCAGCGCGCTCACCATCTCACCTTCTATAATTGCCATTCCGGCCGGCGCCAGCCAGATCGTGCGGCTGATCCGCGTCGGTGCGGCCTCGCCTGGTGAGAAGCGCTTCCGCCTCGCCATCGACCAGTTGCCCGACCCAACGCTTGCGCAGGCCGGCCAGGCCGAAGCGCGCATCCGCTTCACCGTCCCGGTCTTCTTCGACCGTGATAAGGCCGCGCCGGCCAATCTGAACTGGCGGCTGACTGCCGACCGTGTCGAAGCTGTCAACACCGGAGGCTCCACCGCCCGGATCATCTCGATGGAGGTGAAGACCGCAGCGGGCAAGGCGGTGTCGGTTCAGCGCAACTCGTTGCGTTACGTCCAGGGCAACTCCACCATCGCCTGGCCTGTCACGGATGGCTGTTCGCTCGGACCGGTGAATATCACCGCGCAAGTCGATGGCCAGACGGCCAATGTTCAGGCGACCCCGACCTGCGGCTGAACGGCTCCTTGCGCTAGCCGCGCTCGGCGCGGCCTTGGCCGGCGGACACCCCGCCCACGCGCAATCGGACCCGTTCGCCCTGCCCAAAGGCATGACCGCCCAGAGCGTCGCGCAAGCCGATGGTCCTGGCCTCAGCGAGATTGCGATCGATGGCGACACCCGCTCGCGGCTGGTCGAGCTCGCCTGGCGTGGTGGCGATCTGGTGATCGATGCCGACGGCGCGCGCGTCGCCGGGCTTCCGATTCCGGATTCGAGCCAGGGAATGGTTTCGCTGGCTTCGCTCAAGCTCGCCAAATGGCGCTTCGATTCGGTCCACCAGCGCTTAGAAATCCAGCTTTTCCGGAAGAGCGACGCGGGCAACCTGATCGACCTGTCCGCTCCGCCGCGGATGGACGGGGATTCTGCCCCGCTGACCGCGCTGCGGGTCGATTACGACCTAACCGGAACTTACGCGCGCGGCCGCACCGGCGCGGCCGGACTCATCGAGGCGGCATTGGTGCGCGGAAATACCGCAATTACCGGTGGATTTCAGCTCTCGAGCAGTGGATCGAGCCCGGTATTGCGGCTCGATAGCCAGGTTCAGGTGCTGTTCCCGGCGCAACGCCTCACCGCAACCGCGGGCGATTTCATTTCCGCGGGCGGACAAAGCCAGCGCGCGTTGCGGATGGGCGGCTTGCAGATCGCGTCGGACTACAGCTTGCGCCCCGATCTCGTCACGAGCCCACTGCCCAGCTTTACCGGGCAAGTTGCGGTCCCCACCGGGATCGACCTGATCAACGGCGACCAGCGCTACAAGCTGGGCGAAGTCCAGCCGGGCGAATTTACCGTGCGCAACGTCCCCGTTTCGGCGGGACGTGGCGAGGTTTCGGTGATCGTGCGCGATTCGCTCGGGCGCGAAGTCATTCAGAACGCGCGCTTTTATGTCTCGCGCAACTTGCTGACGCGCAACTTGAGCGAGTTTGCGGTCAACGCCGGGTTCGTCCGACGACGATTCGGGGTCCGCAGCATGGACTACGGACCCCTCGCCGCCAGTGCATATTTCCGGCGCGGGTTGTCCTCGCGCGTGACGGTCGAGGGTACCGCCGAATGGACCTCGGGTCTCGCCAATGCTGGGGCCCGGGGCGATGTCGTATTGGGCGGAGTTGCGCTCGCAACGCTCGAGGCGCGCTACAGCCGCGATTGGGCGCGGGGTGACAGCGGAACCCTCCTGAATGTCGGGCTGGAGTCCTCGGGAAGGCTGATTTCGGGCCGAATCGGGGCTATTCTGCCCAGTTCGGGCTATCGCGACGCTGCCAGCAAACTCGGCGACCCGGTTCCGGCGCGACAATACACGGCGCAACTTGGCTTCGACCTCGGGCGCAAGGCGCAAATCCAGCTCTCGGCAACCCGCCAGCAACGCCGTTTCGATTCGCGCTACCCCCGTCTGGAGCGCGAAAGCGACCTCGCCAATGCTTCGTTCCGCACTTCGCTCGCGCGAAACTTCGATCTGTTCACCTCGGTCGGCTATCGCCGCGGCGAGACTCGCGCCTTTACGGGGTTTGCGGGGCTTTCGATGCAACTGGGCGGGGGGCGCAACTTTCAGGCGACGGTCAACGGCGGCAGCAAAAGCCCGACCATCGGCGCGACGAGCTTTTCCAAGCGCGATGCGGAGGGCGAGACGCTGGGTTATGCCTTCGACCGCGTGTTCGGCGCGGGCAACCGCACTTCGGGCAGCCTCGCGTGGCGCAGCGAATACGGGCGGCTCGAGGTCCAGGCGGAGCGGGTCCGCTCGAACCTGGGGGGCCGGCTCAACGCACGCGGCTCGATCCTCGCCGCCGGAGGCGCGGTATTCGCGCGCAACCAGACCGGCGGCAGCTATGCGCTGGTCCGCACCGGCACCATCGATGGGATAACCATCATGCGCGAGAACCGGCCCGCCGGGGTTACCGCCAGAAAGGGCCTGCTGCTGGTTGAAAACATCCCCGCGCAAGTTCCGATCACGTTCGATATCGATGCCGACAAGCTTCCCGCCGACGCGCTAGCGCGCGATACGCGCAAACGGATCACAGTACCGCGCCGCGCGGTCGGACTGGTCATGCTCGACGTGGTCCGCTTCGTCCCCCGCCAGATTCGTATCGCCGGACCCGACGGGCAGCCGCTCGCCCCGGGCACGATCCTCCAGGCGCTGCCTTCGGGCGAGCAACTGATGTCCGGGTTCGACGGCGTGGTCGATTTCAACGCGGGAGGCAGCGACCGGCAGCTGGCGGTGTCCGGTCCCGGCGGCTCCTTCTGTGTCGCCGATATCGACCTGCCGGCTTTGGGATCGGTGGGGGATGAACTGCCCGAATTCGACTGCCGGGTCGCAATGCGGGAGGTGATCGCGCAGGCCGACACCGAACCGGCCGGGCACGACCAGCGCCGTGGCGGCGGCTTCGCATCGCGCAAACGCAAGTAAGTAAGTTGCGCGGCGCGACTTGTCCGAAGCCTCTGGTTTAACCGATCGATTAAATTGGCATTGACCGCGGCCAAACCCGTCGCCAAACCCGGCGCTTTCCAACATGCCTCTGGGAAGGGATAGCCATGTCGCTCGATTCGCTCGCTCGTACCGCCTATACCGAGGATCACGAGGCATTCCGTCAGACCGTGCGCCAGTTCCTCCAGAAGGAAGTCGCGCCATACGCTGCCGAATGGGCCGAGAACGGGATCGTCCCGCGCGAAATCTGGCCCAAGGCGGGCGAACTGGGGATGCTCTGCCCGACGGTGCCCGAAGCCTACGGCGGTCTGGGGCTCGACTTCGGCTACAACGCGATCGTCGATGAGGAGAGCGCCTACTACGGCCGCGCGACCACCGGGTTCTCGCTCCAGTCGGACATCGTCACCAACTATCTCGTCAGCTACGGCAGCGAGGAGCAGAAGCGCGAGTGGCTGCCGCGGATGGTCGCGGGCGAGGTGATCACTGCGATCGCGATGACCGAGCCGGGCACCGGGTCCGACCTTCAGGGCATCCGCACCACCGCGAAGAAGGACGGAAACCACTACGTCATCAACGGCTCCAAGACCTACATCACCAATGGCCAGAACGCCGACCTGATCCTGGTCTGCGCCAAGACCGACACCGAAATCGAACCCAAGTGGAAGGGCGTTTCGATCATCCTCGTGGAAGCCAACCGCGAAGGCTTCAAGCGCGGGCGCAACCTCGACAAGATCGGCCAGGACGAGGCCGACACCAGCGAACTGTTCTTCGAGGACGTGCGCGTGCCGATTACCAACTGCCTGGGCGAAGAAGGCAAGGGCTTCATCTACCTGATGAGCGAGCTGCCGCAGGAGCGCCTGTCGATCGCGGTCAGCGCGCAGGCCAGCGCCCAGCGCGCGTTCGACGATACGGTCGAATTCACCCGCGAGCGCAAGGCGTTCGGCAAGCCGGTGATCGATTTCCAGAACACCCGCTTCACCCTTGCCGACCTCAAGTCCAAGCTCCAGGTCGGCTGGGCGCACCTCGACTGGGCGCTGGCGCGGTTGCTGCGAAAAGAGCTGACTCCCGAGGAGGGCGCGGCGGCCAAGCTGTGGCACACCGAGCTCCAGTGGGAGGTGATGGACAAGTGCCTCCAACTCCACGGCGGGGCGGGCTACATGAACGAGTACCCGCTTGCCCGCGCCTGGCGCGCGGCGCGGGTAACGCGAATCTTCGGCGGCACCAACGAGATCATGAAGGAACTGATCGGGCGGAAGCTCTAGGCTTTTCAGATGCCCGCGCGGATCAGTTACCCAGGCGCGGCCTGGCCCGCCGGTTGCGGGGCGGGGCGCGCTGGATGGTGGTGCGATTGGGTATGGTGACATACTCGGGCACCCATTCCTCGCGCGTCACCACTTCGTCGCGGCATTCCTGGCCGCCGGGAACCGAGACCAGCATATAGCCAGGCGGGAGCACGGCGTCGCATTCGTCCTCATAGGCGACGGGCGTGTCGTAGCCCGGCGGCGGTGCGCGACCCTCATCCCGGGCGCGATCGATCGCCGCACCGGCGATGGCACCAACGGCTGCCCCGGCCACCGAGCCGACCGTGCGGTCGCCGCGCCCTGCAACGCGATTGCCGAGAAGTCCCCCGACCACGCCGCCGATCAGCGCTCCTTCCAATCCGTCGCCGCGGCCGCCGCCGCGGTCATCGTAATAGGCGGCGGGGAGCATGTGCTGGCGGACCGAGCCGGCGCCTAGCCCGCAACGCTCGGCCAGCGCACGGTCGACCGGGAACGCCGCCTGGACCGGAGGCATGTATGAGGCCGGGTAGGCCGGATATCCCGCACGGTTCTCCTGGCGGGCGAGCGCCGGGGTAGCCGTGATGGCGAGAGCCAGCCCGATCCCCTTGACGATGATGGTGGCGCGCATCGGACGTATCCCCTGTCCTGCGGCGACACTATGACGCCGCGCTTTACCCGTTGGCTACCATCGCAACCCGCGGCACGCCAAGTGTCGCCATGGGACGACTGGTGTGGTGTCCCAATTCGGGCCTAGATGCGCGGCGCGACCAGTGCGGCCAATGCCTCGATCCCGCGCGCATCGTCGGCGTCGAAACGGCCCGGCTCGGGACTGTCGAGATCGATCACCGCGATCACGGTGCGGCCACCGCGCAGCACCGGCACCACCAGCTCGGAGCGGCTGGCGGCGTCGCATGCGATGTGGCCGGGAAAGGCATGAACGTCGGCCACCAGTTGGGTCTCACCCGATGCGGCGGCCGCCCCGCACACGCCCTGGCCGAACGCGATGCGGATGCAGGCCGGCTTTCCCACGAACGGACCGAGCACCAGCTCACGCCCTTGCGCGCGGTAGAACCCCGCCCAGTTGAGCCGGGGTACGAACTGCCAGATCAGCGCGGCGACATTGGCCATGTTGGCGACTCCGTCGGGCTCGCCTGCGGTCAGCGCCTCGGCGGCGGCAGCCAGCTCGCGATAGATCTCGGCCTTGGGGAGGTCGGCGGTCGGGGCAAATTCGTACATCCCCGCTTGCTAGGAGCGGGTCTGCGCGTGAGCAAGGCTGTTGCGGCAGAGATGCGTCGCGCTTAGGTCTGGTCGCGAACAAGGGAACAGGATCGCAATGCTGCGCAAGATCGCACTCTGGATACTCGGGATCGTCGTCGTCGGGGCGCTCGCGCTGTGGATCGTCACCCGCCCTGATACAGCCGACTATGCCGTTGCTCAACTCTCCGGCCCGCGTCCGACGCTCGACAAGCCCGACCCCGAAACGATACCCACGATCGTTACCGCCGACCCGATCGGCTGGAAGCAGGGCGAGGCGCCGGTCTCCGCCCCGGGGCTTTCGGTCAGCCGCTTCGCGATGGGGCTCGATCATCCCAGGACCATCCTTGTACTCCCCAATGGCGACGTGCTGGTTGCCGAAACCAACAGCCAGCCGCGTCCGGCCAAGGGCGTCACCGGCATCGTGATGAACTGGCTGATGAAGAAGGTCGGCGCGGGTGGGCCTTCGCCCGATCGCATCCAGCTGCTGCGCGACGGCGACGGCGACGGCGTGGCCGAACAGAAGATCCTGTTCCGGTCGGGGCTCAAGTCGCCGCACGGGATGGCCTTGCGCGAGACGCCAGAGGGATCGCAGCTGCTGATCGCCAATACCGATGCGGTGCTCTCATTTCCGTTCAAGGTGGGCGACACCACGCTGACCGGTGATCCGGTCAAGCTGATGGACCTGCCCGACAACGGCAACCACTGGGCGCGCAACCTGCTGCTCTCGCCCGACGGCGCCCAGCTTTACATCGCGGTCGGCTCAGCGTCGAATATCGCGGAGAAGGGAATCGACAAGGAGAAGGGCCGCGCCGCGATCCACGAGTACGATTTCGCCAAGAAGTCGCACCGCATCTACGCCAGTGGGCTGCGCAACCCCAACGGGATGGACTGGAGCCCGGCCTCGGGCGAGTTGTGGACCGTGGTCAACGAGCGCGACATGCTCGGTTCGGACCTGGTCCCTGACTACCTGACCAACGTGCCATTCGGCGCGCACTATGGCTGGCCGTGGATCTACTGGAAGGACAACCTCGACATGCGGGTCGAGGAGCCCGCACCCATGTACACGCTCAACTATATCCGCAGACCCGAATACGCGCTGGGCAGCCACACCGCTCCGCTCGGGCTGGTGTTCGCCAAGGGTGGCAACTTGCTCGGGCCGAAGTTCGCCAACGGCGCGTTCATCGCCCGCCACGGTTCGTGGAACCGCAAGCCGCTCAGCGGTTACGACGTCGTTTTCGTCGCGTTCGACGCACGCGGCAACGATCTGCCACAGCCGCCGGTGCCGGTGCTTACCGGGTTCCTCGCCAAAGGCGATCGCGCGCATGGCCGACCGGTGTGGGTGGCCTGGGCCAAGGATGGGGCACTGCTGGTCAGCGACGACACCGGCGGGGCGATCTGGCGGGTGGTGGCGCCGGGGGCCACACGGTCCGCGCCGATTGCTGCGGTCCAATCGACCGCGACCGGCGATCGGGTCGAATTGCCCGACAGCCTCACAGGTGAGATCGCCGCGCCTTCCGGGGTGTTCAAGAACTGAACATCAGACGAGCGGCTTCCCCGCCCGCCCCGCGAGTTCGGTGACGAACTGCCACGCCACCCGACCCGAGCGGCTACCGCGGCGCTTCGACCATTCGAGCGCGTCGCCTTCGGTCCATGCGAGGCCTGCGGCATCGGCATAGCCGGCGACGATGACCAGGTAGTCTTCCTGGCTGCACGCGTGGAAGCCCAGGCTCAGCCCGAAGCGGTCGGCCAGGGCGAGCTTGTCGTCGACCGCATCGCGCGGGTTGATGGGATCGTCCTGCTCGGCCGTATGGCGCTCTAGGATCGCACGGCGATTGCTCGTGACGGCAAGGCGGACGTTGCCAGGGCGCGCCTCGACCCCGCCCTCAAGCCAGCTGCGCAAGTGTCGCGCCTCGAGCG
This sequence comes from Novosphingobium sp., assembly GCA_030697365.1. Taxonomy (GTDB): domain Bacteria; phylum Pseudomonadota; class Alphaproteobacteria; order Sphingomonadales; family Sphingomonadaceae; genus Novosphingobium. The sequence continues at coordinate 2,757 of JAUYQH010000083.1, read as the reverse complement.
CATCCCCGCTCTCGAACCCCAGATCGTCGAGGAATACCAGAAAGCGCCGCTCGCTGTTGCGTAGCGCGGTGAACAGCGCGGGCAGGCTGGCGAGCGCGTCGGGCGCGGCCTGGACCAGCGCCAGCGCGCCGGGACGCTGGGCCTGGGTGGCGGCGACAGCGGCGCGCAGCAGCGCCGACTTGCCCATGCCCCTTGCCCCCCACAGCAGCATATCGTGCGCCGCCGCGCCGTTTGCGAGCCGCGTCACGTTACCCGACACCGCTTCCTTCTGCGCGTCGATCCCCTTGAGCAGCGCCAGCGGCGGCGCATCGATCAGCGGCACCGCGCGGACCCCGGCGTGGTCCCATACATAGCCCGGATGCGCGTCCCAGTTGGTCGCGGGCGGTGCCGGCGGGGCGAGCCGCTCGAGCGCAGCGGCGATCCGCTCGAGCGGGTCGCTCACCTGGCCAGTGCCTCGGCGTCGAGCGCATAGAGCAATTCTCCGCCCGCCATCGCCGCGCGCTTGAGTCCGCGCGCCTCGGCGGCAAGATGCTCGGCGAAATACCGTGCGACCACGGGCTTCGAGACTGCCAGCGCGCCGGCGGCCACGGCGGCCACGGCGGCTTGGCGCTGGAGCTGCCACCCCGCCACTGCGGTCGCGGCCATAGCCAGGAACGGGACGCTGCCCGCCAGCCGGTCGTCGAGCGAGGCGCCGACCATCCAGTCGGTCACCTCGCGGCAATCCTGTGCCAGTGCGGCCAGCTCACCGCCCGTTTCGCGTGCGACATCGGCGAACAGCGCGCGCAGCACGTCGCCGCACTCGTAGCCGAGCTTGCGGGTGACCAGATCGGCGGCCTGAATGCCGTTGGTGCCTTCGTAGATCGGAGCGATCCGTGCGTCGCGATAGTGCTGCGCGGCACCGGTCTCCTCGATGAACCCCATCCCCCCGTGGATCTGAACCCCCAGGCTGGCGACCTCGACCCCGATGTCGCTGCCCCACGCCTTGATCAGCGGGACCAGACAGTCGGCGCGCTTCTGTGCGGCTTCAGCGCCCAGCGCGCCGCGATCGACCTGCCCCGCGGTGTAGTAGAGCAGAGCCCGCGCGCCTTCGGTGAGCGCGCGCATCCGCAGCAGCATCCGCCGGACATCGGGGTGCTCGACGATCGCCACCGGGGCCTTGTCCGCCGATCCCGCGCGCGCCGACTGCACCCGGTCGCGGGCATAGCCTTGCGCCGCCTGGAGCGCTCGCTCGGCGATCTGGACGCCTTGGCTGCCGACGTTGATCCGGGCGGAGTTCATCATCGTGAACATCGCCTTGAGGCCTTCGTTCTCGCGCCCGATCAGCTCGCCGATGCACTCACCGCCATCGCCATAGCTCATCGTGCAGGTCGGCGAGGCGTTGATCCCCAGCTTGTGCTCGATCCCCACGCAGCGCAGGTCGTTGCGCGCGCCCAGTGCGCCATCCGCTGCGACCAGCAGCTTGGGGACGATGAACAGCGATATCCCCCGCGTACCCGCAGGCGCGCCCGGGGTCCGGGCGAGGACGAGGTGGACGATGTTATCGGCGCAGTCGTGCTCGCCGAAGGTGATGAAGATCTTGGTCCCGGCGATGCGATACTTGCCCGCGTGTTCGCCGTCCGCGATCGGCGTGGCGGCCGTTCGCAACGCGCCCACATCGCTGCCCGCCTGCGGCTCGGTCAGGTTCATCGTCCCCGACCATTCGCCGCTGACCAGCCTGGGCAGATAGAGCTCCTTCTGCGCCTCGCTGCCGTGGTGGTGGATCGCCTCGATCGCGCCTACGGTCAGGATCGGCAGCAGCGTGAACCCCATGTTGGCGGTGCCGCAAGTCTCGAGCACGCAAGTCGCCAGGCTGAACGGCAGCCCCTGCCCGCCGAACTCCTCGGGCCCCGAGATCGAGTTCCAGCCTTGCTCGACGAAATCGCGATAGGCCGCGCGGTACCCTGCGGGTAGGGTCACCGCACCGTTGGCGAGCGTTGCCCCTTCGGTATCGCCCAGCCGGTTGAGCGGAGCCCATTCGCCTTTTGCGAAAGCCCCGATCCCCTCCGCAATTGCCTGGACCACATCGGCGCTCGCCGCGGCAAAGCGATCGTGCGTGGCGAGCTCTTCAATTCCTGCGCAGGCTTCGAGTGCGAGCAGCTGGTCGGCGGTTGGAGCAGTGAAGGCCATACGCTTTTCCTTGTCGGCGGATGCGGCTTGCGTATAGCCGCCGCCGTGGATGGGACAACTCCCCGGATTGCGGGCGAAGAGGCGCTCGGCGATGCCGTCGCGATCCTGCGCGACGGGGGTCTGGTCGCGGTGCCGACCGAGACGGTCTATGGCCTCGCTGCGCGCGCCGACCGCGATGACGCGGTGGCCGCGATTTATCGCGCCAAGGGGCGACCCTCGTTCAACCCGCTGATCGTCCACGTCTCCAATTTCTCAGCGGCGCAGGCACTCGCCGAAACCGACGAACGCGCTGAATCCCTTGCGGAAAAGCTCTGGCCCGGGGCGCTGACGATGGTCCTGCCGCTTCGAGTCGGTTGCGGTCTGGCTCCGGCGGTGACCGCCGGACTGGGTACCGTGGCACTGCGCTGCCCCGCGCACCCGCTGGTGCGCGCACTGCTCGATCGCTGCGAGTTCCCCCTGGCGGCCCCCTCGGCCAATCGCAGCGGTGGGATCAGCCCCACCGAACCGGCGCACGTTGCCGCATCGCTTGGGATGCCGCTGGTCCTCGACGGCGGAAGCTGTGCAGCAGGGCTTGAATCGACGATCGTCTCC
>JAUYQH010000079.1 GCA_030697365.1 Novosphingobium sp. | reverse complement strand
TAGGGTTGCGGTGCCAGTCCGACTGGCGGGCATAGCTCAGCTGCCACGCAATCTTTGTCTTGCCGAGCGGCTTCGATCCATCGAGGCGAGCGCCATAGCTTTGGCTCGACATGCGGAAGGCCTGCATCGCCGCCTCGTCCTGATCGACCAGATAGGCGAAGCCGCTGAGCTTGCCGACGGGGGTCTGGACGCCGACGTTGGCGAAGACATTGTCGCCCGACACCGCCTGCTGCCGCGCGCCGGCGCCGTCGATACCCCAGATCGTCCGCACGCTCCACGCATAGGCGATATCGACCTTTACGCCCTTGAGCGGCGTCACCTCGGCGCGCACCGCGTCATAGCTCTGGCCGTTCTGACGAAAACCGACGCCCCCGACGAAACGCTCGTCGTCGAAACCGATCCGTTGGCGCCCCGCGGTGACCATAAAGCCGGGCGCGGCGTAGCGGAGCTGGGCGCGGGCGAGGGCGATGTTTTCGGGATCGGCGACGATCGGACGGGTCGCAGCACCGTGGAGCCCGTCGAAATAATCGTCGACGATGGCGAGGTTGCCTTGCCCTTCCACCAGCGCCGACCAGTGCCCCGCCTTCGCCTCGACCCCGGCGCGCAGCCGCAGGGTCAGCGCTTCGGCATTGGCGGCGAGGCCGTCCTGATCGACCGTCTCAAAGCGGAGGCGGGCTTCGCCGAGCGGCTTGATCTGGACGGCCTGGGCATGCGCCGTTCCGGCCGGCGCGAGCGCCAGCAGCATGATGAGAGTGCGGGTCATGGCTAGATCCGCACGCCTTCGGCGGCGCCCCACGTCGCGCGCCAGTGGCTCTTGACGAACAGCAGACCGACCAGGGCGACAACGGCCAGTCCGGCGAAGATGTAGAAGCCCGGCGCAAAGCTGCCGCTCCACTGCTTGGCAAAGCCGAGCGAGGAGGCGAGGTAGAAGCCGCCGATCCCGCCCGCCATGCCGACCAGCCCGGTCATCACGCCGATCTCGGCCGAGAAACGCTGCGGCACGAGCTGGAACACCGACCCATTGCCGGTACCGAGCGCGAGCATCGCGATGACGAACAGCCCGAGCGCGGCGGGCAGGGTGTCCGCCTGCGGCACCCCGGCGAGCGCCAGCGCGGCGACGACGAAGACCATCAACAGCGCCTTGACCCCGCCGATCCGGTCGGCGAGGGCACCGCCCATCGGCCGCACCAGCGAGCCGGCAAAGACGCAGGCCGCGGTGCAATAGCCCGCCATCACCGGGGTCAAGTGAAACTGGTCGGTGAAATAGATCGGCAGCGAGGCGGCAAGCCCGACGAAGCCGCCGAAGGTCACCGAGTAAAAGCCCATCAGCCACCAGGCATCGGCGGTCTTGAGCGGCTCGAAATAATGCGCGAGCTTCTTGGGCGCCGGCGCGTTCGGTGCGTCCTTCGCCATGACCAGATAGATGAAGAAGACGATGGTGAGCGGGATGCAGGCGAGCCCGAGCACCGCGTTCCACCCGAACATCACCGCGAGGCCGGGGGCGAACAGCGCCGCGAGCACGGTGCCCGAATTGCCCATCCCGGCAAGGCCCATCGCCTTGCCCTGATGCTCGGGCGGATACCAGCGGCTGGCGAGCGGCAGCGCGATCGCAAAGCTGGCCCCGGCAAAGCCGAGCACGACGCCGAGCGCGAGCGTGCCGGTGAAGCTGGTGACCCCCATCAACCACGCGAGGAACAACCCGGCGATCACGATCACCTGGCTGATCGCGCCGGCGCGCTTGGGGCCGATGCGATCGACAAGCAGCCCGTTGACGACGCGCAGCAGCGCCCCGGCCAGAGTCGGCACCGCAACCATCAATCCCTTTTGCGCAGGGGTCAGGCCGAGGTCGGCGGAAATCGCAGGGGCGAGCGGGCCGAGGACGACCCACACCATGAAGGCGAGATCGAAATAGAGAAAGGCTGCGACCAGCGTCGGCCAGTGCCCGCTGGACCAGAAACTCGATTTGGGCGCGGTGGTCGCTCCCGTGCTTGCCGTCGTCATCGTCCGTCCCCTTCGTGTGACGGGCAATAAAAAAGCCGCCAGGACGGCGGCCACGCGGGCGCATCCTGACGGCTTCATTGCCTGTTGGATTACGGGAAAAGGCTTCCCGCCTGCCGCGCGGACCGGCCCCGTCGTTGGAGCCGTAGCCGCTTTATCCTGCCCCGGCAGCCTTGCCGAGTGCTCTTAAGCTGCCTGATTCGCAGGCAGCACGCAAGCGATTATTTCGCAGGTGCAGCATAAAATGAAACTCAGGGAAGATCAGCAAGATAGCCCTGAATATCGTCGGGATCGAAGGCGCGGCCGTCGAAAAACCGGTCGCTCCCGAGGACCAGGCGGCCCTGAATTGATCCGGCGCCAACGGGATCGCCGATGCCCCCTTCAAGCTTCGAACTGGCACCCGGCAGCGGCGCCCCCGACCCGGCGAGCGCGGCGCGATAGATGTCGGGGCGGAACACCGCGGCTGCGGTGGCAGCGTCGGCGCTCGAATAGGGCGCGCCGTCCCAGCGCAGCATCTGCGAATAGAGCCAGGCGGCCTGGCTGCGCCACGGGAAGTTGGCGGCTTCGCGGTGCTGGAACATGAAATCGGGATAGTGGATCGCCTCGCCGCCCGGCGTCAGCCGGATGCGATCGGTGATCGCGCGCAGCACCGCATCGCGCGAGGCGTTCAGATATTCGGGGCGCGCCAAGATGTCGGCGCTGTCCTCGGCGGTGCCGGGTTCGACGAAATGGGCGGCGGCGGCGTGGAGCGCGCGCAGCAGCGCCTCGACTGCATCGCGGCGTTCGTCGACGACGACTTCGCGCAGCGCGAGCACTTTTTCGACGCCGCGGCGCCAGATCTGCGCAGTGGCGAGCGCGATATGGCCGACCCCGCGCTCGACCGCGATCGAGTTCCAGGGTTCGCCAACGCAAATGCCGTCGACCTCGCCCGCGGCCAGCGCGTCGGCGGCAAAGGGCGGGCTGGTGACGACGATGTCGATATGGAGATCGGGACGGATGCCCACCCCCGCGAGCCAGTAGCGCAGCATATAATTGTGGCTGGAGTAGCGATGGACGACGCCAAAGCGCAGCGGATTGCCCGCGATCTTGCGCGCCGCCGCCACGCGCTGCAGCGCCGCGCCGATTAT
>JAUYQH010000074.1 GCA_030697365.1 Novosphingobium sp. | reverse complement strand
ATACTTGTTCTCGATCGCGTCGTCCTTCTCCTTCTTGGAATCCAGCAGCGGACCAAAATAGCGGACGATCCTGGCGCCCTTCTTGATCGGCTTGGTGGCGAAGAGGCCGAGCCCGGTGCGGGAACGGCCGACGCGGTAGGGCTTGTTCGTGGGAATGGCAGGCATGATGACTTTGAACTGACACGCTATGAAGGGATTGCGAAGCCGCTGTTCTAGAGCGATTCCGGGCCAATGTCAGGCCTTTCGCGCATTTTGCCTGAACCTTCCCCAGATTGCGCACGTCGAACCGATATGAGCGGTTTCCCTGGAGATAGCAGGTAGGATGATGCGTATTCTCGACTTGCGTCTGGCCTGGCGTACGAACAGCGTGCTGGGAACAGTGCTGGCGGCACTGTTCGGTGCCTGCTTCGGGCCGATTCCTGCGGCCAACGCCCAAACATTCAGCAGTAGCTATACCTCGACCTCCCCTAAGGATTGCCGCGTGACCAGCGCCGGCAACGGCGTCGACGATTCCACGATCCGGGTTTGCCCGGGCAAGGCCGGGCTCGTGGTGGTCATCAGTGAGGACGATCTGCGTGAAGCGGTCTCGGTCGGCCGCAGCCGCGCTGCCGCGGCCAGGGAGCCGGCCGCGCAGAGCTGGTTCGGTCCGTTCAATTCGACCACCAACACCGTCGAGTGGCGGGCGCTGGACGGCAAGCCGTTTGCGATCATCCAGCGCTGGCACATCGCCGACAATGCCGACGAGGACAAGAACGGCCGGCCGATCGCAAAGCCGATGCTGGCGGTGACGCGGCTGCCGCCCGGCGCGGTGTGCCATGTCGCCTATATCGACGTGAAGGCCAATCCCAATGCCAATGAGCTCGCCCGCAAGGCCGCCGACGAGACGGCGCGCAATTTCAAGTGCGGCAAGGACGAGGTGAAGGTGATCGGCGAAAGCGGCCGCGCTGTCGAGTTGGCGGCGCGCCGCTAAGGCGCGGCGGAACCGTGGTAGAGTCGGGACGACCTAAAAACTTCTGACGATCTGGACTCTGGAGGCGCTGATGGATGCTGTTCTTCCCTACCGAGCCATGGCCTACAACAATGGCTGGGCCAACCATCGCCTGCTCGCGGCCTGCGCAGGGCTGTCGCAGGCCGATTTCGTGGCGCCTCGGACCGGGTTCTTTCCAAGCCTGCGCGCGACGCTCAATCACATCCTGATTGTCGATCGCTTTTACGTAGACGCCATGGAGGGCGGCACGCTCGGGCCGACAACCTGGGCGAACCCGGAGCCTTGCGAAACTGCGATCACCCTCCGGGATGCGCAGAGGGAGGCGGACCGACGATTGATTGCTGTCGTCGAGCGCCTGGGCATGGCCGATCTTGATCGCGTCGTCGACATACACCGTGGTGATCGCATTCAACGCGAGCGCATCGATCGGCTATTGCTTCACCTGTTTCAGCATCAGATTCATCATCGGGGTCAGGCGCACGCGATGTTGAGCGCGACCGAGGTCCGCCCACCGCAACTCGACGAGTTCTTCTCCGTGGGAGAGGCGCCACTGCGCGCAACGGAGTTCGCAGAGCTGGGGTGGACCGAGGATACGGTCTGGGCCAGCCGAGTTACGGGCCTGGCGGCCGGCTGACGGTCGAGCGCAGCATGGCATCCAGCAGGGTCTCGACATTGTTGCCCTTGGGCAGCCGCTTCAGGATGTCGTTGAGCCGGCCGTCGAGCAGCAGCGTGGTGAAGCCGTGGACCAGCGACCAGGCGCGTGCGATCGCAGCCGCGTGTTCCAGCGACAGCGTCTCGTCGGACCCCTGCTCCTGACGGTTGACGCCGACCGCGCTGGCCAACCCGGCGAACGAGGCGCCGGCGGCCTCGTGCAGCGAGGGCCGCATCATATCGAGCCGCTCGGTGCGGAACATCAGCCCATACATGCCGGGATGCGCCTGCGCATAGGCGACATAAGCCTTGGCCCGCGCCATCGCCTTGAACAGAAGTGGGGCATCGATGGCGCCGGCCGCCGCCATCGCAACATTGAATTGCCGAAAGCCGATCGCGGCGAGTTCGCTGACGAGGCCGGTCAGATCGCCGAAATGATGGGTGGGAGCGGCATGCGACACGCCGGCCTCGCGCGCCACCGCGCGCAGGGTCAAGCCGCCGAGGCCATCCCGCTCGAGCACGGTCTCGGCGGCCTTGAGCAAGGCGTCGTGCAGGTCGCCGTGATGATCGGGCGTGGCTTCGCTGACCTTGGCCTTGCGCGGCGGGCCTGGTTTGCGGCCGGCCCGGGCCGGCGCCGCGGCTTTCGAATCGCGCCGGACAGCGGTCCGGCCAATGCTGGGTGTTCTTGCCATCGGTGGTATATAGGCCTCGATATTGACACTGTAAAGATTTTGCTTGACGGACACGGAACTCGGCTTTATCTATATCTTGACGATGTAAAGATAAATCAGGGAGCGACCGATGCTTGACCAGGGTGAAACCAAGGCGGCCCGGACCAATCTGGCGCCGATACCGATGGAATGCGACGCGCCGTTCCTGAAGATCGTTGGCGAACTGCCGCGAGAGCTCAACGGCACGCTCTATCGCAACGGCCCCAATCCGCAGTTCGAGGCGCAGGGCTCGCACTGGTTCCTCGGCGACGGCATGCTGCACGCCTTCCATCTCGAGAACGGCCGCGCCAGCTACCGCAACCGCTGGGTCCGCACCCCGAAATGGCAGGCCGAGCATGACGCCGGCCGCGCCTTGTTCAGCGGCTTCGGCGGCCGCAAGCTGCCCGACGCGCCGGCCACGTCGTGCACCGACAGCGGCGTCGCCAACACCAACATCATCTTTCA
>JAUYQH010000068.1 GCA_030697365.1 Novosphingobium sp. | reverse complement strand
TCACGCGCACGCCGCGGGCGGCGGCGCGAGTGGGGTCGTATTGCGGTTCGTCTGCTATCAACGTGCCGATCGGGGCGACGATTCCGCCCGGCCGAACCCACTCGACCGCCTCAAGCAGCGTGCCCTGGCCGACGGTATCGACCACCAGCGCGAGGTCGTCGCCCGCCCAGCGGTGCACGTCCTCGCCCACCGCTCCCGCGCGATAATCGAGCGCGCATTCGGCGCCGAGTGCGCGGACGTAGTCGAGGTTGGCGGGACCGCAGGTCGCAGCGACGCGCGCTCCCGCGACGACCGCGAGGCGGATCGCGAAGCTGCCGGTGCCACCCGCGCCGCCGTTGATCAGTAACTTGTGCCCCGGCTCGATCCTCCCGACATGGAACAGCGCCTCGTGCGCGGTGATCCCCGCTGTCGGCAACGAGGCTGCGCGGTCGAGCGGAGCGCCATCGGGCAGAAACGCGACACGATCGATGTCCGAGCGAACAAACTCGGCATAAGTGCCGCGCTCGCCGAGGCCCTGATTCGAGGCGGTGACCACGTGGTCGCCGATAGCGAATTGCGTAACGCCCGGCCCGACCTCGGCCACGGTCCCCGCGGCGTCGAACCCGACTACGAACGGAAACCTGTAATCGAAGTACCGTGCCAGCCAGCCCTCGCGCGCCTTCCAGTCGGCGGGGTTGACCCCGGCCCAGGCGACGCGGATCACGACTTGGTCGGGTCCGGCGACGGGGCGCTCGATCTCGGCCAGGTGCAGCACGTCGGGTCCGCCGAAGCGGTCGATGACCATCGCCTGCATCATCCGCCCGCCACGACCGCCGGATCGCCCGTCGCGACCGCAAGCGTGTAGATGCGCTCGCTCACGCGCCAGCCCTCCTCGGTGCGCACCAAGTGGTCGTCGTACTCCCCCCACATCGTATAATGGCGCCCAGCCAGCGCCCCGACCCCGGCGTGCGCAGCGATGTAATGAACTTGCGCGGTTGCTGCGTCGCCCTCGACCGCGATGTCGAAGTTGGTGACGTTGTGATGCGTCGCCCCGCAATGCGATCCCGCGCCGAGGTTCGCCTCCATCGCCGCGACCAGCATGGCGAGCCCTTCGGTCACCACGCCTTCGCCGAGCGCCTGGGTGTAGTCGCCGCGCGTATCGGGGGTGAACACCTCGTCCAGCCGTGCGAAGTCCTTGGCGTCGACCAGCTCGCAATAGCGCACGTAAAGACGCTCGATTGCCCGCTCGTCGAAAAGCCGGGTGAGGCCATCCGCAGAAGCTCCTTTCACGACGGAGCGATCCCCGCTTGCATGGCATCGATGATCCGCCGCTTCATCGGCCGGACCCAATCGCGTTCGAGCGCTTCGTCGAGCAGGCCGGCCTGCTTGAGCTCATCGCACAACTTCATCTGGTGCCCGATGTCGAACAGGTCGATCTGCGACGAGAATTTGCCCTCCCCGCCGTAAGTGATGAAACTGACGCCGTCGGTCTCGTAGAAGCTTCCGTCGGGACGCGTTCCAGGGCCGCGGTTCTTCCAGCGGCTGAAGATGCTCGCCCCGTTGACCGCGAAATCGACGATCGGGAAGCTCCAGCCCGCCCAGCCCGAGCCGACGTCCATGTCTCGCCCGTAATGCGTCGCGCGGATTTCGTCTCGATTGCGCGCGAAAACCGGCATCGCGCCGCCATAGGCGCAATAATAGATCGCGTTTTCGTGGTAGAATTCATCGGCAATCCACGCCCAGTGGTTGCGCCGTTCGGCCTCGACGAAAGCTTCGCGCAAGCGCCCGATCGCGTCTTCGACTTCGTCGCGCGAATAGGTCATTCCGCCCGAACCTTGACCTTGGGCGCCGCCGCGCCGCGCCGCATCGCGGCGAGAAAGCCTTCGAGCGGCGCGGGATCGGGCACCGGGGCTTGCGGCGCGCCGTCGCGCGCCCAGAACTCGGCGTAGCTTGGAAACAGCTTGTGAAAGTTGCCTTCGGACCATTCGCCGCCCGGCCAGCGCATTTTCCTGTCGCCGACCGGCGGCTTGTTCAGATCGGTCGCGTACCAGTACAGCGGCAAGCGGCGCTCGAAATACCACCGCCCGTCCTGGCGAACGTAGTCATCGACGTACATCATCTGCATGATGACCCACTCGCCGGGCTCGTCCGTGACCGGGGTCTCGTGCTCGTTTTTCGAATAGACCACGCCGTGCGCGTGGTCGGCGTCGTCGAACTCGATCACGTGCCCGCCGATGTGGTGCGAGGTGCCGGTGAACGGCGAGCGCAGGGTGCCATCCATGTAGGCGCGCAGCGCCGCACGCCCGCTCGCCTCGCGCCCGACGCGGACGTCGGCGGGGAACAGCGAGACCATCGCATCCATGTCGCGCATGTCGAGCGCGAGCGCGTACTTGGCGGGAAGCTGGCGAATATGGTCCAGCGATTCGAGCCGGTCGATCCGGGCGAGCAGGCTAATGTCGCTGGTGCTTTCGGTCATCGTTCGATCCGGCCTTGGTCCGCGCTCCACCGAAACTAGCCACCTGTTGCAGATTTGCAAGCATCACATGGCATCGTGCTGCGCATTTATGCGAAGATATTGCTTTGACGCCTATGAATGCGTAGAAGTTTCGCGCCGGGTCGTGCCAAACCACGCGGCTTCGCATCCAACTCACGGAGATCGCTCATGCGCGCCCTGTTCCGCTCGACCACCGCCCTCGGCGCCCTCATGCTGGCGCTGCCGGCGATCGCCCAGGAAACCGCGCCTCCGCCCGAGGATCAAAGCGGCATCGGCGAGATCATCGTCACCGCGCAGAAGCGCGCCGAAAACATCCAGGACGTGCCGATCGCGATTTCGGCGGTGTCGAGCGAGTACCTCGAATCGCGCGGGATCACCTCGATCGACAGCCTCGGTTCGATCGCGCCCAATGTGAAGATCGAGCGCGCGCCGTCGAACAAGACGATCACCCAGATCAGCATCCGCGGTTCGGTGACGATCAACCCGGCGGTGACCTGGGAGCCGGCGGTCGGACTCTATCTCGACGGGGTCTATATCGCCAAGGCGCAAGGCTCGATCTTCGACGTCGCCGACCTCGAGCGGGTCGAAGTGCTGCGCGGGCCGCAAGGCACGCTTTACGGCCGCAACGCGCTCGCCGGCGCGGTCAACCTGATCCCGAAAAAGCCCTCGGGCGAACTCGGGCTGACCGCCGAGGCGAGCTATGGCAACTTCGGTTACTGGAAGGGCCGCGCGATCGTCGATCTGCCCGCGTTCGGCCCACTTTCGGTCAAGGTTTCGGGCCAGATCCAGAAGCGCGACGGCTTCATCGAAGTCGTCCCCAACCCGTTCCCGCAAGCCTTCCTCGCTGGGCCGGTGACCATCAAGGACACCAACGATCTCGACGGGCGCAGCGTCATGGCCCAGGTTCGCTTCCAGCCCGACGGCAGCGCGCTGACCGCCGATTACATGTTCGATTACAGCAAGTTCGATCAGCGGCCCGACTTCGCCCAGCTGGTGCGGGTCAACCGCAACGGCGACCCGCGCGACATCTTCGATCCCAACTCGCCGAGCTATCCGTTCGCCGGCGCGTTCTTTCCGTTGAACCTCTACGCCGACCCCGAGCGGCGGGGCTTCGGCTCGATCGACGCCGATCCGCTGTTCGAAAAGTCGCGCACCTACGGTCACGCGCTGACGCTCGCGCTCGACGTCGGGGCGACGACGCTCAAGTCGATCACCGCCTACCGGGACCTCGAATGGGGCGACCGGCTCGACCTCGACGGCTCGCCGCTGCCGGTGGCGGCGACCGAGCGCGACACCGATTTCCACAGCTTCAGCCAGGAACTTCAGGCGAGCGGGCGCGCGATCTCCGACCGGCTCAACTACGTCGTCGGCTTGTTCTACTACAAGGAGAAGGCCGAGACGCTGGGGCCGCAGAGCTTCTTCGGCGGGGGCAGCGCGTTCCAGTCGGACTACGGCTCGCACACCACCGCCTATGCCGCGTTCGCCCAGGCCGATTTCGACATTACCGAGCAGTTCCGGCTGAGCCTGGGCGGGCGCTACACCCACGAGAAGAAGGATATCCGCCGCTTCCTTCAGGTAATCAACGACGCGTCGATCCCCGCGGCGTTCCTGCCGTTGACCGTCGCCGACATCGCTTATGGCGACGTGCCCGACGCCAAGTTCAACAGCTTCAGCCCGGCGGCGACGCTCGCCTGGTCGCCCAACGACAACATCAACGCCTACGCCCGCTTCGCGCGCGGCTTCAAATCGGGCGGGTTTAACGGCGAGACCAACTCGTTCGGCGCGCCGAGCCCCGATTGCCCTTCGGGCGCGGTCGAACTGTGCGATCCGTATGATGCCGAAAAAGTGGACAGCTACGAGCTGGGGATCAAGACCCGGCTGCTGGATCGCAAGCTGATCGTCAATCTCGCCGCGTTCTGGGACGAGCACAAGGACATCCAGCTGTCGATTTTCACCGCCACCGGCGCGGCCTCGTCCATCGTCCGCAATGCCGCAGCGGCGCGGATCCGCGGGCTCGAGCTCGAGGTGATCGCCAAGCCGACCGATGCCCTGACGATCAATGGCTCGGCTGCCTTCCTCGACGCCGATTACAAGCGGTTCATCGAATTCGGCGCCGACGTCTCCAACAACCGCGCGTTCCCGCACGCGCCCAAGTACACCGCTTCGCTCGGCGCCGACTGGCGCGTGCTCGAAGGGAACTGGGGCAAGTTCAACCTGGTCGGCGACGTCAACCACGTCTCGAGGTATTTCACCTTCCCCTACGCGCTGGTGACGCCGACCCCGTCCGACCAGAACGCCAACAACACCCGTTCGCCGGGGCGGACGATCGTCAATGCCAGCGCGCGGCTTAGCGAGCTGCCGCTCGGTTCGGCGCGGGGCGAGCTGTCGTTCTGGGTGCGCAACCTGACCAGGGAAAACGATCCGACCAACTTCATCGATTTCGGCCCCGGCTTCGGCGGGCTGACCGTCGGCTACTTCCCCGATCCGCGGACGTACGGGGTGACGGTGGGGATCAAGTATTGAAGCGGGGGTGCCTGCGATGCGCGTGACCGTTCCCGACACCACTGCCGCGATCCCCAGCCTGGCGCCGCATTACGCGCCCGAAATCATCGCCGCGAGCGACGCGTTCGCCCACGCGGTCTATGCGCACTCGCAGCTGTCGCTGCGGATGTTCGAGGCGGCGCGGATCGCCACCGCGGCGATCAACGGTTGCACGATCTGCATGAACTGGCGCACCGCGCGCGATGCGGTTGCGCTGGGACTGACTGCCGGGGTCGCGACGCACGGGGCGATTCCCGACGAGGCGTTCTAT
>JAUYQH010000063.1 GCA_030697365.1 Novosphingobium sp. | reverse complement strand
AGGCAAACGTGTCTCGACTTCGCTCGACACGAACGGTGAGGATGTTGGGCAATGCCGCCGGTTGAGAACCTGGGTGCAGCGCGTGAGGCGCTGGAAGCGGGACGGCCGGCGCTCGTGTGGCGGCGGCTGATCGCCGATTCCGAGACCCCGGTCGGCGCGGCGCTCAAGCTGATCGAGCCCGAGCGCGGCGACTTCCTGCTCGAATCGGTGGAGGGCGGCGAGGTCCGCGGGCGCTACAGCCTGCTCGGGATCGACCCTGACCTGGTGTTCCGGGCAACCGGCGCCTCGTGCGAAGTCAACCGCAACTGGCGCCACGATCGCCACGCTTTCGCGCCGCTCGCTGCTGACAGCCTGAGCGAGTTACGCGCGCTGGTGCAGGCGTGCCGGATCGAGATGCCGCCGGGCCTGCCCCCGGCGCTGGCCTGCCTGGTCGGCTACTTCGGATACGAGACAATCGGCCTGGTCGAAGACCTGCCGCGCGCGCCGCAAAGCGCACTGAGCCTGCCCGACATGCTGTTCGTCCGCCCCGGTCTGATCCTGGTTTTCGACCGCCTGACCGACGAGATGGTCGCGGTCGCCCCGGTGTGGCCGGAGAGCGATCCTGTACACGCGCTGGCCGCGGCGGGCGATCGGATCGACGAGGCGCTGCGGCGGCTGGCGCAAGTGTCTGTGCCTCAGCCCCCTTGCGAGGTTCCGGCCGAGCTTGCGCTCGCCCCGACCTTACCCGCCCCGGACTATGAAGCGATGGTCCTCAAGGCCAAGGACTACATCGCCGCGGGTGACATTTTCCAGGTGGTGCTGGCGCAGCGGTTCACCTGTCCGTTCCCTTTGCCGCCGCTGGCGCTGTATCGCGCCTTGCGGCGGGTAAACCCCTCGCCGTTCCTTTACCTGCTCGACCTGCCGGGGTTCGGGGTGGTCGGATCGAGCCCCGAGATCCTTGTCCGGGTTCGCGACGGGGATGTCACCATCCGCCCGATCGCCGGAACCCGCCCAAGGGGCCGAACGCCCGAAGATGACCGCGCCGCACAGGCCAGCCTCCTCGCTGACCCCAAGGAGCGCGCCGAACACCTGATGCTGCTCGACCTTGGCCGCAACGACGTCGGCCGGGTCGCCATGGCGGGCTCGGTCGAGGTCACCGACAGCTACACCGTGGAGCGTTATAGCCACGTCATGCACATCGTCTCGAACGTGGTGGGCAAGCTGGATACGGCCAAACACGATGCACTCGATGCGCTGTTCGCGGGATTCCCCGCGGGCACCGTCAGCGGCGCCCCCAAAATCCGCGCCTGCCAGATCATCGCCGAGTTGGAGCCGGAGACCCGCGGCGCCTATGCGGGCGGGGTCGGCTATTTCGCGCCGGACGGCTCGATCGACAGCTGCATCGTGCTGCGCACCGGGATCGTCAAGGACGGGGTCCTCCACGTCCAGGCCGGCGCTGGCATCGTCGCCGACAGCGATCCGGCCTACGAACAGCGCGAGTGCGAAGCCAAGGCCGGCGCGCTGATTGCCGCCGCGCGCGAAGCGGTGCGGGTCGCGGGTGAAGCGGGGTTTGGACAGTGAAGCGGCTCGGGCCGATCGCGCTGGCGCTGCTCGCCGCGTGCAACCAGCCCGCGCCCGAAAAGACCGGCCCGGTGACCCGGATCGAGATCGGCAAGGGGGCGGTGAAACCCAAGGCCACGGCCAGCGTCAAGCCCGCGGTGTCCTCGGCTTGCGAGGCTGTGTCGTTCGAGGGCGTGCCGCTCACCCACTGCGTGGCGGATCCGGCGCGCCACCGGATCACCACCGCGCTCGCGAACGAGGGCGGGCCTCCCTATCGCAGCTTCGCCGAGCTCGGGCGGGCGGTGAAGGCAAAGACGATTGCCTTCGCGGTCAACGGCGGGATGTTCGGCGAGGATGGCAAACCGATCGGCTACTACGTCGAGGAATCCAACCGCTTGAAGCAGCTCAACCGAGCCGACGGCGGGGGCAACTTCCATCTCAAACCCAACGGCGTATTCTTCGGCACCGGTGCGAAGTGGCAGGTGATGCCCAGCGAGGCTTTCAATTCCAAGGTTGGCGATCGTCCCGCATTCGGCACCCAGTCGGGGCCGATGCTGGTTATCGACGGTAAGCTCCACCCAGAATTCGCGGAAGAAGGCCCCTCGAAGCTGATCCGCAACGGTGTCGGCGTCGATGCCGCGGGTCGCGCCCACTTCGTGATCTCGGAAGCACCCGTCAGCTTCGGCCGCTTCGCGCGTTATTTCCGCGACGGGCTCAAGACCCCCAACGCGCTCTACCTTGACGGCAGCGTCTCTTCGCTGTGGGACCCGGCGAGCAGCCGTCAGGACGCGCGCGCACCGCTCGGCCCCTTGATCGTAGTCGAAACCGTCGCCAAGGCCGTGCCATGATCCTGGTAATCGACAACTACGACAGCTTCACCTGGAACCTGGTCCACTACCTGATGGAACTGGGCGCCAAGGTTGAAGTCGCGCGCAACGATGCGCTGTCCGCGGGACAGGCGTTGTCGAGCGGTGCGCAGGGCTTTCTGATCTCGCCCGGGCCGTGCACCCCGAACGAAGCGGGAATCAGCCTCGACCTGGTCGCCGCCTGTGCCGATGCCGCGAAACCCTTGCTCGGCGTTTGCCTCGGGCATCAGGCGATCGGACAGCATTTCGGCGGGCGGGTGGTGCGCGGCGGGTTGATGCACGGCAAGACCTCTCCTGTCAGCCACGACGGCAGCGGGCTGTTCAGCGGATTGCCCTCGCCGTTTATCGCGACTCGCTATCACAGTCTGGTGGTCGAGGACGTCCCCGAGACGCTGCTGGTCAATGCCACCGCCCCCCAAAATTCTATTGGCGACGCCCATGTGATGGGCTTTCGCCACGCGACGCTGCCGGTCCACGGCGTCCAGTTTCATCCCGAAAGCATCGCCACCGAGCACGGCCACGCGCTGCTCGCGAACTTTCTGCGGGTATGCGGGATGGAACCGCGGGACATCGCATGACCGGTCTGCCCCCTGTCGAACCGCACCTGAGCGAGGACGAAGCCGAGGTCGCCTTCGCCGCGATGCTCGACGGCGAGACTTCGGACGAGGAGATCGCGCGGTTCCTGATCGCGCTGTCGGATCGCGGCGAGACCGCCGAGGAGATCGCAGGCGCGGCGCGGGCGATGCGTGCGCGGCTCATTCCGATCGACGCCCCCGCCAACGCGATCGACGTGTGCGGGACCGGTGGTGACGGGCATCACACACTCAACGTCTCCACCGCGGTGGCGCTGGTGGTTGCCGCCTGCGGCGTCCCGGTGGCCAAGCACGGTAACCGCGCAGCGAGTTCCAAGGCGGGCGCGGCCGACACGCTGGAGGCTCTGGGCCTCGACATGGAGAAGGCGGGGCGCACCGCCGAGCAGACCCTGCGCGATCTCGGCATCTGCTTCCTTTTCGCGGCGAACCACCACCCGGCGATGCGGCGTATCCAGCCGATCCGCAAGGCGATCGGGCAGCGGACCATCTTCAACCTGATGGGGCCGCTGTCCAATCCTGCGCGGGTCGGGCGCCAGCTGATCGGGATCGCCCGGCCTGCCTATGTCCCGATCTATGCCCGGGCGATGGCCTCGCTCGGCACCGAACGCTCGATGATCGTCTCGGGCGACGAAGGACTCGACGAGCTGAGCCTGGCGGGTGGCAACGAGTTGGCCGACGTGATTGGCGCCGATTTCGAAATGCATCGCTTCGATGCGGCACAGGCCGGACTTCAGCACGCCCCAATCGAGGCGATCCGCGGCGGCGACGCCGCACACAACGCCGCCGCCCTGCGTGCGCTGCTGATGGGCGCGCCGGGGCCCTATCGCGACGCAGTGGTACTCAACGCCGCCGCCGCGCTGCTGATCGCGGGTGAGGTAGAAGACTGGCAAGAAGGCGTCGAGGAAGCCGGCGAGGCGCTCGACAAGGGGCTGGCGAAAACGCTGCTCGATTGCTGGATCGCGGCGGTGAGCTGAACCCGTATGGCTATCTCCATCGCCGTGCTCCAGATGACCGCCGGGATCGATCCCGCGCAGAACGCGGCGACAATCGTCTCGGCGGCGGAGCGTTCCGCGTGCGAGGGGGCGGCGATGCTGTTCACCCCCGAAATGTCCGGACTGTTGGATCGCGACCGCAAGCGCGCCGCGCTCCATATCGTCGATGAATCCGCCAACCCGGTCCTTACCGTTACGCGCGAAGCTGCGGCGCGCCATGGCTTGTGGATCGCACTGGGATCGTTGGCGGTGGCGCGGAGCGACGGGCGCTGGGCCAACCGCTCGCTGCTGGTCGCCCCCGATGGAGCAATTGCTGCGCGCTACGACAAGATCCACATGTTCGATGTCGATCTGGCCAGCGGGGAGAGCTGGCGGGAATCGAACGCCTATGCCCCGGGTGAAGACGTGATCGTCGCCGAAACCCCGCTCGGGCGGCTGGGCCTGACGGTCTGCTACGACATCCGCTTTCCCGCGCTGTTCGAGGAACTGGGCCGGCTGGGCTGCGACGCGATCGCAATCCCCGCAGCGTTCACCGTTCCCACAGGCAAGGCGCACTGGCACCTGCTTCAGCGCGCCCGCGCGGTCGAGGCGAGCGCGTGGGTCGTCGCTGCCGCGCAGACCGGCCGCCACGCCGACGGGCGCGAGACATTTGGCCATAGTCTGGTGGTCGATCCTTGGGGCGAGGTCGTGCTCGATATGGGGAGCGAGGCAGGGCTGGCCTTTGCGACGATCGACCGGGCGCGCACCGCCGAGGTCCGCGCCCAGCTGCCAAGCCTTGCCAATCGCCGCGAAATTCCTAGATCGGCGGGGACATGATCGTGTTCGACCTCGAATGCTCCGGCGGAGTCCACCGCTTCGAGGGCTGGTTCAAGTCCTCGGAAGATTTTGCCCTCCAGCAGGATCGCGGGCTCGTCGCCTGCCCGCGGTGCGGTTCGGCCGAGGTGGGCAAAGCACCGATGGCGCCGCGTCTGGCGCGCAAGGGCAACCAGGACGTGGTCACCCGTCCCTCCACTGCGCCGGCCGCTTCGGACCAGCCCCAGGCGCTGGCTGCGCCCAGTCTTCCGCCCGGGGCGATCGCCGCGATGCATGCGCTTGCCGCGATGCAGGCCGAGGCGATCAAGGATTCACGCTGGGTCGGCGACAAGTTCGCCGCCGAATCGCGCGCAATGCATTATGGCGACGCCGATCAGGCCACAATCCACGGCCAGGCCACGCGCGAGGAAGCGCAGGACTTGCTCGAGGAAGGCATCATGGTCGTCCCACTCCTGATCCCGGTCGCACCGCCCGACGAGATCAACTGACCGCGCGGCGGATTGCGCGGGGCCGAGCCTCATCCTAAAGCCAATTCGGGCGCCCGTAGCTCAGCAGGATAGAGCACCAGATTCCTAATCTGGGGGCCACAGGTTCGAATCCTGTCGGGCGCACCAGTTTTCCGCCATTTTTTGCACACAGACAGTGGCGTTATTTTGGTCTAGCAATCACCTAGTAAGCTCGACGCACCGCTAGAAAGCGCCGCGCTCGGATCGCGTGCGCGGGTTTGAAATATGTCAGGGGACTACCATTCCGAGCGAATGAACGGCCTGGGAAAAGTGTACGCAAACGCCGGTCGATGACCGAGTGGTGCTATGTGCTAGGCGAAGCATCGATTGGCTGGAGACGACACTGGAGCGAGCGGCAACTTCCTGACACCTTCGATCGACCAATCGCGATCGCTGTCCCTGCGGGCCCGCCTTCGTCACTGGCGACGCATATGGGCGCCGACCGCCGCAGACGGGCGGATCAGCAGCCTGAGCGTGGCTTCTTCGCGCAATCCAACCCAATCGCAGCGCTCGCCTCGCTCCAATATCGACCAGACCTGCTGAGCTCGACGTCGTGGTCCTGATAGTGCGGAGAAATCGACGTGAAGCGCCGGATCAGCGGAACCGGGCGGTTCATCTGCTCGCGCCCGCATCGACTGGATAGAGCCGCGGAAACCAGCGCTCGGCGACATCGACCGGGAACCCCAGGCGCAGGGGCGCGCGGCTGCTGGCCGAGACGAGCATCCCGCGATCGACCAGTGCAGAGGTGACCATGCGCGCGGCGCGCTCCTCGTAGCCGGTTAGCGAGGGAATGCGCCCGCGCTCGACTTCGCCTGCCAGCGCAGCCTCTCGCAGCACCATGAAGCTGCCGCGCGGCAATCGCCTGGCGCGCACTTCCTCATCGACATGCTGTTCGATGCGGCGGAGCAGCACCTCGGGCTCGAGCAGATCGGTCATGAAGGCGACCTGGTCGATCGCGCGTTCGAGGAAGAACGAGCAGAATGCCACGAGGCCGTGCTGTGTCAGGTTACCGCGTCCGTCACGGTCGCCCTGGCGCGGTCCGTCGGCCGCCATCAGCAGCTGCTTGTAGCGCGTCTCTTCGCGCGCGAGGCCGCGCGCGACCGACCACAGGCTGGTTCCGATCCCGAGACGTTTGAGCAGCGCGTGAGACATAAGCCGCGCGACCCGTCCGTTTCCGTCGAGAAACGGATGGATCCACAAGAAACGATGATGCACCGCGCCGACAGCCTGGATCTGGCGCAGCCGCGACAGGGTAGGGGTGCTGTAGGCGGTATCGAAGCGGGCGAGAAAGCGTGGAAGCTCTCCATGCGGCGGGGAGATGTGACGGCCAACCCGGACGTCGCGGATGCGCAATTCGCCGGGAACGACCTCGAGCCTTTCACCGGTATCCGGGTTCTCGACCCACAGCATCTCGGCCGGCAGGCGCGCGCAGAATTCCTCGTGCAGCCACCGCGCGTAAGTCGCGGTCGCAGGCCAGACGTCCGGATCCTTGCCTTCGTCGATCAGCCGCTGGACATGGATGTGCGCGACCGCTTCCTCCTGCAGCTCGCGCCGGCGCGGCTCGCTCGAGAAGTCGTTGGCGAGCGCACGGTCGATGTCGCGCGGATGCGTGTCGTGGCCCTCGATCAGGTTGGAATAATAGCAGTTCATGGAGCGCACGAGCGTGCCGACGGTATCGCGCAGGATCGGATGAATGCGCCGCGCCAGCCCGCTCGCCTCGGTGAGGAGCGTCGCCGTGCTGTCCTCGAGGTCGCGAACCGCTTCCTCGGGCAGCATCGGTTCCATGCTGGCGATGTCCATGCCGCTATCTATGCCGGTAATCATGCGGTTGTATAGGCCAGGTATCCTCAATAAAGTCTGCCATCCTGCCGGTCATGATGCCGGTTCAACTGCCGGTACTGGCGAGCGCTGAGCGAGAATATTGGCGGTGCCAGCATCGGCCCGGCTTGGGACGTGGAAACCGACCGCACAAGTCCGTGCAAGGACGGTTACCGGATCAACCCGGCGCGGCCACCCGGCGCGCCTTGGAATAGCTCCGGTCGGTGGCGATGAACCGCTCGATCATCGGCGGGATCAGCCTTTCGGGCGCGGGTGCATTCTTGGCCTCGCCGCCGTTGAGCGCGGTGGCATAGGCGACCAACTCGCGATGCAGCCGCGCCGACAGCTCGACCGACACGCGCACCGGCTTCTCGTCGGCGAGGTCCGCCAGCGACAGCCGGGTCATTGACCGTCTTCCAGTACGAGATCGCGCGTCACCAGCACCCGCACTGGGAAACCGGGGCGGATGGTCAGAGTCGGCCGCACGTCCAGTTCGCGTCCCACTACCTGCTCCCCGGCGCGGGTGACGCTGTCCTGGGTTCCGCGGCGAATCGCATTCGCCAGGTCGCCATCGCCACCGGAGCCCAGTTCGGATCCGACACCCAGCAGGGTCGAGACCAGCGCCGCCTTGAACACGCCGCCCCAATGATAATCGGTGCCGTCCGCCAGCCCGGCGAACCCGCGCGGGTCGGACGCAGGCTGGCGCTCGAGCACGATCGAGCGGCCATCGGGCAGGATCAGGCGGTTCCACGCGAGCAGGATCCGGCTCTGCCCGAACCCGACGTCGGCATCGTAGTCGCCGATCAGCCGCGATCCTTGCGGGATCAGCAGGATCCGCCCGGTCGGACTGTCGTAGACGTTCTGGGTCACCTGCGCGGTCACCAGGCCCGGCAGGTCGGAGCGGATGCCGGTGATCAACGCCGCGGGAATGACCGATCCCGCCTGAAGGATCGAGGGTGAAGCGAGCCCGGTCAGCCGCTCGGCCGACACGGTTCGCCGGTCGCTGGCGCGTTCGAGGAACGCCTGTTTCCGCCCGGCCTCGGTTTGCGGCGACGCCGCGGTTCGACCCGCTGGCTCCTCGGCTGCGACCGGGAGGCCGACAAGCGCGCTACCCGCGTTCCCCGGCGTGCCACCGCCGAAAAACAGGCGACTGCCGCGCGCCGCCTCGCGTTCCTGTCCGGCACGCTGCCGCGCCGCAGCGGCCGCATTGGCGGCCGGGTCCGGCGGCGGAATGGGCGGTGCCGCGCCGATCGGCGGCAGGGCGGCGATGTCGCCGCGCCGCTGGGCCTCGAGGATCGGCTTGCCGAGATCGCCGGGCAGCGGCGGACCGAGCTTGGGCACCTGGCCGTAGTCCTTGGGCGCGCTCGCCAGAGTGTCGGCAACGGCGATGCCCCTGGTGTTGTAGAGTTCCTCCGCCTGCTCGGGACCTGCAGGCCGAAGCGCATAGATCAGCGCGCCGCCCACGACCGCGAGCCCACAGGCCGACGCGATGCCGATCGCCTTGCGCGACAGGCGCATGACGATCGGCGGATCGGGCCGCAGACACACCGCGCCTTGCGCATCGGCGACCGGCTCCTCGGTGGCACCCGCCGGTTGTTCGCCGCTCATGACCGCCCCCGCCGGCTGGCGATGATCCGCACCTTGTCCTGGCCCTTGCGCCAGCCGAGCCGCAGCTCGGCCCGGGCGAACAGCCGGTCGACGATCATGTAGCGCCCCGCGACGCGATAGTTGACGAGTTCGGCTTCGCCCTTGGGGCCGACCACGAACAGCGGCGGCAGCTCGCCTTGCGCGACGCTTTCCGGAAACTCGACGAACACCCGAGTCCCGTCATCGAACGCGCGCAGCGGCCGCCACGCGGGCTTGTCGCCCTCGATCGCATAGCCGAAGTTCAGGCTGGCCAGGTCCATCCCCGCGGCCACGGGAGTGGCGCGCTCGGCCTCGGCTCGGCGTGCGCGCAGCGCAATCAGCTCGTCCTGCGGATAGATCCACGAGACCGAGGCCATGTAGACCGACGGGTTGGCGCGCAGTTCGAGGTGATAGGTGCGCCGGTCGGTGTTGATCACGAGGTTGGTGACGATGTCGGGGCGGACGGGCTTGACCAGGATATGGACGCGCGACGCCGCACCCGAGCCGCTCGCGGTATCGCCGATGATCCAGCGGACGGTGTCGCCCGCGGCGACCGGTCCCGAGCCGACCAGCTGCTCGCCCTCCTGCAGCGCGATGTCGGTGACCTGGCCGGGCTTGGCGTAGACCTGGTAGAGCGCGCCTTCGGTGTATGGATATTGCTGGATCGCGTTCACGAACCCGGTGCGCTCGGGCTCGATGCGCGCGGCCCGGTTTGCCGCTCCCACCCGGTCCTGCGGAGCGGGGGAACTCCGCGGCGGGCGGGAGCGGCCCGCGGCGAGGAGGGGAACTCGCCGCGGAAGGGGTTCGAGCCGGCCGGCAGGCGTGAGTGGCACCGAGACCACGACTGCCGGGGGCAGCGAAGGGTCTGTTTGCACGTCGGCAACGGGCGGCGCAGACGTGGCCAGCCGATTCCTCGCCTGGACGGGAGGGACGATGGCCACGCTCGCGGCAAGAAGGGCCAGCGTCGTGGTGCGCGAGGCGCATTTGTGTTTGAGGATCATGATCCGAGTTCCTTCGACCAGTTGATGGCGTTGACGAAGATGCCGAGCGGGTTCCGGCGGACCGCATCGGGGGTGCGCGGCGGCTGGACCACGATGGTCAGGATCGCGCTCCAGCGGCTCGTTTCGCCGAGGCTGCCGTCGCGGTAGCGGCGCTCGACCCAGGCGACGCGGAAGCTCGTCGGCGACGCGCGGATCACGCTGGCGACATCGACGCCGACCTGCTCGCGCCCGATCAGGGCGAACGGATCGTTGGTCCGGGCGTAATCGTTGAGCGCCAGTGCGCCGCTGTCGGTGGCGAAATCGTAGGCCCGGAGCCAGTTCTGCCGGACCACGATCGGATCGGCGGGAATGCTGCGGACCTGTTCGATGAAGCGCGCGAGATGGAATGCGATCTGGGGATCGCTCGGCGTAAAGGCGGCGTCGGCCGGGGCCACCGCCCGGGTCTCCCCGAGCTTGTCGACCTCGACCACCCAGGGGACGACCGAGCCGCGCGCGCCCTGCCAGACGATCCCGGCGGTGAGGCAGGCCGAGAGACCGAGCGCGCCGAAGCAGGCGAGCCGCCAGCTGCGCGCCTGGACGCGGGCCGAACCGATGCGATCGTCCCAGACCTGCGCGGCGCGCTGGTAGGGCGTTTCGGGTTCGGGAGTCCGGCCGTAGCGGATCGAGGGGCGTCGGAACATGTGTCAATCCTTTTGCGAAGTGTCGATGGAAGCGCCGCCGCCGTGGCTGTCGCCGGCCTTGAGCGTGTGGGCAGCGATGGTCGCACCGTGGGCGATCGCCTGGCGGTCCTTCATCGCAGTGGCCCAGGCGGGCGGACCGCCGTCCGCCTCGGCCGCCGCAGGCGGCGGCGTATTCGGACCCGGCTTGATCGTCCCGCCGGTGTTGACGATCGCGGCGCGGCCGCCCTCGCGGAACGACTGCTGCAGGGTTCCCCCGGCGTTGCGCAACGGCGAGGTCGCCGAGCCGACGGCGGCATCGCCCACGGCGGCCAGGCCCGATCCGACCGCGGCCGCGCCCGATTTGCCCGCCGAGCCCATCGCGTAGGCCATGGTCGCGCCGCCGGCGGCGCGCGAGGTGCCGTGGGCGAGGTTCGAGGCGGCGCTGGCAACGGCACCTCCCGCTACGCGGCTTCCGGCAACTGCGGCGGCGGCCGCGCCGCCCGCCAGCAGCGCGGCTCCGGCCGCGGCGCCCGCGCCGAGCTGCGGCCCGCCCGAGACGATACCGTTGGCGATCCCGGGTCCGAAAATGCCCAGACCGAGCAACGTCAGGCTCGCCAGCACGATCGACAGCGCGTCCTCGATGGTCGGCTCGGAGCCGACCGCGCTGGTGAACTCGGCGAAGATGGTCGAGCCGATCCCGACGATCACCGCGAGCACCAGCACCTTGATGCCCGACGAGACGACGTTGCCGAGCACGCGCTCGGCCATGAACGCGGTCTTGCCGAACAGCCCGAACGGGATGAGCACGAACCCGCACAGCGTGGTCAGCTTGAACTCGATCAAAGTGACGAACAGCTGGATCGAGAGGATGAAGAAGGCGACGATCACGGTTCCCCAAGCGACCAGCAGGATCACGATCTGGAGGAAATTCTCGAAGAAGCTGACGAACCCCATGAGATCGGAGATCGCCATGATCAGCGGCTGGGCGCTGTCGAGCCCCACTTGGGCGACCCGTCCGGGTTGCAGGAGTTCGGCGGCGGTAAAGCCGGTACCGCTGGCTTTGAGCCCCAGCCCCGCGAAACTTTCGAAGACGATACGCGCGAGGTTGTTCCAGTTGCCGATCAGGTAGGCGAACACGCCGACGAACAGCGTCTTCTTGACGAGCCGGGCGATGACGTCGTCCTGCTCGCCCCAGCTCCAGAACAGCGCGGCCAGGGTCACGTCGATGACGATCAGCGTGGACGCAATGAACGCAACGTCGCCCGAGAGCAGCCCGAACCCGCTGTCGATATAGCGCGAGAAGATCTCGAGGAAGCGATCGACGACGCCGGTGCCACCCATCTTACCGATCCTCGACTGTTGACGATTCGCGGGCGGGTGGCGCGATCGCCGCTGCAGGTGCAGCCGCAACCGTGGCCCGCTCCTCGACCCCGAGGAATCGCCGCCGCTTCTCGGCCCAGGCCGCACGGCAATCGGGCCACGCCACGGCGCGTTCGCCCATCGCGGCACAGGCGCGCAACTGCAGGGCCAGCGGATCGCCATCCGGTTCCCAGACAGCTGCCACCTCAGAGTGCGGGACACCCGGCCCTTCGCGCAGCTGCAGCGCGGTCATGGTCAGCGCGACGGCGACGAACGCGCCGCTTGCGATCCGCGCGAAGAGCCTGGTGTCCATCGCCTCAGTTCCGAAACAACCGGGTGGTGGTGGCGACATAGCCGCGGCCGGGCGCCAGGAACCGCCGCAACTGCTCGCGCGCCTGCGCCTTGGCGGCAGCGCCATTCGCCGCATCGAGCGTCTGGGCACGGCCCATGGCGGTGACGCTCGCGATGAGATCGGCGAGCTGCTGCGATTGGACCGCGAGCAGCTGGTTGCCGGCTTGCGCTGCCTGGAGCGCGCCGGTCGCCGACTGGCTCGCGGTCACGAGGTCGCTGACCGCGCCGCGGGTGCCTTCGATGTTGGCGACCGCGCCTGCCTGGACCTTGAGCGCATCTTCGAACGCGGCGACGCTGGTCTGCCAGCGGCCTTCCGCGCGCTCGACCAGCGAGCGCTGCGATGCGGTCAGGTCGGGAGCCTTGTACTCCTGCCCGAAGCGGGTCTGGATGGCCTGCACGTCATAGGCGATGCGCTGCGCCTGCCCGAGAAGCTGCTGGGTCTGTCTGATCTGCTGCTGGAGCGGCTCGAGGACGGTGGTGGGGAGGCTGGCGAGGTTCTTCGCCTCGTTGACCAGCGAGGTCGCCTGGTTCTGCAGCTGGCGGATCTGGTTGTTGATCTGTTCGAGCGTGCGCGCCGCGGTGAGCACGTTCTGGGCATAATTGGTGGGATCGTAGACGACCCCGCCGAACTGGGCAGGCGCGGGGCCGGGCGCGAGCATGGCCAGCGACAGCATCGCGGCACCGGCGGCCAAAACGCCGCGCAAGCGAGGGAATTTCATGGGGACTACTCCTTGGGTTGGGCCGGATGGGCCGGGGGGATGGGATCGGAGGAAGGCAACATGTCCGCGGCCCAGGCGAGCCCGCGATGGCGCAGCCAGGCCGCGGCGAAGCCCGCGCTTCCGGCAGAATCGCAAAGCTGATCGATCGCCAGCTGGTCGGTCTTGGCCGAGGTGGCGGTGAGGGCGAGCGCGACTTCGCCCAGGCCGAGTTCGAACAGCCGGTTGCCGCGCGCCGACTGGCAATAGTAGTCGCGCTTGGGCGTGGCTCGCGCGACGATCTCGATCTGGCGATCGTTGAGGCCGAAGCGGCGGTAGATCGACAGGATCTGCGGTTCGATCGCGCGCTCGTTGGGCAGGAAGATCCGGGTCGGGCAGCTTTCGACGATGGCGGGCGCGATCGCGCTGGTTTCGATGTCGGCGAGGCTTTGCGTCGCGAAGATGACGCTCGCGTTCTTCTTGCGCAGCGTTTTGAGCCATTCGCGCAGCTGCGCGGCGAACGCCGGGCTGTCGAGCACGAGCCAGCCCTCGTCGATGACGATCATCGTCGGCGACCCATCGAGCCGCCCTTCGATGCGGTGGAACAGGTAGGACAGCACCGCGGGCGCCGCCGCCGAGCCGGTCAGCCCCTCGGTCTCGAAGGCCTGGAAGCTGGCTTGCCCCAGATGTTCGCTTTCGGCGTCGAGCAGTCGTCCGAACGGCCCGCCGATGCAATAGGGCGCGAGCGCCTGCTTGAGCGCCTGCGACTGGAGCAGGACGGCAAGCCCGGTGAGCGTGCGTTCGGCAACCGGTGCGGTCGCGAGCGACCCCAATGCCGACCAGAGATGCTCCTTGGTTTCGGGATCGACCGTGACGCCTTCGCCAGCCAGGATCGCCTGGAGCCATTCGGCCGCCCAGTTGCGCTCCGCGGGCCGATCGATCCGCGCGAGTGGCTGCAGCAACACCGCGCCCGGCCCATCGTCGGCGAGGCCGGAGCCTGCCAGAGACCTTCCCAGATCCTGCCAGTCGCCACCGCAGGCCAGCGCGGCGGCGCGAATCGATCCGCCGAAATCGAAGGCGAAGACCCGGGCCCGGTCGTAACGGCGGAACTGCAGCGCCATCAGTGCGAGCAGCACCGACTTGCCCGCGCCGGTCGGTCCCACGATCAGCGTATGCCCGACGTCGCCGACGTGAAGCGAGAACCGGAACGGGGTCGAACCTTCGGTCCGCGCGTAGAACAGCGGCGGCGCCTGCAGGTGCTCGTCGCAGTCCGGACCGGCCCACACCGCCGAGAGAGGAATCATGTGCGCGAGGTTGAGCGTGGAAATCGGCGGTTGCCGGACATTGGCATAGACGTGGCCGGGGAGCGAACCGAGCCAGGCCTCGAGAGCGTTCATCCCTTCGACGATCACGGTGAAATCGCGGCCCTGGATCACCTTCTCGACCAGCCGCAGCTTTTCGGCCGCCAGCCCGGCATCGTCGTCCCAGACGGTGACGGTTGCGGTGACATAAGCCTGCCCGACGTGATCGGCGCCGAGATCCTGCAGCGCCGCATCGGCGTCGGCGGCCTTGTTCG
Organism: Novosphingobium sp.; assembly: GCA_030697365.1. Lineage (GTDB taxonomy): Bacteria > Pseudomonadota > Alphaproteobacteria > Sphingomonadales > Sphingomonadaceae > Novosphingobium. The sequence goes on along the minus strand of JAUYQH010000063.1, from coordinate 12,027 downwards.
CGGCATCGCTGTCGACGAGGACCGACGCCTCGTTGGTCATCACTTCCTTGAGGATCGCGGCGACGGATTTGCGCTTGGCGAACCACTGCCGCCGGATCTTGCCGAGCAGCCGTGTCGCATCGGTCTTGTCGAGCATGATCGCGCGGGTCGACCAGCGATACGAAAAGGCGAGCCGGTTGAGTTCGTCGAGCAGCCCCGGAAAGGTGGCGCTGGGAAAGCCGACCACCGTCAAGGTCCGCAGATGCGCGGAACCGAGGCGCGGCTCGAGCCCGCCGGTCAGCGGTTCGTCGGCGAGCAGCGCATCGAGATGCATCGGGATCTCGGGGACGCGCACGCGATGGGATCGCGTCGAGATGCAGCTGTGGAGGTAGGTCAGCGTTTCGGCATCGTCGAGCCAGGCGGCCTCGGGGACGAAGCCTTCGATCAGCCGCAGCAGCCGGTCGGTGCGATCGACGAAGCCGTCGAGCAGCTCGCGTCCGCCGACCCCCCTTTCGGCCTTGCCCTCGTAGAGCCAGGCTTCCGCGCGCGCGGCGTCCTCGGCGGGCGGCATCCACAGCAGCGTCAGAAAGTAGCCGCTCTCGAAGTGCGCGCCTTCCGCGGCGAACTGGGCGGCCCGCTCCTCATCCACCAGCGCCGAGGCCGGATCGGGAAAGTCGCTTGCCGGATAGTCCTGCGCCGGGCGGCGCACCGCCTCGACGAACACTGCCCAGCCCGAACCCAGCCGGCGCAGCGCGCTGTTGAGACGCGCGGTCGTCGCGATCAGCTCGGCGGGGGTTGCGCTGTCGAGGTCGGGACCGCGAAACCGCGCGGAGCGTTGGAAGCTGCCGTCCTTGTTGAGCACGACGCCGGGCGCGACCAGCGCCGCCCAGGGCAGGAAGTCGGCGAGCCGCTCGGCTTGGCCACGGTATTCGCGAAGCGAGAGCATGGCCTTCAGACCTCCAGATGGCCGGGAAAGCGCAGGTGCCGCCGGGCGACATCGACGAACTGGGGATCGCGCCGCGCCGCCCAGACCGAAACGAGGTGACCGAGCGCGAAGATCGCGATGCCGACGAGCCACAGCCGCAGGCCCAGCCCGATCGCGCCGGCCAGCGTCGCGTTGGCGATGGCCAGGCCGCGTGGCGCCCCGCCCAGCAGGATGGGCTCGGTGAGCGCACGGTGGACGGGAACCGCGAACCCCGGGACCGCTTCGGGTGGTGCCGCCTCCATCAGACCAACGCCCCGCCGCCGAACGAGAAGAACGAGAGGAAGAAGGACGAGGCCGCGAAGGCGATCGACAGTCCGAACACGATCTGGATCAGCCGCCGGAAGCCCCCGGCGGTGTCGCCGAACGCGAGCGTCAGGCCGGTTGCGATGATGATGATCACCGCCATGATCTTGGCGACCGGTCCCTGGATCGATTCGAGGATCGACTGGAGCGGCGCCTCCCACGGCATCGACGAGCCCGCGGCATGGGCGGGTGAAGCGACGAAGAGCGCAAAAGCACCAAATGCGCTTGCGGACAGGCGTGCTTGCGCGCGCCGGAGGGTCTGAATCACGGGCAGTCTCCTTGGGTCGGGGGGGTAAGGGGGCGAATGCGGTAGTCGCCGCGCTCATCGAGCCCGGCGACCTCGGCGAGTTCGGCGAGGCGCCGCCCGGTTCCGTCGCGGACGAGCACGGCGATGACGTCGATGGTCTCGGCGATGAGCGCGCGCGGCACCGTGACGACGCTTTCCTGGATCAGCTGCTCGAGCCGCCGCAGCGTGCCGAGCGCGGTTCCGGCATGGATCGTGCCGACCCCGCCGGGATGACCGGTGCCCCAGGCCTTGAGCAGGTCGAGCGCCTCGGCGCCGCGAACCTCGCCGATGGGAATGCGGTCGGGCCGCAAGCGCAGCGCCGAGCGGACCAGGTCGGCGAGCGAGGCGACGCCGTCCCTGGTGCGCAGCGACACCAGGTTGGGTGCGGCGCACTGCAGCTCGCGGGTGTCCTCGATCAGGACCACTCGGTCGTCCGTTTTCGCAACTTCGGCGAGCAGCGCGTTGGTGAGCGTGGTCTTGCCGGTCGAGGTGCCACCCGCGACCAGGATGTTCCTGCGCGCCGTCACCGCGCCGGCCAGCGCGTCGGCCTGCCACGCGGCCATGATCCCGCCCGCGACATAGTCACCAAGCGTGAACACCGCGACCGCGGGCTTGCGGATGGCAAAGCACGGCGCCGCCACCACCGGCGGCAGCAACCCCTCGAACCGCTCCCCTGTTTCGGGAAGCTCCGCCGAGACCCTCGGGCTTCCGGCATGGACCTCGGCCCCGATATGGTGCGCGACGAGGCGGATGATCCGCTCGCCATCGGCGGGGGACATCGCGCTCCCCGTATCGGCGATCCCTGCGCTCAGCCGGTCGATCCACAGGCGCCCGTCGGGATTGAGCATTACTTCGATGACCGCGGGGTCCTCGAGCCATCGGGCGATGTCTGCTCCAAGCGCGGTGCGCAGCATGCGCGCGCCGCGCGACGATGCTTCGGACTGGATCGGAATGACGCTCATCTATGCCTCGCTACTGGTGCAGCCCGTTGATGGCTGCGTGACGAAGCGGAGTAAGAAGGGCCCGGAATGGGCCTTCGCAACAGCTATTTGGCGCGGGCGTAGTGTGGCGAAGAACGGCAGGGTGGCGGCGGCTCTGCGCACCTTGGCATTCAGTTCAGGAGTCTGCATGTCGCTGCGCAAGCGGGTCGCAGTGCCACCTCACGAGCGCGTGGAATGAAGAATGTTGACAAATGTCAACAGATAGGCAATAGGGAGTTCAGTCGAATGGCAAGGCCACGCCATCCGAACAAGGAGATCGAAGCTGCCGTCGCCTACGCCGAATCGCTGGGCTGGCGCGTGGTGCCGATCAGCGGCCATGCCTGGGGACGGCTCTATTGCCCCTGGGCTGACCGTGACGGCTGCATGGTTTCGGTGTGGAGCACCCCGCGAAATGCGGAGAACCACGCCAAAGCGATCAGGCGCGATGTGGCGCGTTGCCCGCATCCGGGCGCGGAGTGATGAGATGAAGACGCACGAATTCACGATTGTCGCCTCCGGTCTCGATCCCGAGATTGAAGGCTATGAGGATCGTTTCTTCGAAGCGGGCTGCGACGATTCCACCCTGTCATTCCAGAAGGGCGTGATCATTGTCGAGTTCAGCCGCGAAGCCGTGTCTTTCTCCAAGGCCCTGGCATCGGCCTATGGGGATGTGCTGCGCGCCGGTGCCAAGGTCGAACGGGTAGAGCCGGACCATCTGGTCAGCCTAAGCGATATCGCTGAGCGTTCGGGCCTCACCCGTCAGGCAATCTCGCTCTACACCCGCGCCGAACGCAGCTCAGGCTTCCCCAACCCCGTCGCCCGCGTCACCTCCAACAGCCCGCTGTGGGACTGGCTCGAGGTGACGGAGTGGTTGCACGCTCAGGCCAAGATCGACCGCGAGGCCGTGGTCAACGCGCGCATTGTCAAGGAAGCCAACCGGTTTCTCGAACTGCAAGAGGGACATACGGATAATTTTACGCGGCGGCTTGAGCTGCTTGAAGCGGCGTGATGATGTTGGGTTGCAAGAATAATGCTGCCCATTTCAGCGATCGTCACCGCTGCGCTTAGGCGCCCAAGCGCGGTGCGCAGCATGCGGGCGCTGCGAGACGATGCCACGGACCTGATCGGAATGACGCTCATCGCCGGCCTCGCTCATGCGGGCCGTCGACAGCCGGCTGCGCTCGCGAGACGAATCAAAAGGACATCGCGATGCGCTGAATCAACGGCTGCTTGCGCCCGGCGAAGGCTGGCGTAGAGCTAGAAAGTCGCGGCGGTGCTGCGCTCGTTGCCCAAGCGGCGAGACAGTTCATTTCGTACGTGTGACCTTCGAATCACGACCCTCGACGCGATTCGGGGCACCGCAGATCGGCGAAAGCACGGCGGCAGCGGAAGCAGCGCGGCCTACCCACAACTGGGGAGGGCCATCCCCCAACCATGGAATTTCCGCTCACCGCACAAGCGGTCATCGCTCGCCTCGATCGGAGGAGGGGGCGATGCGTTCCGTCGAACCTAGCGCACGGTATCCACGTCTGCTCGACTATGCGGAGTTCGCGCAGGAGTTCCTGCGGCGCAACCCGCGTTACCGGGCCGAGTTCGAAGTCGCGATGCGCGCGCCGCCGGGGCCCGCGGGGGATCGCGTCAGAGAGGAGATGGCCCGACCATGGGGTCTGGCGTTTCCCGTGCCGGCCCGAGCTCGACGCGATTACCGCGCCCGCGCTCTGGCTGACCTTGGCATCGCCTATGACAGTCCGGTTCCAGGCGACTCCTCGCGGATTGTCTGGCTTGACCATGCCCGAATTGCTCGATCGTCCCGACGTCGTTGAAGCCAGATCGTGCGCTGGCTTGATGTACGTCGCGATGGCGGTGCCCGGAATCACCTTCCGCTTGGCATTCGCCTCAGTTGACCGTGCGGAGACGTACTGTTGTGCGATCGATCCCGACTTGCGGGCGGGGCTCCGTCTCGCTGCGGCTGCGCGCCTCTGCGAGCATCTTGGCCTTACCAGCAAACAGGTCAGCAATCAGCTGGCGCCGACGCGTTTCCAGCAACGACGCCTGACCTTGCTGCTCGAGATTCTCGATCGTCTCGACACCGAACGAAAACCGCCAGCGACGGTCCGCGCAGTGGCCACCGAACTGGTTTACCGCAACATGGGCCATCAGAGCGCTGCCGCCTGGAAGGCATCGAGCCAGCGCCGCCAGACCCAGCGCCTGATCGCAGAAGCACGGGCGATGATGTTGGGGGGCTATCGCGCGCTGTTGATGGGCAATATATTAAAAAATGGGGAGTAATCGGGTCGCCGCGGATGCTGACTGCCGACCGTGACAGACCGCGACGGCCAGGATGTGACCCATGAATGCGACCGAAGGGGAGATCGCTTGCGAAGTTGAGCCTGGGGTAATCGCTGCCCTGACCCGCATAACCTGCGAAACGCTGGCCGGAGCGGCCAGAGCGCAGGTAACTTGGTGAGGACGCCAGGAACGCCGGATTGGAACTGCGGCTTCGGGCAATGAGGACGATCGGGCAGCGCGGGTTGGGTTATCCGCTGCCGATCGGATGCAATACCGATGGGGTTCACACGACTGGCCGAGGAACTGTCCTCGCAATTTCACGACGCGCGCGACGAAGCCGCGCTGGGCGCCTCGCTGGCCCATGCCTCGCGGCGGATGGGGTTCGACCACTATGCCCTGTCGTGCGACTATCGGCCTCGCCGCGGGAGCGGCAACGGGCTGCTGGTCCACGACTATCCGGAGGAATGGGCGAAGGTCTACGTCGCCTTCGACCTTGCCGGTACCGATCCGGTCCGGCGCGCCTGCGAGCGAGCCGTCACTGGTTTTACCTGGGGCCGGATCGGGCAGCTGATCCCGATGACCCATAGCGATCGCCAGATGCTTTTCGTCGGTCGCGAATGCGGGATCGGTGACGGCTACACGGTGCCGCGGCACCTGCCTGGAGAGGCGAGCGGCTCATGCACCTTTGCCGTCCGTCCCGGCTCGGCGCTGCCCGAAACTATGCTGTTCGTCGCCGAAATAGTCGGCGCGCTCGCGTTGGCGAATGCGCTGCGGATATCAGGCCCCGCGCGCAGGCCGGGAAAACCGGTCCTCAGCGATCGTCAGCGCGAATGCCTGCTGTGGTCGGCGCGCGGCAAGACCGCGGGCGAGATCGCGACCATTCTGGGAATCAGCGCGGAAACCGTGATCCAGCATCTCAAGGTCGCCCGCGAGCGTTATGGCGTCCATTGCCGGCAATCGCTGATCCTGTGCGCCCTGTTCGACGGGCTGATCGGCTTTGGCGATATCTTCAGGACATGGGATCTGCAGTAATCTACCGGCAGCAAGCCGGGGCCATCCCCTTTTCTTGGTATGGGTTCGGGCGTCCGATCCGTGATTTCTGGCGTGCATCGCCCAGAAGCCGGGGAAGGCCAAGATGCACCACTATCCCAATGCCGCAGCACAGATTTCCGAAGCGAAGACGCTGCGGGCCATGTTCGCCGCGCGCAAGCGGGTTTTCGTCGACATGCTCAAATGGGACCTGCCGGTGCTGGCCGGCGAGTACGAGCTCGACCAGTTCGACGACCCCGAAGCGCGCTACCTGATCCTCACCGATACCGCTGGCAACCATCGCGCTTCGGCGCGGCTCCTGCGCACCGACCGTCCGCATATTCTCGGCGATCTCTACCCGTTCCTGTGTGCCGGACCGGTTCCGACCGGACCGACGACGCGCGAGATCACCCGGTTCTGCCTCGACCCGCGGCAGCGCACGCGCGAGCGCCGCGAGGCCCGCAACGAGTTGGTGACGACGCTCGCGATCCACGCGCTCGGCGCGGGCATCACCGATTACACCGGGGTCGCGACGGTTTCGTGGTTCGACCAGATCGCCCGGTTCGGCTGGCGTTGCAACCGCCTCGGACCGCCGGTCGAGGTCTGCGGGAACCGCCTGATCGGGCTGCACATCCGCATCGATTCCGGAACTTGCGCCGCCTTGCGCGAGACCGGCATCTTCCGCGATTCGACGCTTGGCTTGGACGACGGCATGGAGCGCGCCCTGTGAGTGCCGCGGCCGCCATCCACCCGGTCTATCGCTTGCTGGACGAGGGCTATTGCGTCATCCCCGGCCTGCTGCCGGCCGCGACGCTTGCCGCGCTCGACGCGGACCTCGATCCGGTCTTTGCCGCGACACCGTTCGGCCAGGGCAACTTCTACGGCTTTCGCACCAAGCGGTTTGGCAGCCTGTTGCGCCGCTCGGCGCAAGCCGAGCGGCTGGTGCTCGATCCGACGATCCTCGCCATCGCGGACGCGGTGCTGGGCTCGGCCTGCGAGCGCATCCAGCTCAATGTCGCGCAGGCAATCGAGATTCACCCGGGCGAAGTCGAGCAGTTTCCTCATTGCGATCACGACATGTGGGCGGGGCGCAAGGGCGATCACGAGTATCTGCTCAACGTAATCTGGCCCTTGTCCGAATTCACCCGCGAGAACGGCGCAACCCTGATCTATCCCGGGACGCACCGCGATCCGCCCAGCGATCCAGCAGAACTTGGCGAACCGATCGCCGCGGAGTGCCCGCCGGGTTCGGCGATCTGTTTTTTGGGCTCGACCGTGCACGGCGCCGGCGCCAACCTGACCGACAAGGTCCGCCGGGGCGTCGTCATCGGCTACAGCCTCGGCTGGCTCAAGCCATACGAGAACCTGTGGCTCGCCTACCCGCCCGCGGTCGCGCGGCATTTCTCACCCGAGCTCGCGGCGCTGGCCGGGTATGCGCAGCACCGCCCGAACCTGGGCAATTACGAAGGCCAGTGTCCGTCGATCCTGCTCGGCGACACGGTGCCCCAGCACATCGGCGCGGTCGATGCACTGCGCCCGGACCAGGAGGCGATGCTCAGCGAACACGCGCGTATTCACGAGCTACAACCTTGAGCCCGTCGCACGTTTTCGAGCCGACCTATGCGGAACTCAGGAGCCGCATCGTCGGCGGCGTCTGGCCCCCGGGCGCCCGGCTCGAGGCCAACCGGCTTGCCGACGACCTTGGGGTGAGCATGACCCCGGTGCGCGACAGCCTCAACCGGCTCGTCGGCGAACGTCTGGTCGAGCTCGAATATGGGCACGGCTTCTGTGTGGCGAGGATGGGTGAACAGGACCTGCGCGATCTGCTCTCGCTCAACCTTGCGCTGCTGCTCAGCGCTTCGATGCTGCGCACCGCGGCGCCCGTTCCGCTCTCGCACGATGCCCCTGCTGGCGATTTTGCGGTGCGCACGGCCCGGGTGTTCGAGGCGCTGGCGGCGGCGAGCGGCAACCCCGAGCTGGGCCAGGTCGTCCGCTGGCTCAACGACCGCCTGCATTCGGTGCGGCGGCATGACGAGACCATTCTGCTCGACACGGCCGCGGAACTGGCGGAACTCGAGGCCAGCGTCCGAACCAGCCCGTCCGCCGATCTGGCCGCCCGGCTGATCGCCTACCACGACCGTCGCCGGCGTTGCGCCCCGTGCTATCTGCGCCGGATCGAGCGCGGGATGACCTAGCTGCTGCGCCCCAACTGCAGCCGTTCCCGACGCAGTTGCCTGTGGACGCACTTGCCAGCCGAGTCCCGTTTCGTCATGATCGGGCGGCGCGGCCGGAAGTGCTGGCAATGACCGCGTGGACTTTTCCTGCCAGGCATCATGGGCGTCCCTCCGGCTAACGGACGGACGGTCGCGACGGCCTTGCCGACGCGACGCAGCACTGGACCCCTTGGCTTCCGGCGACGCTTGCTGGATGCGCAAGGTCATGCCGCCTGCGGTGCCCCTTGCCGCCCAATGGTACCGGTTCGCTCGACGGCGAACTTCTGGATTATGCCTCTGCGCGCAACGCCGATCCGGCAGCGTCGCGCCGTCAGCTCGAAGCGGCCTTTCGCACCGAGCGGGGCTGGCTGACGCGGTATGTCCGTCATCACGCGGGACCCGAGGCCGCACCCGACATTGTCCAGGACGTCTTCATGCGCGCGGCGGGCAGCCGCCAGATGGGCTCGCTGGAGAACGTCGGCGGTTTCCTGCGGCGCGTCGCGCACAATCTGCTGATCGATCATGCCCGAGCCAAGCGAAGAAGGCCTGCGCACCTTCCCCTCGATGAAGCGCTCGATGCTCCCGTGTCGGCGACCCAGGAACTCGAACTGGAAGCACGGGACGTGCTGCGCGTCTACGAAGAAGCCGTCGCGGGACTGACTTTCAAGACGCGGCGCATCTTTCTCATGCACCGGGTCGAGGAGCTCAGCTACCGCGAGATTCAGCTCGAGCTCGGGATCAGCCTCGGCGCGGTCGAATACCACATGCACAGGGCGCTGGCACATATTGCCGGGAAGGTGAGCCCTGCGCGATGATCGACGGGCCACAGAAACGCCAGGCGACGGCAATGAACGAAGCGGCCTGCTGGTTGGCGCGTCTGCGCGGTCCTTCTGGCGCACACCTGGCGGACGAGCACGCCCGGTGGCTGGCGCAGTCTCCCAGGAACCGGCATGCTTTCGATCGCGTATCGCGCGCCTTCGAGGATTCCGCCGTCCTGCGCCGCTCCACGCGGTATTCGCCGGACAGCCGCCGCAAAGAGGAGCGCCGACGGCGCACGGCATTTGCTGGCGGCGCCGTCGCGGCTGTCATCGCGCTGGTGGCGGTTTCCTGGGCTCTTGCACCCCGGCTGATCGACCCATCGCCCTCGAAGACCGCGGCAAAACAACTCGCGCTGTCGACGGCGACCGGCGAGATTCGCCGCTTTGTCCTGCCCGACGGCAGTACGGCGGTCCTCGACACTGCAAGCCGTCTCGAGGTCGGCTACGAAGGCCGCGACATTCGGCTCGTCGCGGGGCGGGCGAGGCTGGCGCTGGCCGATACCACCCGCTCGCGGACGATCGAGGCGGGTCCCGCCAGGATCGTCGCAGACGGCGCCACGCTCGACGTCGCGCTGGGCGGGCGCGGCCGTGTCGCCATCGCAGTCATCGAGGGCTCGGCGCTCATCCGACCGCGAGCGGGTCTCGGGGCGATTTCTTCGTTCCGCGTCGGCCGGGGCCAATGGCTGACATTCCTGGCCGGCCAACCCCTGCGCACCGTATCCGCCTCGAAACGCGTCGATGCCGACTGGCCGAGCGGCTGGGTCGAATACCGCTCGGTCGCACTCGGCGATCTCGTTGCCGCGGCCAACCGTTACGCCCACCCGCCGATCGTCATCGACGACCCCGGCGCTCGCGCGCTGCGGCTGTCCGGCCGGTTCCACATCGCCGATCCCGCGGGGCTGGCGAACCGGACCGGGCAATTGTTCGATCTCGCGGTGGTGCGCGAGGCCGACGGCATCCACTTGCGCCTGCGCGAAAAAAATGTGCGGCGCATCCTAAGGTAGCGACATCTCCCATCGTCAGTTCGTCCCAGCGGCCAGCAATCCAGACGCGATGTGGCCAACGGGAGGATCGACATGCGATATCCGAAGACCACTTTGGCCATCCTGCTGACGGGCACGGCCCTCTGCCTCGTGGCCCACCCTGCGGCGGCCGCGACAACGCCGACCTACGCCTTCAATCTCCCGGCGCAGGGCCTTGGCGACGCCCTGCGCGCCGTCGCCGCGCGCGCAGGCTGGGAGGTCTATGCCGATGCCGCCGCGATCGAAGGGCTCCGCGCCCGGCCGTTGCATGGCACGCGCACCGCCCGCGCGGCGATTGTCGAGCTGCTTGCAGGAACCGGGTTGACCGCGACCTTCGGCGACCGCTCGGTCGTGGTCCGGGCACGCGATAGTGCCGCGAACGAAGCCGCAGCTTCGGATGCGGATTCGCCGCCGGATTCGCAAATCGTGGTCACCGGCACCCACATCCGTGGCGCCGAAGTCGCCAGTCAGGTGATCACGGTATCGCGCGAGACCATTCGCGACCGCGGCCAGGCGGACCTCGGCGAGGCGACGCGCGCGATCCCGCAGAACTTCGGCGGCGGCCAGAACCCGGGCGTCGGCTTCGGCGCCGGGCTGATCAACTCCAACGTCAACTCGGCGTCGAGCGTGAACCTGCGCGGGCTGGGTCCCGATGCCACACTGACCCTGCTCGAAGGCCATCGTCTCCCGTACGATTCGGCTTTCAGCGGGGTCGATATCTCGGCCATCCCCGTGGCGGCGATCGACCGGCTCGAGATCGTCGCCGACGGCGCCTCGGCGCTCTACGGCTCGGACGCGGTGGGCGGGGTGGTCAATGTCGTGCTGCGGCACGACGCGCGCGGGCTATCGACCTCGGCGCGGCTCGGAGCTTCGACCGACGGGGGCAACTTCCAGCAGCAGGCCGACGTGGTCTATGGCGCCGGCTGGTCGGGCGGCGATTTGTTGGTCGCCTACGACTATGCGCACAATTCGGCGATCCTGGCCGAACAACGCGACTATCGGGGCGTGCTGCCGCCCAAAGCTACGCTATACCCCCGTCAGCGGCGCCACGCGGTGACGCTGGCCGGTCGGCAGGATCTGACCAGCGGCGTCACCTTCAATTTCGACGCAATCTATTCGCACCGCACGTCCGAGACGCTTGGCGGATTGGCGACCTCGCCGTTCCTCTTCCAACCGCGGGTCGAGACCTTTTCGGCGGCATCCCGGCTCGATGTCGAACTCGGCGCTGGCTGGAAGCTGAAGGCGCAGGGCGCCTACGGTCTCGACCGTACGCAATTGTTCACCACCTTCAGTCCGTCAGGGTCTCCACCGGCGGTGACCCGCGGCTGCCTTTGCAACACGGCCTGGTCCGCTGAAATCGGCGCCGATGGTCCGCTGTTCGCGCTTGGCGGCGGTAGCGCCAGGCTCGCGCTGGGTGCGGGGACGCGCTCCAACGCGCTGGACAACACACGGTTCGTCAACAATGCGCCGACGAACGCGTTCGACGAGTCGCAGGACAGCCGGTTCGCCTACGCCGAGCTGTTCCTGCCATTCGTCGGCCCTGGTCAGAACTTACCCGGCCTCAACCGATTGAACCTCTCGGCGGCGCTGCGCTACGAGGATTATCCCGACTTGGCGCAGCTTGCGACCCCGCGCATCGCGCTGATCTACGCGCCTGTTCAAGACCTGACGCTCAAGGGCACATGGTCGCGTTCGTTCAAGGCGCCGACGCTGTTCCAGCGGTTCATCGGCTACCAGGCCTTCCTCCTGCCCGGCGCGGCACTGGGAGTGGGACCGACTGGCTCGACGGTCCTGTTCACCAGCGGCGGCAACCCTGCTCTCGAGCCTGAACGCGCCCGCAGTTGGAGTGCGGGGTTCGAGTTCCGCCCCGCGGCCGTCCCCGAGCTGACGCTGACGGCGAACTGGTTCGACATTCGATATAAAGACCGCGTGGTGCAGCCGATAGCGGGGTCGGTTTCGTCGGCATTTCGGGATCCGGGGCTGGCGACCCTCATCAACTTCATGCCGGCGTCCGCCGATCTCGCCGCGCTTATCGCCGGTGCGCAGCTCGGCCTTCAGAACTTTGCTGGAAGTGCCTTCGATCCAGCACGCGTTTTCGCTCTGGTCGACAACCGCAATCGCAA
>JAUYQH010000059.1 GCA_030697365.1 Novosphingobium sp. | reverse complement strand
CGAGCAGGCCCTGCCGCCGCGGCCCGAGGAAGCCCATCGCCAGCAGGATCAGGTCGGCCTGAAGCGTGAACTCGCTGCCCGGGATCTCGACCATTTGTCGGTCCCGCCACTCGACCCGCACGCATTCGAGCCCGCGAACGTCGTTGTCTCCCACGACGCGCTTGGCCAGCACTGCCCAGTCGCGCGCGACGCCTTCCTGGTGGCTCGACGAGGTCCGCAGCTTGAGCGGCCAATCGGGCCAGGTCAGCGCCTTGTCCTCTTTCTCGGGCGGGCGGGCGAGGATCTCGAGCTGGGTCACGCTCGCCGCGCCCTGGCGGTTCGAAGTGCCGACGCAGTCCGATCCGGTGTCGCCGCCGCCGATCACGATCACGTGCTTGCCGGTGGCTGTCAGCGTCCCGCGCGGCGCGGCGCGCAGTTCGTCGTCGCCCGCGTTGCGCTTGTTCTGCTGGGTCAGGAATTCCATCGCCAGGCGCACCCCGGGCAGTTCGGCGCCGGGAATCTCGAGCCCGCGCGGCTCTTCCGCCCCGCCCGCCAAGACCACTGCGTCGAAGTTCTCCTCCAGGCTGGCAAAGCTGACCGTGACCCCAACCTCGGTCCCGGTGCGGAACTGGACGCCTTCGGCCTCCATCTGCATCGCGCGGCGGTTGATCAGGTGCTTTTCCATCTTGAAGTCGGGGATGCCGTAGCGGAGCAGTCCGCCCACCCGGTCGGATTTTTCGAATACGGTCACGCTGTGCCCGGCGCGGGCGAGCTGTTGGGCGGCGGCGAGGCCTGCGGGGCCGCTGCCGACCACCGCGACCAGTTTGCCCGTGCGCCGCAGCGGCGGGCGGGGGACGATCCAGCCTTCTTCCCACCCCTTGTCGACAATCGCGCACTCGATCGATTTGATCGTCACCGGGGCGTCGACGATGTTCAGCGTGCACGCCGCCTCGCACGGGGCGGGGCAGATGCGCCCGGTGAATTCGGGAAAGTTGTTGGTCGAGTGGAGGTTGGTCAACGCCTCGCGCCAGTCGCCCTCATAGACCAGGTGGTTCCAGTCGGGGATGATGTTGTTCACCGGGCAGCCGTTGTGGCAGTACGGAATGCCGCAGTTCATGCACCGCGCGGCCTGGCCCTTGAGCGCGGTCTCCGCCTGCGGGACGGTGAATTCGCGATAGTGCTTGAGGCGTTCCTCGACCGGCCGGTAGCTGGGCTCCTGCCGCTCGATCTCGAGAAATCCGGTATCCTTGCCCACGAGGTCAAATCTCCGATTTGGCCGAAGCACCGGCGCAGGCCGGGGTCCAGCTGACCTTGCGCGTGGGCGCAAAGTTGGATGGGTCCCGGCCTTCGCCGGGACGACGGGGATAGATGAGTCGCATTATTCGGCCGCCACGGTTTCGGCTTCTAGCCGTTCGGTTTCAAGCTGGGTCAGCGCGCGCGCAAAATCGCGCGGCATGACCTTGACGAAGTGGCCCAGCGCCGCGCCCCAGTCGTCGAGCAGCGCGCGGGCGCGCTTGCTGCCGGTGTGGAGGTGGTGGCGCTCGATCAGGATGCGCAGCCGCTCGGCATCGTGGCGCAGCATGTCGCCCATGCCGTAGTCGTGGACGCTGGAGGCGCGCTGTTGCGGGCGACCGGTTCCCTCCTCCTCGTCGCGCTCGGCGGATACGGGGAGGATATCGACCATCGAGGGGTTGCATAAGTCGATGAACGCGGCGTCGGGATCATAGACATAGGCCACCCCGCCGCTCATTCCCGCGGCGAAGTTGCGCCCGGTCTTGCCGAGCACCGCGACGACCCCTCCGGTCATGTATTCGCAGCCGTGATCGCCGCAGCCCTCGACCACCGCAATCGCGCCCGAATTGCGCACCGCGAATCGTTCGCCCGCGACGCCGTTGAAGTACGCCTCGCCCGCGATAGCGCCATAGAGCACGGTGTTGCCGACGATGATGTTCTGCGTCGGATCGCGCTCGACGTGGCCCGGCTGGCGGACGATCACCCGGCCGCCCGACAAGCCTTTGCCAACATAGTCGTTGGCGTCGCCGGTCAGGTCGAGCGTTACGCCGTGGGCGAGGAACGCGCCGAAACTCTGCCCCGCGACCCCGGTGAAGCGCACGCTGATCGTGTTGTCGGGCAGCCCGCGGTGGCCGTGGCGGCGCGCGACTTCGCCCGAGAGCATCGCGCCGACCGTCCGGTTGACGTTGCGCACCTTGCGCTCGATCCGCACCGCCTGCCCGCTGTTCAAAGCGTCACCCGCCGCTGCAATCAGATCGACATCGAGCGCGGCTTCGAGGCCGTGGTTCTGCGTCTCGGTCCAGCTCAGCGCGGTGGCGTTGGCGACCGGCACCTGATGGAGCAACCGCGACAGGTCGATTCCTTGCGCCTTCCAGTGCGAGACCGCGCGGTTCATGTCGAGCAGATCGACCCGCCCGACCATTTCGGCGACCGTCCGCAGGCCCAGCTCGGCCATGATCGCGCGCAGTTCCTCGGCCACGAAGAACATGTAGTTGACCACGTGCTCGGGCTGGCCGGTGAAGCGCGCGCGCAGCACCGGGTCCTGCGTCGCCACACCCACCGGGCAGGTGTTGAGGTGGCACTTGCGCATCATGATGCAGCCCGCGGCGATCAGCGGGGCGGTGGCGAAACCGAACTCGTCCGCGCCGAGCAATGCGCCGATCGCGACGTCGCGCCCGGTGCGCAGGCCGCCATCGACCTGCACCGCGATACGGCTGCGCAAGCCGTTGAGGAGCAGGGTCTGCTGGGTCTCGGCGAGGCCGATTTCCCATGGGGACCCGGCATGGGTCAGACTGGTCAGCGGCGAGGCGCCGGTCCCGCCCTCGTACCCCGAAATCGTGACGTGGTCGGCCTTGCACTTGGCGACCCCGGCGGCAACCGTGCCGACGCCGACCTCGGACACCAGCTTGACCGAGATGCGCGCGCGCGGGTTGGCGTTCTTTAGGTCGTGGATCAGCTGCGCCAGATCCTCGATCGAATAGATGTCGTGGTGCGGCGGGGGGCTGATCAGCCCGACGCCGGGGGTCGAATGGCGCACCGCGGCGATGTTTTTGTCGACTTTGTGCCCGGGCAGCTGGCCACCCTCGCCGGGCTTCGCACCCTGCGCCATCTTGATCTGGATGTCGTCTGAGTTGACCAGGTACTCGGTGGTGACCCCGAACCTGCCCGAAGCCACCTGCTTGATCGCCGAACGCATCGAATCGCCGTTCGCCAGCGGGGTGAAGCGATCGACTTCCTCGCCGCCCTCGCCGGTGTTCGATTTGCCGCCGATCCGGTTCATCGCCATCGCCAGCGTGGTGTGCGCCTCGCGACTGATCGAGCCGAAGCTCATCGCCCCGGTGGCGAAGCGCTTGACGATCTCGCTCGCGGGCTCGACCTCGTCGAGCGGCACCGGCGCTCCCGCGGGCTTGAACGCCAACAGCCCGCGGATCGTCAGCAGGCGCTCGGCCTGCTCGTTGATCGAAGCGGCGAATTCGGCGTAGTTCCTCGGGTCGTTGCCACGCACTGCGTGCTGGAGTTGGGCGACATTGGCCGGGGTCCAGGCGTGCTCCTCGCCGCGGATGCGATACTGGTAGATGCCCCCGACATCGAGCATCCGGCGATAGACCGGGTTGTCGCCCCAGGCGAGCGCGTGGCGGCGCACCGCCTCCTCGCCCACTTCGACAAGGCCGACGCCCTCGATCGTGGTCGCGGTGCCGGTGAAGTACTTGTCGACGAACGCGCTCGACAGGCCGACAGCGTCGAAGATCTGCGCTCCGCAGTACGACTGGTAGGTGCTGATTCCCATCTTGGACATCACCTTGAGGATGCCCTTGCCGATCGCCTTGATATAGTTCTTCTGGACGTCGCCGGGCTCGAGCGGGAGCGCCTTGTGGACGCGGATCTGCTCGAGCGTTTCGAACGCCACGTACGGGTTGATCGCCTCCGCGCCATAACCCGCCAGCGCGCAGAAGTGGTGGACCTCGCGCGCCTCGCCAGTCTCGACCACCAGCCCGGTCTGCATCCGCAGCCCCTGGCGGACGAGGTGGTGGTGAACTGCCGCGGTGGCGAGCAGCGCGGGCATCGCGATGCGATCCGGACCCTGCGCGCGGTCGGAGAGAATGAGGATGTTCTTGTCGGCCAGCACCGCTTCGGTCGCCGCCCAGCACATCTCCCTGATCGCCAGCTCGAGCCCGGCCGAGCCGCTCGCCGCGGCCCAGGTCATGTCGATCGTCTCGGTGCGGAACGCGCCGTCGAGCGCGGCCTCGACCGAGCGGATCTTGGCGACCGCATTGTTGGTCAGGATGGGTTGCGAGACTTCCAGTCGCTTGTGCGTGCCGGCGTCGTGACCCAGCAGGTTGGGGCGCGGGCCGATCATGCTGACCAGGCTCATCACCAGCTCCTCGCGGATCGGGTCGATCGGCGGGTTGGTGACCTGGGCGAAGTTCTGCTTGAAATAGTCGTAGAGCAGCCGCGGGCGGGCCGAGAGCACGGCTATGGGCGTGTCGGTGCCCATCGACCCGATCGGATCGTCGCCCGCCAGCGCCATTGGCTCGAGGAACTTGGAGATGTCTTCCTGGGTGTAGCCGAACGCCTGCTGGCGATCGAGCAGGCTGGTGGTGTCCACCGGCAGCGCCGCCAGCTCGGGCTCGACCACTTCGAGGTCCTGGAGCTTGTACTGCGCGGCATCGAGCCACTTCTGATAGGGTTCGGCGGCGGCGAGATCGGCCTTGATCTCTTCGTCCTCGATGATCCGCCCCTGCTCGAGGTCGATCAGCAGCATCTTGCCCGGCTGAAGCCGCCATTTGCGGACGATGTCGTCTTCCTTGATCGGCAGCACGCCGCTTTCGCTGGCCATCACCACCAGGTCGCCGTCGGTCACGCAGTAGCGCGCCGGACGCAGGCCGTTGCGGTCGAGCGTCGCGCCGATCTGGCGGCCGTCGGTGAATGCGACCGCGGCGGGGCCGTCCCACGGCTCCATCAGCGCGGCGTGGTATTCGTAGAACGCGCGCCGCGCGGGGTCCATCAGCGGGTTGCCGGCCCATGCCTCGGGGATCAGCATCATCACCGCGTGAGCCAGGCTGAACCCGCCCACCAGCAGCAGCTCCAGCGCGTTGTCGAGGCACGCGGTGTCCGACTGGCCGTGCGGGATGATCGGCCACATCTTGTCGAGATCGGCGCCGAGCAGTTCGGATTCCATCGTCCGGCGGCGCGCGTTCATCCAGTTGACGTTGCCGCGCACGGTGTTGATCTCGCCGTTGTGGGCGATGAAGCGGTAAGGGTGCGCGAGCTTCCAGCTGGGGAAGGTGTTGGTGCTGAAGCGCTGGTGGACCAGGCCGAGCGCGGAAACGCATTCGGGATCGCGCAAGTCATCGTAGAAGCTGCCCACCTGGGTCGCCAACAGCAGCCCCTTGTAGACGATCGTGCGGCTCGAGAAGCTCGGCATGTAGAGCTCGGTCAGCCCGGGAAGGTCGTGTTTCATCGCCAGCGCGGCGAGGGGGTTCTGGGTCTGCTTGCGGATCGCCAGCAGCTTGCGCTCGAACGCGGCCTGGTCGGCGCAGTTGGCCCCGCGCGCGATGAAGCACTGGCGGATCACCGGCATCTGCTCGACCACCGCCTTGCCCAGCCCGTCGAGCGTGGTCGGCACGTCGCGCCAGCCGATCAGCCGCTGGCCCTCCTTGGCGATGAACTTCTCGAAGTTGCCGCAGGCCATCTCGCGCGCGGTCTGATCGCGGGGCAAGAAGCACATCGCCACCGCATAGTCGCCCGCGGGGGGCAGGTCGCAGCCTGCGCGCTGCGCCCATTGGCGGAACAGCGCGTCGGGGATCTGGATCAGGATGCCCGCGCCGTCGCCCAGCAGCGGGTCGGCGCCGACCGCGCCGCGATGGTCGAGATTTTCCAGGATCTCCAGCGCCTGCGCGATGATCGCATGGCTTTTCTGCCCGCGGATATGGGCGACGAAGCCCACTCCGCAGGAATCGTGCTCATGCTGCGCATCGTACAGGCCCTGGGCCTCGGGAAACCCCATTCTTCTCACCATCCGCCAATGCGATAACAGTTACCGCGGAAACCAAACGCGAATCAACACGCCGCCTAAGCGACGATAGTTGCGCGAATTGGCCCCATGGCTTGCGGATAGTTTTTTTGCAACCGCGAAGGCGCGGCGCGGGGCGGCGCTGCCTCAGCGTGCCCCGGAAATCCGCTGCAGCGAAGCCAGGGCGGCGCGCAGAGCGCGGTCGGTCTCTTCGGGCGCCAGCCGCAGCGGCGTTGCAGCGGACGAAAATTCCTCTGGGGCGGTTGGTGACGGCGCCACCGGGATTTCGGGGTGCGGTGCTGCTACCGCGAGCGGCGGTTCCTCGCCCGAAACGATCGCATCCGGAACGGGCAATCCGGCCGAGGGCGCGACCGCAGCCTGCCGTGCCTGCCGTTCGCGGCGCGCCCGGAGGGCCAGCGCGAGCCGCTCGCTTAGCTGAACCACACCCAGCGATTCGAGCGAAGCCGAAGCGACCGCAACTGCCGCAGCGGGCGCGGCGAAGGGCACAGGGTCCGGCAGGGCTTCAGGCGCTATCGCTACGTAAGGTGCGGGTTCGGCCCTGAAGGACTCCTCCATGGGAGCATCGTACACCGCAAGATCGCGCGCCTCTTCGGCGGGATGCGTGATGGGCGTAGTGACGGCAGCCGCAGCTTCGGCTTCGCACACGGCGGGCGCCCATTCGCCGCTTGGCAAGGCTGTGTTTTCGATGAACGGGCGCGGCTCGTGGTCGGCTTCGCTGGCCAGCGGGGGGCGGCGCAAAGTGTCGTCGATCCCGCCGAGGTCGTCGATCGCCAAAAACGGCTTGCGCGGCGGAGCATCGGAGTTGCGGTCTTTGGCGCGCACTTGCAGCGCTGGGCGGATATCTCCGTCATCCTGCTCGGACGCCTTGGATTCTCGCTGACGCACCGACTGCGGGCGCTGCGCGGCGGCCAGACGCGCGCCGATCACCAGCCCGACGATCTCGCCCACCCCGGCCATGCCCATTGCCAGAAGCAGCCGCGCGGTTTGCCCCAGCGGCGGCGCGGCGGCGGGGACGATCCGATCGATCCCCAGTGCGGTCACGATCCGTTCGAGCGTGTCTGGTGCCAGCGCGAGGCTGCACAGCCCGAAGAGCGCAGCAAACCACAACCCGATCACCTTGGGAAACCACGGATGGCAGACTATCGACGCTTTTTTCGGCGCGGTGTCGCGCCGGTCGGCGGTGGAGCTGTTCATCGGTGGCGGTCTCTTTGCGGCAGGGAGCCTCGTTGCCCGGCGACTGCCCCGTCAGGCGGGTGCGGTTTCCGAGCCCATCCGGCCTAGCACGCGTTGGTAAACGTCCCGATAACGCTGAACATTGCGCGCCCAGTCGTGGTCGCGCTCGACCGCGCGGCGCGAGGCGATCCGCTGGTGGTCCCACTCGCGACGACGGTAGAGCAGCATCGCCAGCGCGCGCGCCAGATCGACCGGATCGTCGGGAACGAACAGCGTGCCCGTGATTCCGTCGGCAATCAGCTCGCGATGCCCGCCGACGTCCGAGGCGGCGACGATCTTGCCCTGCGCCATCGCCTCCAGCGGCTTGAGCGGGGTGACCAGTTCGGTCAAGCGCATCGTCTTGCGCGGGTAGGCGACCACGTCGATCAGCGAATAGTAGCGATCGACTTCCTCGTGCGGGACGCGCCCGACGAAGCGGATCGCATGCGCCGCGCTGCTGGCCTCGGCCTGGGCGCGCAACGCGGCTTCGCACGGACCCCCGCCGACCAGCAGCAGCTTGGCTGCGGGATGCGCAACCACGATCGCGGGCATCGCCGCGATCAGGTCATCGATCCCTTCGTAGGGATAAAAGCTGCCGACGAAGCCGATCACCGGCCCGCCTTCGTGCGAGGCGTCGAAGCCCAGTTCGCGCGCCAGTGCGAGATCGCGTGCAAGCGGTTCGCCAAACAGCTCGAGATCGACCCCGTTGGGCACGATCGACACGAGCCCCGCGTCGAACCCCCGCGCGACCAGGTCGTCGCGCAGGCCCTTGCAGATCGTTACCACCGCGTCGGCCTGCGCCACCACGTGGTTCTCGAGGCGGCGGGTCAGCCAGTACTTGATGGTGCCATCGCCGCCGGTGCCGTTGCCGCTGGCGGCGTCTTCCCAGAACGCGCGGATTTCGTAGACCAGCGGGATGCCGCGCGCTTTCGCGACTTTGGCCGCGGCCAGTCCGCACAGCGCGGGTGAGTGGGCGTGGAGCACGTCGGGCCGCCATTCGTCGCAGGCCCGACCGATCGCCGCGGCCAGCGCCTCGATCTCGCGCCATTCGCGCCAGCCGGCGCGGCCCCGCGCGATCCCGGGGGTGCGATAGAATCGCAGGCCCGCGTGCTCTTCGGCTCCACCGTCCGTCGCGCTGCCAGAACTTTGGCGTTGCCCGGTGATCCCGCGCTCCTCGTGTCCATCCGCTTCCTGCGCCTTCATGATGGCGCGCGTGCGGAAGGTATAGCCACTGTGCAGCGGCAGGCTGTGGTCGAGAACATGAAGAATGCGCGGCATGACTTACAATCTCGCAGCGAAGGCTTAACGGCGCGTCAACCCGTCGCGGCTAATAACGTCCGAAACGGGACGAATTCTTTCGGCCGGGCGAGTGGGGAAGCACAAGCGCGTGATCGACAATTTCGCCTTGGGTCTCATTCACTTGCTGCTGGCAATCGCGGTGTGGAAGCTGCTCCTGCGGCCCGATCTCGATCGCGATGCGGACGAACCCCAAACTCCGTCCATTCGTCTGCGCAAGCCCCGCCGGGACCGGCGATGATCGACCTGTTCCTGACCGCATTCGTCTTCGCGCTGTTTGCCGCGGGGATGCGCAAGCCGTTCGTGTTCGTGCAGGCCTACGTTTATATCGACGTGCTCGCGCCGCAGAAGATTTCGTGGTTTCTGCTCGAGAAGATCCCCATCTCGTTGATCGCGTTCGGTCTGGCGTTTCTCGGCTGGGCTTATGCGGATGCCAAGAACGGCAGCCGCTTCACCTTCCGCCAGATGCTGATCGCGGCACTGCTGCTCTATTGCGGGGCGACCACGCTCACCGCCGATTTTCCCGAGGACGCGCTCGCCAAGTGGGACTGGGTGTGGAAGGCGCTGGTCTTCGCGGTGTTTCTGCCGCTGACCTTGCGCACCCGCCTGCGGATCGAAGCGAGCGCGCTGGTGATGACGCTGACTGCAGGGGCGATCATCATCCCCGCGGGGATCAAGACACTGGCCTCGGGCGGCGGATACGGCTCGCTCCACCTGCTGGTGAACGACAACGTCGGACTTTACGAAGGCTCGATCCTGTCGACCGTGGGGATCGCGATAATCCCGCTGGCGCTGTGGCTCGCCAGGCACGGCACGATCTTCGCCCCAGACCGGCGGGTCACGCTGTTCGCCTGGGGGCTATGCTTCGCCTGCGCGCTGATGCCGGTGGGGACCGAGGCGCGGACGGGTCTCGTGTGCCTGGCCATCCTGATCGGGCTGAGCCTGCGCGACATCAAACGGCGCTTCCTCTACATGGGGCTGATCGGCGCGGCCGGGCTGCTGGCGGTGCCGTTTCTGCCTGCCAGCTTCACCCAGCGGATGGAGACGATCGGCGATCACAAGGCCGACCAGTCGGCTTCGACCCGCCTCGCAGTGTGGCAGTGGACCATCGAGTTCGCCAAGGACCGCCCGCTCGGCGGCGGGTTCGACGCCTATCGCCAGAACAAGCTGTCGGTTGACCTGGTCGATACCGCGGCGAGCGGCAACACCACCGCGATCGAGACCACCACGATCGAGGAAAAGGCGCGCGCCTATCATTCCTCCTATTTCGAGATGCTGGGCGAGCAGGGTTATCCCGGGCTCGCACTGTGGCTGCTGCTCCACATCCTGGGGGTGTGGCAGATGGAGCGGATATATCGCCGGCATCGCCGCGACCCGGACCCCGACGCGGCGTGGATCGCGCCGCTGGCGCTTGCGCTCCAACGCTCGCAGATCGTCTATCTGGTCGGTTCGGCGTTCGTCGGGATCGCCTTCCAGCCGTTTTGCTACATGATCGTGGCGCTGCAATGCGGGCTGTGGAGCTGGGTGCGGCGCCACGATTCGCGGCCCGCGCCAGTCTCCGCGCCCCTCGCGCGGCGACGCGCCCGGGCTGACGCTACGGCACGGCCTGCGGGCGTCGAGGGCGTTGCATGAGGGTGTCGATGCGTTCATGACGCTTGCCGTTACCGGCAGCGAAAGAGGACGCCCACATGACCCCACAGGAGCTTGCAGCAAAGACCGGCGAGGTCATCGGTGTGTCGGAATGGCTCGAAGTCAGCCAGGAGCGGATCAACAAGTTCGCCGATGCGACCGACGATCACCAGTTCATCCACATCGACCTGGAAAAAGCCAAGCACACTCCGTTCGGCGGGACGATCGCCCACGGATTTCTGACGCTGTCGCTGATCCCGGCGTTGGGCGCGCTGACCAAGGGCGCGCGGATCGACGGCGTGAAGATGGGCGTCAACTACGGCGGAAACAAAACCCGCTTCATCTCGCCGGTGCGCGCGGGCAAGCGGGTGCGCAGCCACTCCAAGCTGCTCGAATTGGTCGAAAAGCGCCCCGGCCAGTGGCAGCAGACCAACGAGATCACCATCGAGATCGAAGGCGAGGCCAAGCCCGCGCTGATCGCCGAGTGGATCACCCAGTTTTTCGTTTGAGCCGGGCCGATCCTTCGGCCAGCCCACGATGGGCGGATATTGTATTGGAACGAACCACTCTCGTGCTGAGCCTGTCGAAGCAAGCCCCCGAGACCAGACCCAAGGATACCCTCAATGTCCCGTGATGCCATCATCGTATCCGCCGCCCGCACCGCCATCGGCAAGGCCTATCGCGGCGCCTTCAACGCCACCTCGGGTGCCACGCTCGGCTCATTCAGCCTCAAGGCCGCGGTCGAGCGCGCGGGGATCGACGGGGCCGAGATCGACGATGTTCTGTGGGGCTCGGCGCTCCAGCAGGGCACCCAGGCGGGCAACCTCGCACGCCAGGTCGCGTTGCGCGCCGGTCTGCCGGTGTCGGTCTCGGGGATGACGATGGACCGCCAGTGCTCGTCGGGGCTGATGAGCATTGCCACCGCATCGAAGCAGATCATCGTCGACCGGATGGATGTGGTCGCCGCGGGCGGGCAGGAATCGATTTCCATGGTCCAGACCAAGGACATGCGCGTCGCGCCCGACCGCGAGCTGATGGCGATGCATGGCGCGATCTACATGCCGATGCTCCAGACCGCCGAGATCGTCGCCAGCCGCTATGGCATCGGGCGCGACGCGATGGACGCCTACGCGCTGTCCTCGCAGCAGCGCACCGCCGCCGCTCAGGCCGCGGGCAAGTTCGACGACGAGATCGTGCCCGCCACGGTGACGATGAGCGTTACCGACAAGGCCACCGGCGAGACCTCCTCGAAGGAAGTCACCATCGCCAAGGACGAGGGCAACCGAGCCGACACCACGCTCGAAGGGCTCCAGTCGCTCAAGACCGTGCTCCCCGACGGGACGATCACCGCGGGCAACGCCAGCCAGCTCAGCGACGGTTCGGCCGCAGTGGTGGTGATGGAAGCCGCGATCGCCGCGAAGAAGGGCCTCACTCCCTTGGGGCGTTACGTCGGCATGGCGGTGGGCGGGACCGAGCCCGACGAGATGGGCATCGGCCCGGTCGTCGCGGTGCCCAAGCTGCTCGGCCGGTTCGGGCTCAAGGTGTCCGACATCGGCCTGTGGGAGCTCAACGAGGCGTTCGCGGTGCAGGTGCTGTACTGTCGCGACGTGCTCGGCATCCCCGACGAGCTGCTCAACGTCAACGGCGGCTCGATCAGCATCGGGCATCCTTACGGCATGACCGGCGCGCGCTGTACGATCCACGCACTGATCGAAGGCAAGCGCCGCGGCGCGAAATACGTCGTCGTGACGATGTGCGTCGGCGGCGGGATGGGCGCCGCGGGGCTGTTCGAGGTTCTCTAGCGCTGGAACACCTCGGTATCGTAGAGATCCTGGGGATCGCCGCCAGCGTCAGCCTGCTGGCCGGATGGCGGCTGTACTTGTGCGTGCTGGCCACCGGGATCGCGATGCGCAGCGGCTATGTGCCGCTGCCCAGCCACCTTGAAAGTCTTCAGGTGCTGGCCAACCCGTGGGTCTTGGGGGTCGCCGGCTTCGGCGCGCTGGCGGAATTCTTCGCCGACAAGGTCGCCTGGCTCGATTCGGTATGGGACACGATCCACACCGCGATCCGTCCCTTGGGTGGCGCGCTCCTCGCGTTGGCGATCGTCAATCCACAGGACCCGGCCACCCAAGCGATCGCTTTCCTGCTTGGCGGGAGTGGAGCGCTGCTTGCGCACGGCGGCAAGGCGGGAGCGCGGGCGGTGGTCAACGCCAGTCCCGAACCCTTCAGCAACATCGTGGTCTCCACCGCCGAGGACATCGCCAGTGCCGGGCTGCTGGCGCTGGCCTACGCCTATCCAGAGGTTGCCGCGGGGATCGCTGTGGTGTTGCTGGCGCTTGCGGTGTGGCTGCTGCTGCTTGCCCGCCGCGTGCTCCAACGCCTGTTCGGGCGACGCACGGCAACCGGGCCAGATGGCGGATAAAAGAAGGGCAGCCCGGCCACGAATGGCTGGACTGCCCTTTTTAAGTGGAGAACTCGTCGCATTTCTGCACCGAGCCCTTCGGGTCGCAGGGGTCGATTAGGCTGATCCACCGTCCGCAAATTGTATGGATTCGACAAATCGACCGTTTCACGAGAAATTTTATTTGATCACGCGGAGTTGACTAACGAACCCTCGGGCGCTGGCGTTGAACCCCGCTGCCACTGATGACATAGGCGCAGGTGATGCTGTTTCCGCTTTTGCGCCCCGCGCTGTTCACGATCGACCCCGAAACCGCGCACGGGCTCAGCATTGCCGCGCTCAGGGCCTTGCCGCTGCCATCGGCGCGGATCGACCCGCGCCTGGCCACCACGCTTGCCGGGATCGCGTTTCCCGGCCCGCTCGGCGCCGCGCCGGGATACGACAAGAACGCCGAAGTGCCCGACGCACTGCTCAGGCTCGGCTTCGGCTTCGCCGAAGTCGGCACGGTGACTCCCTTGGCGCAAACCGGAAACCCCCGCCCAAGGCTGTTCCGGCTGGCCGAAGACCGCGCTGTTATCAATCGTATGGGCTTCAACAACGCCGGGGCCGAGGCGATGATTGCGCGGCTTGCGGCGCGGCGCGGACGATCAGGTGTGGTTGGGGTCAACATCGGCGCCAACAAGGATTCGCCCGACCGGATCGGCGACTATGCCCATCTGGCGCGGATCATGGCGCCCCATGCCGCTTATCTGACGGTCAACATCAGTTCTCCCAACACGCCGGGATTGCGCGCCTTGCAGGATGAAGGCGCGCTGGCTGCGTTGCTCGATGCCGTGCTCGAGGCGCGCGGGGCGCAAGGGCCGCCGGTGTTCCTGAAACTTGCCCCCGATCTCGAACCCGCCGATATCGATGCGATCTGCCGGATCGCTATCGACCGGCGGCTGGGCGCGCTGATCGTTTCCAACACCACGATCACCCGTCCTGCACTGCGCTCGCGCCACGCCACGGAGGCTGGCGGGCTGTCGGGCGAGCCCTTGCGCGACCTCGCCCAGCAACGCCTGCGCGACTTTCGCAGCGCCAGCGGCGGAGCAATTGCGCTGGTCGGGGTCGGCGGAATCGCCACTGCCGAGGACGCCTGGGCGCGGATTCGCGCGGGGGCGAGCCTGGTTCAACTCTATTCGGCGATGGTTTACGAAGGACCCGGTCTCGCGCGGCGGATCAATCGCGGGCTGGTGCGGCTGATGCGCCGCGAGGGCTATTCGACGATTGCCGAGGCGGTCGGTAGCGCATAGCGTCAATGGCAATGTCGCACCGTTTTGCTATCCCGTTCGCCGCGTTTGCGCTTGCCGCCTGCGCCACCGTTCCCGCCGCCACGACCGTTGAGCCGCCCCGGATCGGGCAACTCGACAGCGCCGATGCGGGCGCGCAGGGCATTGTCAGCGCTGCCGATCCGCGCGCTGCCGCTGCGGGCGCGCAAATCCTCCGCGCGGGGGGCAGTGCCACCGATGCCGCGATCGCGACCATGCTCGCTCTCACCGTTGTCGAACCGCAGAGTTCGGGGATCGGCGGCGGCGGGTTCCTGCTCCGCGCCGATGCGCGAGGCCGGGTCACCACGATCGACGGGCGCGAGACCGCGCCGATGGCGGCCGGTCCCGAATGGTTCTTCAGGGACGGCAAGCCGCTGGCGGGGCGCGAGGCGGTCCCCGGCGGCCTGAGCGTAGGGGTACCGGGCAACATTCGCCTCGCCGCCGAGGCGCATCGCGCTTCGGGCAAACTGGGGTGGCGGGCGCTGTTCGGCCCGGCCATCGCGCTCGCCCGCGAAGGGTTCGCGATCTCCCCGCGGTTCCACCAGGTACTCGACCGGTATCGCGTTACCGGGGCGCTCGATCCCGATGGCAAGGCGCTGTTTTACGACGCTGCGGGCGAGCCTTTCGCGGTCGGCACCATCGTCCGCAATCCCGCGCTGGCCAGGACGCTGGAGGATCTTGCGGCGCGCGGGGCCGACAGCTTCTACGTCGGCCCCAACGCGCAGGCGATCGCCGCCGAGGTCAGCGCCGCGCCGCGCAATCCCGCGCCGATGACCGCGGGCGATCTGGCGCCCTACACGGCCAAGCCGCGGGAGCCTGTGTGCGGCGAATACCGCCGTCACCGGATCTGTGGAATGGGTCCGCCGTCGTCGGGGGCGACCACCGTGCTGGCGATCCTGGGACAGCTCGAACGCTTCGAACTGGGGGCGTTGGGCAAGAATTCCCCGGTAGCCTGGCACCTCTTCGCTGAATCGCAGCGGCTCGCCTTTGCCGATCGCGAGCAGTTCCTGGCCGACGCCGATTTCGTGTTGGTACCGGTGTCCGGGCTGATCGACCCCGCCTATCTCGCGCGGCGCAGCGCGCTGATCTCGCACGACCGCACGCTCGCCAAAGCCGAACCGGGCAATCCGCCGGGCGGCCCGATCATGCAAACCTCGGGGCTGACCCCGGCCGAGCACGGAACCTCGCACTTCGTCGCGGTCGATCGCTGGGGTAATGCGGTGACGTACACCTCGACGATCGAATCGATCTTCGGTTCGGGGCTGGTGGTCGGCGGCTATTACCTCAATAACGAGCTCACCGATTTCAGCCTGGTCCCCACCCGCGAGGGCAAGCCTGTCGCCAACCGGGTCGAGGCGGGCAAGCGCCCGCGCAGTTCGATGGCGCCGACGCTGGTGTTCGGCCCCGACGGGCGGCTCAAGGCCGCACTGGGGGCGGCGGGCGGGGCGACGATCATCGTCCAGGTGGCCAAGGCGATCGTCGGGATGATCGACTGGGGCCTGCCCGCGCAACAGGCGATCGCGCTGCCGCTGCTGTTCGCGCCGACCGGCACGCTGGCGATCGAGCAAGGCAGCGCGCTCGAGCCGATGATACCCGCGCTCCGCGCGCTCGGCCACGCCGATATCCAGGTCCGCGCGCTGCCGCTCAAAGCCAACGCGGTGGAGCGCGTCGGCGATCGCTGGCTCGGCGCGGCCGACCCTCGCAGCGAGGGCGCTGCGGTGGCGGAGTAGTTGCCGACTTGACGACGCGCGCCTAAACCTCCCGCAAAGCAAGAACCGGGGGTGAGAGCGCGCGTGAAACTGGCCGATTTCGAGACGTACAACAGCCTGGTCGCGATGTTTCTCGATCGCGCCGCGAGCCGCGGCGACCAGCCGTTCCTGACCGCCCGGAACGACGGTGCGTGGACTGCGATTTCGTGGCGTGAAGCTGCAGAGCGCGTGTGCCTGCTCGCCGAGGGGCTGCTCGCGTTGGGGCTGCAACCCGGTGACCGGGTGATGCTGGTCTCCGAGAACCGCCCCGAATGGTGTATCGCCGATCTGGCGATCATGGCCGCGGGGCTGGTCACCGTGCCGACTTACGTCACCAACACCGAACGCGATCACCTTCACATCCTCGAGAATTCGGGGGCCAAGGCGGTGATCGTCTCGACCGCCAAGCTGGCCAAGCCGCTGCTCCCCGCGGTGTTCCGTGCGGATTGCGAGCACGTGATCGGGATCGAGCCGCTGCGCAGCGCGCAGAGCGGGATGGTCGAATTCCACGATTGGGCACCGCTACTGGCGGGCGACGCCGCGGCGGCGCGCGTGGCCGTCGATGCGCGACAGAGCGCGGTCAGGCGCAGCGATCTCGCCTGCCTGATCTACACCAGCGGCACCGGAGGCGCGCCGCGCGGGGTAATGCTCCACCATGGCTCGATCCTCATCAACGTCGCCGGCGCGGCGCGGATCATCGCCGAGGATTTCGGCTGGGGCGACGAGCGCTTCCTCTCGTTCCTGCCCCTCAGCCACGCCTACGAGCATTCGGGCGGGCAATTCCTGCCGATCGGGCTGGGGGCCGAAATCTGGTACGCCGAAAGCCTCGAAAAGCTCGCCGCCAACATCGAGGAATCGCGACCGACGATCATGGTCGTGGTCCCGCGCCTGTTCGAGGTGCTGCGCACGCGGATCATGCGCCAGGTCGAAAAGCAGGGCAAAGTCGCGGGCTACCTGATGGGCCGCGCGATGACGATCGGCGAGACGCGGCTGGCGGGGCGAGACCGGCGGCGCGACAAGCCGATGAACCTCATCCTCGACCGCACCCTGCGCCCAAAGATCAGGGCGCGGTTCGGCGGGCGGATAAAGGCGATGGTCTCGGGCGGGGCGCCGCTCAACCCCGAAGTTGGCGCGTTCTTCGATACGATGGGGATCACCCTGCTCCAGGGCTATGGCCAGACCGAGGCGGGGCCGCTCATCAGCTGCAACCGCCCAGCCGCGGGGATCAAGATGGACACCGTCGGTCCGCCGCTCCACGGGGTCGAAGTGGAGATTGCCGGGGACGGCGAAATCCTCGTCCGCGGCGAAATGGTGATGCATGGCTATTGGCAGAACCCGGCCGAAACCGCGAAGGCGCTGGTCCCGGACCCGGCTGAACCGGAAAGGGATCCCTGGCTCCATACCGGCGACATCGGCCACCTCGACGGCAAAGGCCGGATCGTCATCACCGACCGCAAGAAGGACATGATCGTCAACGACAAGGGCGACAACGTCGCGCCGCAGAAGGTGGAGGGGATGCTCACCCTCCAGCCCGAGATCATGCAGGCGATGGTCGCGGGCGATCGCCGCCCCTACCTCGTCGGGCTGATCGTTCCCGATGCCGAATGGGCCGCCGAATGGGCGCTGGCCAACGGCGAGAAGTTCGACATGGAGACGCTCGGCGGCCTTCCCGCCTTCCGCAACGCGCTCCGCGCCGCGGTCGACCGGGTCAACAAGGAGCTCTCGGTTATCGAAAAAGTCCGCCAGATCGCGCTGGCCGACGAACCGTTCGGGATCGAGAACGAAGAAATGACCCCGAGCATGAAGATCCGCCGACACAAGATCAGGGAGCGGTATGGCGCGCGGCTGGACGGATTGTACAAAAGCTAGAATGGCGATCCGGAATTCGGTATCATCGGGAGTGCCCGCGAAGGCGGGGACCTCAGGCGTCGGGCGCGCTCCCGCCTGAGACCCCCGCCTTCGCGGGGGATCACGCGATCTGATTCAGATTCTGAGTACTCGGCTCGAAGGCTTGTAGTCCTGTTCCGCGGTAAAGCGCCCTGATGGTTGGCCTACGCCGCCTCCTTCTCCACCCATTCCGGATAGAAAGTCGGCGCCCGCGCGCTCCAGCCGGGCGCGGTGGCGGCGGCTTCGCTGATCGACTGCAGAAGCCCGCGGCGGCGTTCCGGCCTGATCTGCGGCAGCGCGGCGGCGGCGCAGAAGGCGCTCGGCAGCCACGGGCGAACTTCGGGGCCGAGCAGGCGCTCGTAGAGGAAGCGATAGGCCGAAAAACCGGCCAGCCGCTCCTGGGCGAGGTCGAACGCGGTCAGGCGGATCAGCGTCCCCATGAACTGCTCGATCCCGTCGAACCCCCCGCCTTCGGGCATCTCGCCGCGCAGGCCTTTGAGTTCCTGATAGAGCACGTACTGGCTCCGGATCGCGGCGGTCTCGTCGGGTGTGCGCGCCCACAGCTTGAATGCGTCCTGGCGACCCAGCCCGATGTCGAGGCTGCGCTTGATGTAACGCTGCTCGGCGTTGGAAAAGCCGGCGAATTCGCGCAGTTCGGCGATCGTCAGCGATGCGGTGTCGATGTTCGCCATGGCCCCGAAGCTCCGTTCTGGACCGCCCCCCGGCAGGTCCGTCACGGCACAGATCACCACACGATGGTTAGCATCGGGTTAAGGGTGGTTAGCTTTCACGGATCGGTGAACTCGGCCTTGCGCTTTTCCAGCCCCGCGAACACCGCCTCGCGCTGGTTCTTGGTGCCCATCAGTTTCTGCTGTTCGTGGCTTTCGGCCATCAGCAACTGGTCGATGGTCGCGTCCCACCAGCGGTTGCTGATCGCCTTGGCGCCGCGCACCGCGTGCGGGCTCTTGCTTGCGATGTCCTGGGCCAGCGCCATCGCCCGGGCCAGCGGGTTGGCGTCGGCGTGGGTGGCGAAGCCGTATGCGACCGCCTCCTCGCCGGTGAACTCGCGGTGGGTGTATGTCAGCTCGCGCAACACATCGTCACGCACGTTGCCGCGCCACAGCCAGTAGCCGCCCATGTCGGGGACCAGCCCCCACTTGACCTCCATCACCGCCAGCCGCGCGTCGGGCGCGACGATCTTGATGTCGGCGCCACTGGCGATCTGCAAGCCGCCGCCGAAGCACACCCCGTGGATCGCGGCAATCACCGGGATCGGCAATTTGCGCCAGACCACCGCGGCCTGCTGCGGGGCATTGGCGTTGCCATGGGTGCGCTCGGTCAGCGGAACTTCGCGATGGCGGTCGGTCTGGCCCATGCTGGTCAGATCAAGTCCCGCGCAGAACGCCCGGCCCGCCCCCGAGAGCACCACGCATCGCGCCGAGGGTTCCTCGAACAGGCGCATCCCCGCTTCGAGGATCGCGGCGAACATCTCGGGATCGAGGGCGTTCATCTTGTCGGGGCGGGTCAGCTGGACGTGGGCGACGCCGCCATCGAGGGTCAGTTCGACGCGATTGCGGAAGTTCATTCGGCGGCCTCCTCGAGGAATTTCACCTCCTCGCCCGAAACGCCCGCATCGTCCAGAGCGTTTCGTCGCCCGAACCCTCGCGGGGCGTTGGCATCGAACAGCAGCGCGTATCCGCCGTCGCCCGTTCCGGTGACGAGCAGATGCGAAAGGCGCGCGGTGTGCAGCTTCTTGCGCAGGCGGCAGATGTGGACGGCCAGCGCATTGGTCCCCGGCTCGATCGTCAGGCCGAGCACGTCGTGGAGCAGTTCGGGCCGCGGAACCGTGGTGCCGGGCTCGTCGGTCAGCCGCCAGAGCAGCGCGAACTCGCGCGGGAAAAGTCGCAGGCGGCGGCCGTCGATGGCAGCGTCGCGGGCGAGCGGGTCGAGCACCAGCCGGCCGTGGCGGCGAATTCCGGACCAGTGGGGGGCCAGCAAGCGCCCCGCACGCAACGCGATCTCGTCGAGCCCGGTCCCCCGCGCCAGCACATCGCCAAAGCCGCGGGCCAGCCACCGCGCGCGTTCGCGGCTGCTGTCGATACCCAGCGCCAACGAGCGGCGGCGCACCGGGAAAAGCTTGTCGCCGGATTTCAGCCCGGTTGCGTCGAACAACCGGACACAATCGATTGCATCGACATCGCCAGCGAGGCGCCAGCCGCGTCGTCGCAAATCGAATTCAGTGGGCAGCCGCTGGGGTGAAATCCACCGGAAGCAAACCATCGATGTCCGGCCCCCGAATCTGCGCCGGGTCAGCATTGGCATACCCGTCAGACATACCACAGCGACGATGCCACCGAACTCGAAGCAATTCAGAACGATGGCGCTGGAGGCAGGACGATCGCGGATTCACGCTGCCGAGGAATTTACTCCCATGCTCTGGAGGTAACGGCGGATGTTGCGCGCGGCCTGGCGCAAGCGCTGCTCGTTCTCGACCATGGCGATGCGGACGAAGCCTTCGCCTTCCTCGCCATAGCCCACCCCCGGGGCCACCGCGACGTCGGCGTGGGTCAGCAGCTGCTTGGAAAATTCGAGACTGCCCATCTCTTTCAGCGACGGTGGCAGCGGCGCCCAGGCGAACATCGAGGCTTTGGGCGGGGGGATATCCCACCCCGCGCGGCCAAAGCTTTCGACCAGCACGTCGCGGCGCTTGGCGTATAGCTGGCGGTTCTTCTCGACGATGTCCTGCGGGCCGTTGAGTGCGGCGCAGGCGGCCGCCTGGATCGGAGTGAACGCTCCGTAATCGAGGTAACTCTTGACCCGCGCCATCGCCGCGATCAGCCGCTGGTTGCCCACCGCGAAGCCGATCCGCCAGCCCGCCATCGAAAAGGTCTTCGACAGCGAGGTGAATTCGACTGCGATGTCCTTGGCGCCGGGCACCTGAAGAATCGAGACGGTCGGGTTGCCGTCGTAATAAAGCTCGGAATAGGCGAGATCGGAGATGACCCAGAGCTTGTTCTCCTTGGCCCAGGCCACCAGCCGCTCGTAGAACGCCAGATCGACCGTCTCGGCGGTGGGGTTGGAAGGATAATTGACCACGATGATCGACGGGCGCGGTACGGTGAAGGCCATCGCCCGGTCGAGCGCCCGCCAATAGTCCTCGTTGGGTGTGGTCGGGACCGAACGGATCGTCGCCCCGGCGATGATGAAGCCGAAAGTGTGGATCGGGTAGCTGGGGTTGGGGGCCAGCACGACGTCGCCCGGGGCGGTGATCGCGGTCGCCAGGCTGGCGAGACCCTCCTTCGAGCCCATCGTCACCACCACTTCGCTCTCGGGATCGAGATCGACCCCGAAACGGCGGCCATAGTAGTTGGCCTGCGCGCGGCGCAGCCCGGGGATGCCCTTGGATTGCGAATAACCGTGCGCCCCGGGCTTGCCCGCAACCTCGCACAATTTGTCGATCACATGGCTCGGCGGGGGCAGGTCGGGGTTGCCCATCCCCAGGTCGATGATGTCGCGCCCCGCCTGGCGTGCCGCGTGGCGCATCGCGTTGACTTCGGCGATGACGTAGGGCGGCAGGCGCTTGATGCGGTAGAATTCGTCGTCCATTGGCGCGGTTCGTTTCGTCCCTGGCTGGCAGCGCGCACCATGCCGCGCCGCACCAGGGTTCTACGCGAAAGCCCGAAGCGCGCAAACCTCAAGTCCGCGAACCGGTTCGTGCGAGCGATTTGCGCGAAAACGGGGGCTGCCGCCGCCGCCCGCCTTGCGCTATGCGGGGGGCCAGCTGAAGCGAGTCACCATCATGTCCGACACCCTCCACGACGACCCGCCCACGATGTTCGAGAAGCTGCGCGAGATGCAGGGCGACGCGCTTCAGCAGATGTTCGGCCAGTTCCTGCCCGGCGCGCCCGCGACCCTGCCCGAGCCCGCCGACGCGCAGCAATGGGCGCTGGTCGCGGGCAAGCTCCAGAAGATGTGGCTCGATTTTTCCGCCGAGCAGGCCGCCAGGGGGCAGCCCGCGCTGGCCCAGATGTTCGATCCGGTGCGGTGGGCGCAGCAGGTTCAGGGCTGGTGGCAGCAGCTGCCGATGGGCGATCCGGCGATCCAGAAGCGGCTGTGGGAGGACGGGCTGGCGCTGTGGCAGACCGTGCTCGGCCAATACGGGATCGGACCCGCGGCGGCCAACGGCGAGGGCGAAGCGAAACTCCCGCGCAGCGACCGGCGTTTCGCCGATCCCAAGTGGCGCGAGCAGCCGGTATTCGCGCTGATCCACCAGACCTACCTGATGCTCGCCGACCAGCTCGTCACTTTGGCTGACAAAGCGCCGGGGCTCGACGACCAGGCGCGCGCGCAGCTGAGCTTCAACACCAAGGCGATGGTCGAGGCGCTGAGCCCCGCGCATTTCCCGCTGACCAACCCGGTGGTGCTCGAACGCACTCTGGCGACCAAGGGCGAGAACCTAGTCAAGGGGATGGAGCACCTGCTCGCCGACCTCAAGAAGGGCCAGCTCACCCACACCGATTCCGATGCCTTCGAGGTCGGGCGGAACATCGCGGTGACCCCGGGCAAAGTGGTCCACGAGACCCCGCTCTATCAGTTGATTCAGTACACCCCGACCACGCCCGACGTCCTCGCGGTGCCGCTGGTGATCTTCCCGCCGTGGATCAACCGCTTCTACATTCTCGATCTCAACGAGAAGAAGAGCTTCATCCGCTGGGCGGTGGCGCAAGGCGTAACGGTGTTCGTGGTGTCGTGGAAGTCGGCCGACGCGAGCCTGGCCGAGGTGATGTGGGACGATTACGTCCTCGCCGAAGTCGATGCGATCGACACGATCCGGGAACGGCTTGACGTGCCTGCGGTCCACACCATCGGCTATTGCGTCGCGGGGACCACGCTCGCGGCCGCGCTCGCGATGCTCTCCCGGCGGGGCGAGGCGGCCAAGGTCAAGAGCGCGACGTTCTTCACCGCGCAAATCGATTTCGAGTTGTCGGGCGATCTGCGCCTGCTGATCGACGACAAGCATCTCGCGCTCATCGACGCGATGGTTACCGATGGCACGTTCGACGGGCGCTATATGGCGGCGACGTTCAACGCGCTGCGCGGGCCCGACCTGATCTGGCAATACGTGATCAACAACTACCTGCTGGGCGACGACTACCCGGCGTTCGACCTGCTCCACTGGAACGGCGACGTCACCAACCTGCCCGCCAAGTGGCACAAATCCTACCTCAAGGACCTCTACCGCGACAACAAGCTGATCCAGCCCGATGTGCTGAGCATCGACGGCACCCCGCTCGACCTCGGCCGGATCGAGACCCCGATGTATATCCAGGCAGGCAAGGAGGACCACATCGCCCCGGCCGAAAGCGTCTGGCGGATGACCCGCCACGTCAGCGGACCGTGGAAGTTCGTGCTCGCCGGCAGCGGCCATATCGCGGGCGTGGTCAATCCGCCCGATGCGGGCAAGTACCAGTACTGGACCAACCCCGGCAAACCCTCGTCACTGGCGGATTTCGTCGAAGGCGCCACCGAGACCAAGGGCAGCTGGTGGCCCGACTGGGTCGAATGGCTGAAAGCGCAGGACAACACGACAGTTCCGGCGAAGGGCAAGCGCGTACCCGGCGGCAAGGGCGACAAGGTGATCGAGGATGCGCCGGGGCGTTACGTGAAGACGCGGTAGCGCGCAGCGTTGTCGAACGACCCGAACGCACCCCGTAACCGAGAGGCGTCCGACACTCGCCGATAGAGCGGTTGCTGGCTTTGATTGGCGAATCGAGGGTGCCGCGACCGGGCAATTCATCCTGTCCAGGCCGCCCTACCTCCCCGCGCGCCCGCTCCGCCGCAAGCGCGGTGTTGGTTCATGTGGCGCTCATCTATCGGCGGTGCTGGCTCGGCGCTTCTGCTTTACACCACGGCGGGGTCTTCCATTGTCCTTCTTCGATTTCTCGCCGTTCCGTGCCGTCGATCTGGCAATCGATCTGGGGACCGCCAACACCGTGGTCTACGTCAAGGGCGAGGGAGTCGTGCTGTCGGAGCCTTCGGTGGTCGCGCTCGAGACGATCGACGGGATCGTCCGGGTCCGCGCGGTGGGCGACGACGCCAAGCTGATGCTGGGCCGAACGCCGGACAACGTCCGCACCATCCGTCCATTACGCAACGGGGTGGTCGCCGACATCGAAGTAGCCGAGCAGATGCTGCGTCATTTCGTCGAGAAAGTGCAGGGCGCAAGGCGCTGGGGCCGCGCGGGGCCCGAGATGGTGATCTGCGTCCCCTCGGGCTCGACGATGGTCGAGCGCCGCGCGATCCGCGATGCGGTCAGCCGCGCCGGGGCCAGGAAAGTGTGGCTGATCGACGAGCCGATGGCCGCGGGGATCGGCGCCGACCTGCCGGTCAACGAGCCGACCGGGTCGATGGTGGTCGATATCGGCGGGGGCACCACCGAAGTCGGGGTGATTTCGATCCAGGGGCTGAGCATGGCGATGTCGGTGCGCGTCGGCGGCGACCAGATGGACGATGCGATCGCCGCCGCGGTCCGCCGTCGTCACAACATGCTGATCGGCGAAGCCACTGCTGAGCGGATCAAGAAGGCGGCGGGCGCGGCCCGCCTCGCCGCGGGCGACGACAAGGCGATGATCGTGATCAAGGGCCGCGACGTGGCGCGCGGGCGTCCGTGCGAGATCGAGGTCAGCCAGGCCCTGCTGATCGAAGCCCTGGCCGAACCGGTCGACCAGATCGTCCTCGCGGTGCGCCGCGCGCTCGAACACACCCCGCCCGAGATTGCCGCCGATATCATCGAGACCGGAATCGTGATGACCGGGGGAGGATCGCTGCTCCCGCGGATCGACGAGGTGCTGGCCGAACAAACTGGCCTGCCGGTGCGGATCGCCAACGATCCGATGAATTGCGTGGCGGTCGGCGCGGGGCGCACGCTTGAGGGGTTGGCCTACCGCGGGGTGCTCCACGCGGCCTGAACGGGTCGGCTCCGTGCTTTGCTGCACTGCAACAAAAAAGTCTTGACTTCGCACATGCGGGGACTATTTTGTGCACTGCAACATAGGCGGACAGATGGGTTCGCCGCGATGGAGTTCGAGACGAAATGGCCGATACCCCGATCACCGATGCCGCCGAGAAGGCCTATGCCCAAGCGAGCGAGAAGGCCGTGAGCGCGGCTGTCGCGCCGGTCGCAGCTGCCGAAGCCGTCGTCCGGGCCGCTTCGCCCGTAGCCGCCGCGGTAGTCAAGTCCGCGGCAAAGCCTGTCGCGGTCAAGCGCGCCGCCAAGCCGGTCAAGGCGAAAGCAAAGCCGGCAGCCATGCCCAAGGCCGCCAAGCCGGTCGCCGCCGCCAAGGCCAAGCCCGTCCGCAAGGCGGTCGTCAAGGTCGCCAAGCCCGTTGCCAAGCCTGTTCCCACCAAGATCAACCTCGTTTCCAAACTGAAGGACACCACCATGGCCACCACCGCCAAGAAGACCGCCGAAGATTTCTCGTCCAAGATCCAGGACGCGATGAAGGACGCCCAGGATCGCGCCAAGACCGCGTTCGAAAAGAGCCAGACCGCGCTGGGCGACGTCAACGAGTTCTCGAAGGGCAACCTTGAGGCGCTGGTCGAGACCGGCAAGGTTCTCGCCAGCGGCATGCAGACGATGGGCAAGAACTACGTCGCCGAGGTCAAGTCGGCCATCGAGACGATGCAGGCCGACGCCAAGGACCTGACTTCGGTCAAGTCGCCCAAGGATTTCGTCGAGCTCCAGAGCAAGCTGCTGCGCAAGTATTTCGACAATGCCGTGGCTTACAACTCGAAGAGCGCCGAAGCCGCGCTCAAGCTCGCCAACGAGGCGTTCCAGCCGATCTCCAGCCGCGTCAGCCTCGCGGTCGAGAAGGTCCGCAAGGCCGCCTAAGCCTTAGCTCCCGACTTTCTCCGCGGGACAACGCAGCGGGCCGGACGGTGGAAACCGTCCGGCCCGTTCGTGTTTAAGGACGCAGTAACCACCCGCCCTTGCCGCCCGCGGCCAGCAATGCGATATTACCGGGACGATGAAGCTCCACGACGATCCCTGGCTTGCCATCGTCCGCGCCGCGGATGACGACGACGCACCCGGCGGTCCCCGCGGCCCCGAGGGCGACGATCAGCTCGGCGTCGCGACCAAGACCCGGACCAAGCCCAAGAAGCCCAGCATGTTCAAGGTGCTGATGCTCAACGACGACTACACCCCGATGGAATTCGTGGTGATGTGCCTCAAGCGGTTCTTCGGGATGGATCTCGAACAGGCCACCCGGGTGATGCTCCACGTCCACCAGAAGGGCGTGGGGGTGTGCGGGATCTTCCCTTACGAGATCGCCGAGACCAAAGTGAACCAGGTGATGGATTTCGCCCGCCAGAACCAGCACCCGCTGCAGTGCACGCTGGAGAAGGCGTGAAGGAACATGAGCGACGACCTGACTCTTTTTCCCGTCGGATAACATGATCGACGCGCGAGCCTCGCTTCCCCAGCAGGGTCTGTGTTGATCGAGTGACGGGCGAAGAAAACCATTTTCCTACACGCGCAAAATCTGATCTAGCCTCGCCGATGAGCACCGCTACCTGCCGTCCGTCCGCCGCGCGACGCGAGGCCTCCGCGCCCGGCTTTTCGCGCAACGGCACCCAGCCAGGATTTTTGCTTCAAGACAGTGGTCCAAGTGGTCCACGGCGGCGATCCATGTCGCGCGCCGCCCCGCGATTCGCCGCGCTTGCCGCTCGGCGGCGCCAAGCCTAGAACTGACGGCGCCGCGCCATGCCCCTTCTCACCGCCAACGACCGCTATATCGGCAAACTGGTGCTCGTGCCGATGGTCGGCACGTTCGCGCTGGCAGCGTCGTTGCTTATCCTCGACAAGATGCTGCGGCTGTTCGATTTCGTCGCCAGCGAGGGCGGACCGGTCAGCGTGGTGTTCAGGATGCTCGCCAACCTGATCCCCGAATATGCCGGCCTGGCGATCCCGATCGGGCTGATGCTCGGCATCCTCCTCGCGTTTCGCAAGCTGGCGACCAGTTCGGAACTCGATGTGATGCGCGCGGTCGGGCTGGGTTACACCCGGCTGCTGCGCGTGCCCTACATTTTCGCGGTCACGCTTGCCGGGCTCAACCTCGTCAACGTGTTCTACCTCCAGCCGCTGTCGCACTACTACTACGAGGAGCTGCAGTATGAGCTTCGCTCGGGCGCGCTTGGCGCGGCGATCAAGGTGGGCGAATTCACGACTCTCAAGGACAAAGTCGCTTTGCGTATCGAGGAGAGCCGCGACAACGGCCGGATGCTCTCGGGCATCTTCGCACGCGTCGCCAACGACAAGGGCCAGGAGCTGGCGATTTCGGCGCGCCAGGGCCAGTTCCTCGCCAACAAGGACAGCGCGGATACGATTATCCTGCGCCTGACCGATGGACAGATCGTCCAGGATGGTCCCAGCCTCGCCGCCCCGCGGGTGCTGACCTTCTCGAGCCATGATCTCCCGATCGATCTGCCCAAGATCGAGGAATTCCGCCAGCGCGGAGGCAAGGAGAAGGAATACATCCTGCCCGAACTGCTCAAGCTGGGCTGGAACCAGGAAACGCCCGAGACCTTGCGGCTCGAAACGCAGGCCAGCTTCAGCTATCGCATGGTCGAAGTGGTGATGATGCTGCTTCTGCCGTTGCTCGCGGTGGCACTGGCGATCCCGCCCAAACGGTCGACCTCGGCGTTGGGAGTGTTCGTTTCGATCATCATGGTGGTCGCCTATCACAAGGTGAACCAGTACGCCTCGGACGTCGCCGCGCTGGGCCGGCTCGATCCGATCCTGGCGCTGTGGGTTCCGTTTGCGCTGTTCGCGGCGCTGATCTTGTGGATGTACTGGCGGGTCGCCTATGTTCCCGGAGGTCAGGCGATCGGCGGGCTCGAACGCGGCTTTGCGAAAGCCAGCGCGGCGTTCCGCAAGCTGTTCGGTCGCAAGCGCCTGCGCGACGAACCGGACATCGACGAAACGCTCGAAGGCCAGCCTCTTGCAGCTTGAATTCTTCCCCTCGCGTACTGTCACGCTCTACATCGCCAAGATGTTCGCGCTGCGCATCGTTGCGGTGCTGGCGATGCTCGTACTGATCCTCCAGATGCTCGACCTGCTGGGGCAGAGCGGCAAGATTCTCGAGGCGGCTGGCAACGGCGAGGCGCAGTTGTGGCACTATGTGACGCTGCGCGTGCCCCAACTGGTCCAGACTTTCCTGCCCTACTCGGTACTGCTCGCGACGATCCTCACGCTGGTCCAGCTCAACCAGAACAGCGAAGTCATCTCGATGAAGGCGGCGGGGCTTTCGGCGCACCAGATCCTCGCGCCTTTGGTGCTGACCGCCGCGCTCGTCGCCATGCTCAGCTTCACCTTCAACGAGCGCGTCGTGACCCGCGCCACCGCAGCGCTGAAAGCCTGGCAGGCGGTCGATTTCGGCACGGTCCCGGCCACCGCGGCGACCAAGGCCAATGTCTGGCTCGCCGACGGACCCAACGTGCTGTTCGCCCAGGCGATCGGCGGAAGCGGTGCCGCAACGAAGATGATCGGAGTTTCGTGGTATCGCCGCGATGCCGCCGGGCGGGTAATCGACATAGTCACCGCGCCTGCGGCCACGTTCGCCGCTCCCGGATGGCGGCTTGAATCGCCCCGCAGCTTCGCGGTGCAAAGCGTGAGGCTCGAAAAGATGCCCGCCGCCACCGTCGTCGCCGAGCGGATCACCCCGGCCCAGATCGCGATCAGCAAGGTCGATCCCGATGCCGAGGACCTGTTCACCTTGCGTGGCTCGATCGAGGCGATGCAATCGGCGGGGCGGCGCACCGGCGAACTCGAGAGCGCGTGGTGGCACAAGATTTCGGGTCCGCTGGCCGCGTTGCTGATGCCGCTGCTGGGCGCGGTCGCCGCGTTCGGGCTGGCGCGATCGGGCCATGTGCTGATCCGGGCGGCGATCGGGATGGCGCTCGGTTTCGCGTTTTTCGTGGTCGACAACGCCGCCCTGGCGATGGGCAGCTTCGGCGGCTACCCACCGCTGCTCGCCGCGTGGGCCCCGTTCGTGCTGTTCGCGCTGATCGGCGAAACGGTCTTGATCAGGACCGAAGAGTAAGTTTCAACGCGGCAGCATCGTGTTCCGCGCGAGGCGCCCGACAAGCGTGAGCAGGCCGGGATGGTTGGCCTCGTGATAAGTCGAAGGCGCGATCAGTTCGCGGCTCAGGCGGCGGTGCGCCTCCGGCAACGAATGGTACGGCATCGACGGCAGCAAGTGATGCAGTGCGTGATAACGCAGGCCGACCGGGGCCCATAGTTCGGCCCAAGGACCGGGCGGCGGGACGTTGACCGAATCGAGGTACTGCGCGGTCACCGTCATCGGCTCGCCCTCGTTGACCCACAAGTGCGCGACCAATGTGCGCAGCTGGTTGAGCACCGCGGTGACCGAGACGACCGCCATGCCGATCGCCAGCGGATGCCAGTCCCACAGCACTGCGCTGGCGACCAGGAACAACGCCCACAGCGAAGCGCCGAGTTCCTGCCAGAAGACCTGACGGCGAAACTCGCCCTCGGCGGGGCGGCGGCGGAAGGCGGGGTTGATCGACAGCGCCGAGGCACGCTCCCACACCAGCCGGCGCAGCGGGGGGATCACCGCGCCCAACGGCACAAGCAGCGCGGAGCGGATCAGCAGCCCGACCGGCAACAACAGCGCGATCGCCAGGAACAACGGCAGCGACCATGGCTTCATCAGCCCCAGCGGCAGGTACTCGGGATCGTCCGCGGTGCCATACCGGGTGCGCGCATGGTGGAGCGTATGGACGTTCTCGTACATCAGCGACGGGGTGAGCATCGGTATCCCGACCAGCAGGTTCCAGCCCAGGCGAAACCCGGGGAGCGCGGTGCGGTGGATGTGGGTCAGTTCGTGGATGAACAGCAGCGCGCGATACAGCGCCAGCGCGGCAACCGCGCCGCAGGAGACCGCCGCCCACGGATTGTCGAACAGGATCGCGCCCGCCAGCCCGGCGTAGCCAACCAGTGCCGACACCAGCATGTCCGGCCAGTAAATCGCGGGACGTGCGGCGGCGAGGTCACGCGTCAGCTCGACCGCTGCGCGCAGCATCGTCTTGTCGTCGGCAATTCCGGCCCCGGTGGGACCGCCATCGGACGGCAGGACAATGGCTTCGTGGACAGTCATGCAAAGCGCTTCCATGGGAACTGCGGAAATCTAGCCCCGCAACGGCGATGCGCAAGGCTTGGCATCGTTCGCAGCGGATAGCATAGGCGGAGGCGCGCTAAACCTGAACAAAGGCAAGATCGTGGCTGTTGACCCCATTATCGTCGCCCCGGTCGCGGGGAAGGCCGATCTCGAGGCGTTCATCGAACTGCCGTTCCGGCTCTATGCCGCCGATCCGCACTGGGTGCCGCCGCTCAAGGGCGAAGTGCGCGAACTGCTCACCCCGGGCAAGAACCCGTTCTTCGAACACGCCGATGTCCAGCTGTTCCTCGCCCGGCGCGGCACGCGGGTGGTCGGGCGCATTTCGGCGCATATCGACCGGCTGGCGCTGACCCTCCCGCCCGAACAGGGGATGGGTCCCGGCACCGGCAACTGGGGTCTGATGGAGGCCGACGACGAGGCGACGATGGCCGCGTTGATCACCCGCGCCGAGGGGTGGCTGCGCGAACATGGTATGACCCGCGCTCTTGCCCCGCTCAGCCTGTCGATCTGGGACGAACCCGGGTTGCTGGTCAAAGGCGCCGATCACAGCCCGATGGTGATGATGGGCCACCACGATCCGCGGTACCAGGCGTGGATCGAGACGCTCGGCTATGCCCATGCCAAGTCCTTGCTCACTTACGATCTCGACATCGTCGCCGGTTTCGGACCGCTGATCGAGCGGATCGTCGCTTCGGGGGAGAAGAACCCGCGGATTCGCATCCGCAAGGTCGATCTCAAACACTTCGATCGGGAAGCGGCGACGATTCTCGGCATTCTCAACGATGCCTGGTCGAGCAACTGGGGCTTCGTCCCGATCACCGACAGCGAGATCGCGTATGTCGGCAAGAAACTGAAGCCGCTGGTCAAGGACGACCTGGTGATGATCGCCGAGCTCGAGGGTGAGCCGGTCGCCTTCATGATGACGCTTCCCGATCTCAACGGGCCGATCAAGGCGATCCGCGGCAAGCTGTTTCCGTTCGGCTGGGCCAGGCTGTTGTGGTGGCTGCACAAACCGACCGACGCCTCGATGCGAGTGCCGCTGATGGGCGTGCTCAAGCGCCTGCAAAGCTCTCGGCTGGCGAGCCAGTTGGCCTTTATGATGATCGAGCGCATCCGCCTCGTGGCGATCGCCAAGTACGGCACCCGCCGCTCGGAGATCGGCTGGGTGCTCGACGACAACCAGGGGATGAACGCGATCGCTGAGGCCATCGGAAGCAAGGTCAACCGCGAATACGTGGTCTACCAGAAGCCGCTCTGAAGCGTTCCAGGATGCCGGTGTGGCGCGAAGGGCGCACTTTCGGCCAATCCGTCGTTCGTCAGGTTGCCCGTGGAAACGCATGACGGTCAGGGGCGTTCGTGCAACGTAACGGGGCGGTTCGAGTCCGATGATCGCCCGGTAAGGACCATGCATGGCGAAATCGAAACAACCGGGCAGGAAGCCACGCTCGCTCGGGCGGGCGCTGATCGTCGAGGACGATCCGCTGCTGGCAATGAACCTGGAAGATGCTCTCCTGGCGGGAGGGGCCGAAGCCGTGGTGGTGTGCGACACGGTTTCTGCCGCGATGATCGAACTTGAGAAACTCAAGCCCGACATTCTGATCCTCGACGTGCAGCTTGCCGACCGGGACGATGGCTGGGCAATGGCTGAACTGGTCAACGAACTGAGTCCTCGTCCACCGGCGATCATCTTTTCGACCGGCGCGCCCGAGAAGATTCCGAAAAGTGTCTCGCAGCTCGGTGCGGTGTTGGCCAAACCCTATGACCCGGCAGCGCTGATTGCGATCCTGATCGAATTGCGTCGCAAGCCGGGATTGCTTGGACGCCTGCGCGAAGCGCTGGCTGGCTGATCGGGACGATGCCGAACAAAAAAAAGGCCTCCGCACGAAGCGGAGGCCTTTCGGGATCGTATCACCGGCCGCTTGGACGGGAGGGGGGGTCTCGGCGGTGACAATGGTATAATTATCGGCCCGAAGTTTGGTTCCGCACCCCGCGCAAAAAAATGATCCCGATCAGCCAACTTTCTCACAAGTAGGGTCGCCGGGTGGCTTCGGGTTGGTCGAAGCGGGCGAATTCCCGCGCTGCATCCATGTCGCCAATCTGGATCTCGTTGAAATTCCAGCTGATCAGATTCGCCTGGCGCAGCGCTTGCATCGTGCGATTGGTATGGACCAGCGAAAGTCCCAGCATATCGGCTATCTGGGTCTGAGTGACGCTCAACGCAACCGAATGGCCTTCTGAAAGACCGGTCTCGATCGCACGCTGGACGAGAAACACCGCGAGGTAGGCGATTCGTTCGCGCGCGGTTCGCTGGCCCAGCGCGACGAGGTGTTCCTCCAGCGCCTCCTCTTCCTTGGCGGCAAGCCAGATCACGTCATATCCAAGTTCGGGGTGGTTCTTGATCAGTTCGGCGAAGCGATCGCGCGCGAACACGCACAGCCTTGCTCCGGTCAGGGCCTCCACGCCGTGGGCGAGGGGTTCCCCCATAGCCGCCTGAAGCCCGATCAGGTCGCCCGGGAACATGAAGTTGACGATCTGGCGGCGCCCGTCCTCCAGAAGCTTGAAACGGATCAGCACGCCTTCGAGCAGGGTAAACACGTGCGCGCTGCGCTGGCCCTGGACGAGCACCTGCGTGCCGCGATCGACACTCAGTTCGCCCTTCTTGAACCGCTCCATGTATTCGACCTGGATCGAATTGA
The DNA here is from genome assembly GCA_030697365.1 of Novosphingobium sp. GTDB lineage: Bacteria > Pseudomonadota > Alphaproteobacteria > Sphingomonadales > Sphingomonadaceae > Novosphingobium. Next base: position 7,361 of record JAUYQH010000059.1, on the reverse strand, counting down.
GAGGGCGCAGGCCGCGGCACCCCGCCAAAGGGCACAGCGCGCATGGAATGCGATTTTCGCGATCCGCTATCGGCATGGACCTGTGACCCTTCTCGCCCCGCCATGCAGCCAAGAGCATGGGCAGGGCTATGTCAAATGTTGGCGATGGCAGTGTAAGTTCGCGTTAGGGCGCGTGCTCGTAGCAATCCGCACCTGTGGTGCGCATGAGGTTTATGCCTTGCCCGTACCACCGCCATCGCGTTGTGTCCTCGTGCTCGAAGACAGCATCCTCGTAGCCATGGCGATCGAGGCGGCGCTTGCCGATCGTGGCTTCGAGCCCATTGTTGCCGGGACGCTGTCTGCGGTCGAGGACCGGCTGGGGCGCACGCTTCCTGTGGCCGCTTTGCTCGACCTGCACCTGCCCGACGGAAATTCGGTCGCGCTGGCACGGTCGCTGCACGAGCGCGGGTGCAAGGTCGCGATGTGTTCCGGCACCGATGTCATCCCGGATGACTGCGATTTTGCCGCGAGCTTTCGCAAGCCGGTTATTGCCCACGATCTGGTTCGGTGGTTAGAGGAAGTGACGGGCACCGGCGACGCTTGAGCCGGGGTCCGCGCAGTTCCACTTTGCGACCGGACTGTGCGGAACAATCCGCAATCCGGCGCGTTTGTCCCGGAATCGTTTTCCGGGGAAAGGGTCTCAATGTCGCTTGGCGCTAGGGTAGCCACCAATCTTCCGTATTTGCGCCGTTATGCCCGTGCGCTTACCGGCTCGCAGGCGACCGGCGATGCCTTCGTCCGCGAGACGCTCGAAGCGGCGCTCGTCGATGAAGGGATGCGCCAGATGATCGGTGCCGGGCGGGCCGAACTCTACCACGTTTTCAACAAAGTGTGGGCGAGCGGGTTCGTCGATGTCGGTGCCCCCGCAGCGGCGGATGGCGGTCACGAGGCCGCAGCGCAAGAGCGCCTGTCGCACATCACGCCGCTCAACCGCCAGGCCTTGCTCCTGACGACGCTGGAAGACTTCTCGATCGAGGAAGCTGCGTTCGTGATGGACAAGGAGCCTTCCGAGGTCGAGGCGCTGGTCAAGCAGGCGGTCGAGGAAATCGATCGCGAATCGACGACTTCGGTCCTGATTATCGAGGACGAGCCGCTGATCTCGATGCAACTGGAGGACCTGGTTCGCTCGCTCGGCCACGATGTCTGCGGGATGGCGGCCACGCGGACCCAAGCCCAGCAGATCGTCGCCGAGACTACTCCGGGGTTGGTATTGGCCGACATTCAGCTGGCTGATGGCAGCTCGGGGCTCGATGCGGTCGACGATATCCTCCAGATGGGCAGCGTCCCGGTGATCTTCATCACCGCGTATCCCGAACGCCTGCTCACTGGCGACCGGCCCGAGCCGACCTATCTGGTGACCAAGCCGTTCCAGGAATCGACCGTGCGTGCGGCGATCAGTCAGGCACTGTTCTTTGGATCGAGCCGCCCTCTGGGATGACGCGCGGCTACTAGTTCGGTCTCAGGGGCGCGAAGCCCGCATCGAGAATTCCGCTGGCAGTCGAACCGGCAAGATCAGCGAGCAACGCACCCCTTCGGGCTCGAAACGCAGATCGACCGGGTTGCGCAGTTCGTGCGCAACGATCTTTTCGATCAGTTCGGTGCCGAAGCCGCGCTTGCGCGCGCTTTGCGAAACCGCGGGTCCGCCGCGCTCGGCCCATTCGACCCGCGCCAGATCCTGGGTGATCAGGTGCCAGGTCACTGCGACCTTCCCCCCGGGGACGCTGAGTGAGCCGTATTTGGCGGCATTGGTCGCCAGTTCGTGGATCGCGAGCCCCAGCGACAAGGCGTCGTTGGGGGCCAGTTCGACCGCTGGGCCTGTAATGTCGAGCGCGTGCTCGCTGTCCTGCGCATAGGGTGCGAGCTCGGCCCGTACCACGGCGGCGATCGGGGTGGACCCCCACTCCGACTGGGTGAGCAGGTCATGGGTCGCCGACAGGGCGCGGATGCGACCCTCGAGGCTGTCGGCAAAACTGTCGAGATCGCCGGCCCGCCGGCGGGTGAGCGAAACGATCGACAGTACGTTGGCCAGCGTGTTCTTGACCCGGTGGTTGAGTTCACGGGTCAGCGAATTGCGGATCGACGCCTGCTCTTCGAGCCACATCAGCGCCTGCCGGTCTTCGGCCGCCTGGCGCGTGACCAGCCGGGCGAGGACCATCAACAGGCTCGCCACCAGCATCCCGAACAGCAGCGTCAGCAACGAGAGCGCGGAAAGGGCCGATGGCTTGGTCGCCTGGATTTCGAGAATCCACGGGCGGTTGGCAGTCATCAGCGGCTCGCGCGCGAGTACTCCCGACGGATTGGCAACCGGCCTGTTCACAAGCATATTTCGGGGGGCCACGGTTCCGTCGAATATGCGGATGCCAACGTTCTGATCGGTCTCGACCTGGCGCGCCGAGGCGAGAAAATCCTCGGCCACGAACGGACTGTAGACGAACCCTTTGAGTCGCTTCGCACCGTCCGTGGCAAGACTGAAGACCGGCATGTAGATGATGAATCCGGGACGGTGTTTGCCTCCCCTTTCCTGCTCCAGCACCAGCTTGCCGCTGGCGGTCGGCCGGGCAAAGCGCATGGCTTCGATCATCGCCGCGCGCCGGGTCGGCTCGGAAAACATATTGTACCCCAGAACCCGGCGGTTGCGCTCGGTTTCCGGCTGGAGGTAGGTTACCGGCACCGCATAAGCCTGATCATCTGCCGGCAAGGGCGCGATGGTGAACTTATGAGGGCCGCGTGCGCGCATCTCCCGCTGGACGAACTCGATTTCGTCGCGGTCGACGCGCATTGCCCAACCGATGCCTTCAGCCCCGCGATAATTCGAATCGAGCCGCAGCTGGCTGAGGTAGGTCTGGAACAGTGGGCCACTGACGACCTGCTGGGTGGCGAACACCGCAGCGCCCGACCGCAGATATGCTTCGTGCGCATCGGCCCGTCGCTCCAGCGCGGAAGCGAGCACTTTGGCTGTTTGGGTCAGCTGGGTGGCGCGCCGTTTGGTTTCGGCGCTTTCGATCGCGGCGACGCTGACCATTGTAACTGCCGAAGTCAGGACGAAAATTCCCACCGGCATGATCCGCGGAAATCGCTCATACCATTGGCGCTTGAATAGCCGTTGCTTGCTGTCCCCCGTCATCACCGGCTTGGTCTGCTCCACGTCGCCTCGATCTGCAAGGGATCCCCGGGATCGGCGGCATCCGCGTTAGTTTCCGGCAGTCCTTCAAATTCGCTACGGACAGGGAACCACACGGCCCCGCTTTCGTTCCTCATTTCGCGAACACAACCGCGACCCCTTGGTCGTGGCCGTTGGCCATGCAATCTCTGCCGGACTGCGTAGTGCCGTTTGGGAGTGCCTGACCGGCTTTGGGGGGTCAGCATCGAATGGCGAAAGAGAAGCGGACGAGTGACAAGCGGATGAAGGACATCGGGATGGAGCGCCATGAGCGCAGGCGGCAGCCCTCGCCCGATTGGGCTTCGGGCTTGCGTCGACTCTACGATTCGGTCGTCGAGGAACCGCTTCCGGATGCTTTTTCGAAGCTTCTGGACGATCTCGACAGAGCGGATGACTGAGATGCGCAGCGCCGCCGATGCGGCCAGCTTCAAGCGCGAGCTTACCGGGGTGATTCCGCACCTGCGTGCGTTCGCACGCGGATTGTGCGGTCGTCCCGACCTCGCCGACGATCTCGTCCAGGAGACTCTGCTCAAAGCGTGGGCAGCGCAGGAGCGCTTCGAACCCGGTACCAGCATGCGCGCGTGGACTTTCGTGATCCTGCGCAATGCCTATCTGACCGACATGCGCCGCAATCGCTTCCGCGCCGACTATGACGAGACGGTTGCCGAGCGGATCCTCGTTGCACCGCCGGGTCAGGAAGGACCGATGCATCTGTCCGACCTGCACCGCGCGCTGCTGACGCTTCCGCCCGAACGCCGCGAAGCGCTGCTCCTGGTGGGCGCAGGCGGGTTCAGCTATGAGGAGGCAGCCGACATCTGTGAGTGCGCAGTCGGAACGATCAAAAGCCGTGTCGGCCGCGCCCGCGCCACGCTTTCCGCGATGATCGAGGAAGGGACGATCCCTCGCCGTGCGGTGGGCGATGCAGTGGCGCACGACGCGATTATGGCCGAACTCAACGAATCGACCAGCGCATCCTGAAGGCAGGCGTTGCGGATCTTCGACGCACCGGCCGTCGACCAGCATAGAGTTCTTGAAAGCGTGCGGGCTACCGGTCAGATTGGCGGTTCCAGCTTCTGACTTTTGCCCTCTCGCTCGAGCTCGCCATCCATGGCCACCGTACCGCCCGTAAACGATCCCGAACAGGCTCCGCAGGAAGCGCTGCCGATCACGCGCCTGCTCTCGACGATGGTCTTCCTGTTGGGGCTGGCGCTGTTCCTGGGCTTGCCTTTCGTGTTTTCGGTGGGATCGGTGGTGTTCCTGCCGCTGGTCAGCGCGATCATCCTGACCATCGTCCTGTCACCGCTTGCCGATCGCCTGATCCGGGTGGGACTGCCCAACGTCATCGCTTCGGCGCTGTCGCTGTTGGCGGCGATCGTAGCGGTGGTTCTGGCGATCCTGGTCATCGTTCAGCCGGCCTATGACATGGTAGATCAGGCGCCCAGGCTGATTGCGAGGATCGGCGAGCAGTTCACCACCTTGCGCGGAAGTTTCGGCTGGATCGCGGATATCGATCGCCAGCTGGCGCGGATCACCGGCAATGCCTCGGGCGCGCAAGTGATCGTCGCTGGTCCTTCGGTGCTTGAACAAGTGGCGGTCGCCACGCCGTCGGTGCTGATCGAAATCTTCCTGACGCTGTTGATGACGTATTTCATGATCGAGGCGCGGATCCGGATGAAGCGCCGCCTGCTGCTCGATCGTCACAGCTTCGGCGCGTCGCTGCGTGCGGCGCGGGTGATGCGCGATGTCCAGGAGCGCGTCGCATCATACATAATCACCGTGGCGCAGATCAATTTCGGGGTCGGCGTGCTGGTTGCGCTCGGCGCCTGGGGCCTTGGCCTGACCGCGCCCGTGATGTGGGGCGGGCTGGCGATGGCGCTCAATTTCCTGCCCTATATCGGACCCCTTACGATGGTCGGGCTGCTAACCTTGGTCGGGCTCGGCACCGCGGATACATTCCTGCTCGGCCTCATCCCGCCGCTGCTATTCCTGGGCCTCCACGCGGTCGAGGCGAACGTGGTCACTCCGGCCCTGCTGGGCGCGCGTTTCACCGTCAATCCGGTCATGATCCTGCTTTCGATCAGCTATTTCTCGTGGATCTGGGGGGTGGTCGGTGCTTTGCTGTCGGTTCCAATCCTGCTCACGCTGACCGCGCTGGTCGAACATCTCGGCAAGCCCAACATCGTCGGCTTCCTGTTCGGCGAACCGCTGTTCGACGGCGACGGTCGGGTAGACGACACCATCGACGAGCCGGTTGCCAACACCACCTGATGGCGGACTTGCGTCAGCCGGGATAAGTCCACATCCCGACCGCCGCAAAATTTCTCGTGGCAAACTCCCAGTCGAGCAAACCGCCAATCACCGCTGCGAGGTATTTGGGCCGCTCGTTCTTGTGATCGAGATAATAGGCATGTTCCCACAAATCGATCGTCAGCAAAGGCTTTTTGTCGCCTAGCGCCAGCGTATCGCCGTCGTGCGTTTCTTCGATTGAAAGCTTGCCGCCCTTCTCCGCCAGCCACACCCAGCCGGAGGCAAAGTGCTTTTCGCCGCGGGCCTTCAGGTCCTGGCTCAACTTGTCGAGTGAGCCAAAGTCGCGATCGATCGCCGCGGCCAGTTCGCCTTGGGGTTTGCCCCCGGCCGGAGACAACGAGTGCCAGTAGAAACCATGGTTCCAGGCCTGGGCGGCATTGTCGAAGGCGGGCTTGTCGCCTTTCCTTTTCGCTGCTGCGATGATTTCCTCGAGCGAGGCTTCGGCCATCGCCATCGCCTCGGCCGCCTTGTTGGTCTTGTCGATATAGGCCTTGTGGTGCTTGCCGTGATGGGTTCGCAGCGTATCGGCTGAAATCGCCGGAGCCAGCGCGTCTTCAGGGTAGGGCAAGGATATCAATTTTAGGGGCATGGCCGCTCCGTTCGGTGCTAGGGGTCAGTCAAGCGAACGCGCTCCGCCGGCAATTGTGCCGCAATTTTTCCGTCAAGCGCCGGGCAGCTTCGGATCGAGGACCGCAATCAGCGTGCAATTCAAACAGGATAGCTGGGATTTCGTCAGTGGCTTCGGCGCCCATTCGCGCGACATGCTGGCGACCGTGCTCGACCAGAGCGAGGACTGCGTGAAGATTCTCGATCCCGAGGGACGGATCGATTTCATGAACCGCAACGGGCGCTGCTCGATGGAAGTCGATGACTTTGGCGCCATTGCCGGGTTGTCTTGGGAAACGCTCTGGCCCGAGGAAGCGGCGCCCCGCGTGCGCGAGGCGGTCCGCGATGCGCTTGTCGGCAAGTCGAGCCGTTTCGAGGCGTTCTGCCCGACCGTCAAGGGCACCCCCAGATGGTGGGACGTCCAAGTCTCACCGGTGCGTGACGTGCAAGGCGCGATCCTCGCGATCCTGTCGGTTTCGCGCGACGTCACCCAGCATCACCACGCGCTGGAAAGCCTTCACACGATGGCGCACGAGATGCGTCACCGCTTGCGCAACGCCTATGCCGTGAGCGGGGCGATCGCTCTGGCCAGCGGGCGCGAGGATCCCGGCCACGGCGAGTTTGCGGAAGCGCTCGCGCAGCGGCTCAACACTCTCTCAGCTGTCCAGGGCAGCCTGATCGACCCGGGCGAGGGCGAGCAGTTGCCCGCGCTCGTGGCGCGCATCGCAGAGGCTTACGATCGCGATGGCGCGTTGATCCGGTGCGACGGGCTTCCGCCGGTTAAGTTGGGCGAGCAGGCGGTGCGACTGCTGGCGCTAGTGCTGGGTGAGCTGGCCACCAACAGTCTCAAGCACGGTGCGCTGAGCCGCGACATGCCGATCACCATCTCCGCAGCGCAACGCGATGGCGTGCTCGCGCTCGACTGGTGCGAGCCGGTTGAAGGCGGTTCTGCCACGCAGTCGCCGGTCACCGAAGGCAGCGGTTTTCGGCTGATGGAACGCATGGCGCGCGCGCATCGGGGCAGGTTCACGATCGTTCAACAACAGGGCATCCTGACTGCGCACCTCGAGGTACCGTTCGGCCCCTGACCAGTATGCAGCCATGGCGATTGGCGTCGCACTTAAGTGAAAACGCCCGGGCTGATCCGCCCACTCGATTGGCGTTGCCGGGATCGCGGCCTATAGCCGGGCGAATGGAGACACGGCCCAAGGTCACTTACGCCTCGTACCTCGATCTCGACCGGCTGCTG
>JAUYQH010000051.1 GCA_030697365.1 Novosphingobium sp. | reverse complement strand
CAAATCCGACGACATGGAAGCCGCACTCGCTGCCGCCTGTCCGGACGGAGTCGATGTCTATTTCGACAACACCGCGGGGCGGATCAGCGACTCCGTCTACCCGCAGCTGGCGCTCAATTCGCGCGTGGTGGTCTGCGGCACCGCAGCCATTCCGGCGTGGGATCCATGGCCCACCGGACCGCGGGTCGAGCGCCACCTGCTGGTCAAGCGCGCGCGGATGCAGGGCTTTGTCATCTTCGATCACATGGACAAATACGAAAGCTCGGTCGCGCAACTGGCGGACTGGGTGCGGTCGGGGCAGCTGCATTATCTCGAGGATGTGCTCGAAGGACTGGAGGCCTGCCCCGATGCGCTGGCCAGCCTCTATCGCGGCGAGAACAACGGCAAGCGGATCATCAAGCTATCGTAAGGGGAAATCGGCGCGCTCACGCTTCTGGTGATCGGCGATGGGCGGGGGCTGGTCTAATTCTGGCGCGGTAGCTTGCTTCCCCTTCCCTCAGGCCACGCCCCGACCTTCGCCCTCCCAATAGGGCGCGCGCAAATCCTTTTTCGAAACCTTGCCGCTCGGCACCAGCGGGAAGCTGTCCATGAACACCACGCTCTTGGGCACCTTGTATCCGGCAAGACGCTCGCGGGCATAGGCCAGCAGGCCGGTTTCATCGAGCGCGCTCCCGGTTGTGCGGATGACGCAGGCTTTGACCGCCTCGCCCCAGCGCGGGTCGGGAACCCCGATCACGGCAACCGCACCCACTTCGGGATGGGTCGACAGAGCGTTTTCGACTTCCGCCGAATAGATGTTCTCGCCGCCCGAGACGATCATGTCCTTGACCCGGTCGACGATGTAGTAAAGCCCCTCGGCATCGCGCCGGGCGACGTCGCCCGAGCGGTACCAGCCGTTTTGCACGGCCTTGGCGGTCGCCTCGGGCTGTTTCCAGTAGCCGGGGCTGATCGCGGGCGCGCGGACCAGCAGTTCGCCTGGCTGGCCGTCGGGCACGTCGTTGCCCGCAGCGTCGACGATCCGGAACGCGATGAGCGGCAAAGGGCGTCCACAGCTTTGCAGCTTGGCCTCATCCTCCAGGTCGTGCTCGTCCGGGCGGAGGATCGAGAAAGCGCCGTTGGCTTCGGTCGCGCCATAAAACTGCATGAACTTGCCGGGCATCATCGCAATCGCGCGCTTGATCAGGCCCAGCGAGATGGGCGAGCCGGCATAAAGCGTCAGGCGCAGCGACGAGAAATCGGTGGTCGCCGCCGCCGGATGATCGAGCAGCATCTGGATCATCGTCGGGGTCAGCGTCAGCAGGGTCGGCCGGTCATTCTCGATCGTTGCCAGAACGATAGCCGGGTCGAATTGCCGCACGATCGATACGGCCACGCCGTTATAAAGGCACTGGAACGCGATCCCGATCGACAGCAGGTGAAAATTGGGCAGCGGGTTGATGAAGATATCGTCGGCTTCCCAGCGATAGGCGGGCTCCAAATGCTCGCACAGCCGCATCCGGTTGAACCCGCCGTGGGTCAGCATCACGCCTTTGGGCAGACCGGTGGTGCCCGAGGTGTAGAGCTGGATCGCGGTGTCTTCCTCGCTGATGAACAGGTCTGGCTTGCTGGCGGGCTGGGCGGCAAAATGCGCTTCGAGCGTCCGATCCTCATCGATCCAGATCGTTTCGATCGTGCGGCCGCACAGCTCCAGGGCGGCCGCCCACATCTCTTCCAGACCGCGCTCGACAATGGTCAGCCGGGTGTCGCTGTCAGCGATCAGCTGGGCCAGTTCGGGGATCGACAGGCGCCAGTTGAACACGGTGAAGGCGCCACGCGTCTTGGCCGTGCCGATCAGCGCGAAGTAGAAGTCCGGGCTGTTGAGGCCGAGGAAGCCGACCCGCTCACCTGCCGCGACCCCGCGGGCCAGCAAGCCGTTGGCAATGCGGTTGGCCACCGCGTCATATTCGACGAACGAAATGGTCCGGTCGCGCGACACCAGCGCCCGTCGATCGGGCGTGTGGCGGGCATGATATTCGATGAATTCGCCGAGCGTGCGAACTTCGGGGTAAAGCCACATGGCTGGTTTATCCTCCCTAGAACTGCGGTTTGCGCTTTTCGCCTAAACCGATAAGGCTTTCGAGCGCATCGGCGGCGGCGATGCTGGTATAGGCCATGGTTCGCTACCTCAGTCGATCAGGAGCACGGCTTTAATGCACTTGCCGTGGTGGGCATCGTCGATCGCCTGGTTGATCTCGTCGAGACGATAGGTCTTCGCGAATTTTTCCAGCGGCAGCCGACCGGCCGCGTGGTGCGCGATCAGTTCGGGGAGGAAGACTTTCGGGTCGCTGTCCCCCTCGACGATCCCGCGCACTGTGCCGCCGATGCTCAGCCATTGCATGATCGGGACGGGGAGCACCGCATCGAGCGCGCCGGGCACGCCGATCAGCCCGATCCGTCCCAGATTGCCCACCATGTTGACCGCGGCTTCGAGGATCGGCTGGTAGCCGCTGGTATCGACCACCATGTCGGTCCCGTCCGGCACGATCGCCCGGACCGCTTGAACCGGATCGCCGGCACCCGGATCGATGACATGGGTGGCGCCCAGTTCGAGCGCCAGTGCGCGGCGTCCTTCCTGCGGCTCGATGACGATGATCGGGCTGCATCCGGCAATCACGCCGCCCATCACCGCACTCAGACCAACGGCTCCGCCGCCGAGCACGACCAGCGATTCACCGGCTTTGCCATTTAACGAGCGCAGCACCGCCCCGACGCCGGTCTGGATGCCGCAGCCGAGCGGGGCGAGCGCGGCGAGGTCGGCATTGTCATCGATCTTGAGCACATTGCGCTCATTGGCGATGGCCAGCCCGGCGAAGGACGACTGACCGAAGAAGTTGTCCGCCACCGCCGCTTCGCCGCCCTGAGTACGCTTGTGCAGCCGGGTCGAGCCGTCGCTGCGCGCGCAGACCATGTTGAGCGCCATGAAGCTCTGGCAATAGGCCGGGTGATCGTCGTTGCAGTGGCGGCACTGGCCGCAACTGTTGAAGGTCAGCAGCACCTTGTCGCCAGGCTTTACCGAGGTGACCTGCGGCCCGACCGCATCGACTATCCCTGCGCCTTCGTGGCCCAGAACCGCCGGAAACTGCAGCCCCAGCGCTCCCGATGCGATCACCAGGTCGGTATGGTAGATCCCCACCGCCTTGATCGCGACGCGCACTTCATTGCCCTGCGGTTCGCCGACATCGATGGTTTCAATGGCGAAGGGGCCATTGGCTTGGTTAAGGACGGCAGCTTGGGTTTGCATGGGTTGGCTCCGGTTTGAAGGTCAGTAGCGGGTGCGGATCGCGTCGCGGTGCCGGGTGAGATAGGCCCGGCTGAGGCCAATCTGTCTGCCGAGCACGGCTGCGATCGCCTTCTTCCTATCTCGGCACAGTGAATTTTGCACATGACTGAATCTAGGAAACTACGCTAGGGCAGCATTGTCAACACGTTTACTACATCGAAAGGCCAACGCTCATGCATGAGAGCCGGGACACCTTCTTCATCGGCGGCACCTGGGTGGCACCGCACAGCGACCGCCGGTTTACGCTGGTCAATCCATCCACCGGGGAGCAGATCGGCACCGTGCCCGAGGCGGGGCGCCAGGATGTCGACTCGGCAGTCGCCGCAGCACGTGAGGCTTTCGATAGCGGGGTGTGGCCGAGGCTCGCTCCGGTTGAACGCGCCGACGTGATGGATCGCTTCCTTGCCGCGATCGTTGCGCGCAGCACCGACCTCGCGCGGGCGGTCAGCATCCAGAACGGCATGCCGATCGCGATCAGCGGCGCGCTCGAGGCGGGGTTCGGGCCGGGCGTGGTGCAATACTATGCGCAACTCGCCCGGCAGATGGGCCAGCGCGACGTGCGCCCGTCGCAGATGGGCAAGGAAACGCTGGTCGAGCGCAGTCCGATCGGGGTTGCGGCGGCGATCGTCCCGTGGAACTTCCCCGTCACGCTCGCCCTCAACAAGATCGCTCCCGCAATGGCGGCGGGGTGCACGATGGTGATCAAGCCCTCGCCCGGAACCGTGCTCGACAGCTACCTGCTGGCCGAGGCAGCGGAAGAAGCGGGGGTACCAGCCGGCGTGCTCAACTGGGTCGCGGCGGATCGCGACGTCGGCGCATACCTCGTCTCGCATCCAGGCGTGGACAAAGTAGCATTCACCGGCTCGACCGGTGCCGGTCGCAAGATCGCCGCCACGTGTGGCGAGCTGCTGCGCCCGGTGACGCTCGAACTGGGGGGGAAGTCCGCCGCCATCCTGCTCGACGACGCCGACTTGGGCACCTTCTTGCAAGGCGCGCCGATGGCCACCATGCTCAACAACGGACAAGCCTGCTTCAACGGCTCTCGGATTCTCGCCCCGCGCCGCCGCTATGACGAGGTCGTCGGCGCGCTGGCCGATTTGACCTCGGGCATGACCATCGGCGACGCGCTTGATCCCGACACTCACGTTGGGCCGATGGCCTCAGCCACTCACCGCGACCGGGTTCTGGAATTCATCGAGATTGGCAAGCGCGAGGCCCGCCTGGTTTCGGGCGGCGGCGTTCCGGCCCGGCAGAACCGCGGCTTTTTCGTCGAGCCCACCGTCTTCGCCGACGTCGACAACTCTGCGACAATCGCGCAGGAGGAAATCTTCGGTCCGGTCCTGACGGTCATCGGCTACGAGGGCGACGATGAAGCGGTGCGCATTGCCAACGATTCGCAATACGGGCTTGGCGGTTCGGTGTGGAGCAGTGACAGCGATCGGGCGCTGAGCGTTGCGCGCCTGGTCGCCAGCGGGACCGTGGGAATCAACGGCTACATGCCGTCGCTCGGCGCGCCCTTCGGCGGCATCAAGTCCAGCGGTTTGGGCCGCGAATTCGGACCCGAGGCGATCGAAGCGTATCAGCACACCAAGTCCATCTACGTGATGGGCTAGCCGTGCAGCGCCGCCGCGTGGGGGGTCCACCTACTCACCGCCAGCGGCACGGTGCTGGCGCTGCTCGCGGTGGATGCGGTTGCGCACGGAGCCTTCAGCGAAGCATTGCTCTGGCTGTTGGCGTCGCTCGCCATCAAGGGAGTGAATGGTACGTTGGCGCGCCGCTTGCGCGTGGCAGAACAGGCAACTATCAGGCGATCTCCGAGGCACCAACGGCGACTGCGACGCGCGACCTTGCCGCCCTGATCGAGCTCGGCGCATGTACGTTTGCTCATTTAATCTGATGGTATAACTGATGGTCCGGTATGAGCGATCTGCCTCTTTCTCTAATTATTTCATGTAATTATGTTGCCAATTCGATTCCGGCTCGGTCCACGGTGGCGCCAGATGCTTTCAAAAGCGATTGCGATGCCGGGGCTTGCCCGGTAGGGGCGCCGGTCAGTGCCGCTTTAGCTCAGTCGGTAGAGCACATCATTCGTAATGATGGGGTCACAGGTTCGAATCCTGTAAGCGGCACCACTCCCTTCACATTTCCGCGGCAAAACTCTGTCCCGGGTGAGAGACCCTTGAGAGGGCCCGCATTCCGGGACTTTTTGGGCCCGTGATTTGGCAAGTGCAGTCCTGAGAAGCAGCGACCCCCGACTAAGTCGCGATTTATCCGCCCCGTCTCAGGAGGCCGATTTCCAGACTGCAGTTCAATTGGAGCGTTCAGGCGACTCCGAGCAGCATCTTCTGCGCGGCCCAGTCGGCCGGCAGGTCAGCGGCGAGCAGGCGCCTGGCTGTGAGCGAGCGCGGCTGCCGCCCATCGACGATCGTGCTGACGATCTCGGGAGCGAGCCACGCGAGGCGGACCAGCTGGGAAAACCGTGACCGGCACTGACCAAGCTCGAGAGCCAGTGCGGATATCGGCTTGCCGGGGTACGCGAGGAGCGTCGTCTGTGCCAGGCGGGCCTCGGCGAGCAGGCGAACGAGTCCTCCGTCGTAATCTCCTTGGGCGGGATCATTTCCGTTGATCAGCAGCTTCGTTTCCTTGCCGGCGCGAACTCTGGCGGCGGGAGCCCTCAGGGTAATTGTCTCGCCGATTGCTGGGGCATCGATGCCGAGCAACCGCACCAGCATTGCACGGCTTACGTCGATCTCGATGCTCCCCTGCTCAACTCGCACCTGTTCGACGATGCGATTGGTGATGCTGCGCCTCCCGTAGGGTGTGTCGAGACGCTGAGCCATGTAGCTGGCCACATCGAGCGCATCCCGGAGGCGTTCGGGATCGCCCACCGCATCGTGCACTGCTATCCGATCGTTGAGCAGCCGGCAAAGACGCTCAACCACCGCGTTCTCGACGTCATGCGCCGGCATCCGCCATGCCGGCGGCCCACTGTCACGCACTTCGGCGGGATGCGTGATATAGTTGCCCGTGAACAACGCGATTTGAAGATTTTGCCGGTCGCAGCGTGATCGCTGGACCGGCCAGGATAATCGTCGCTGAAGTCGCGAAGCGCCGCTCAGAACGCGCAGAGGGCCCGCTTAGCGGGCCAGTGCGGGCTCC
>JAUYQH010000044.1 GCA_030697365.1 Novosphingobium sp. | reverse complement strand
ACGCTGCGCCCGGTTCCGAGCAGCACCCCGAACAACTTGCCCGCGGTCAGCGCGCCAATTGCGGCGAGCGTGAAAGCCAGCGCGGTTGGGCCGATCAGTTCGGATTGCGACAGGTTGAATACCTTGTTGAACAAATCCGGTAGCCAGAACGTGAAGAACCACCAGAACATATCGGTAATTGCCTTGGCCCCGGCGATCGCCCAGGTCTTGCGGTCGCTCAGTGCCTCACGATAGGTCGACGACGTTCCGGCGGCGGTTTCGGCGCGCGGCAGCGGCCGCAGGCGGCGGGTGCCGGCAATCCAGAACCCCAGCCAGACGAAGCCGAGCAGCCCGGTGACGATGAACGCCGCCTTCCACCCGAACGCCAGCGCGAACGGTACGACGGTCAGGGGCGCGAGGATGTTGCCGATATTGGGCGCGGTGTTGACGATCCCCATCGCCATCGAGCGCTGCTTGATCGGCAGGTACTGCGCCGCGGCCTTGACTGCGGCGGGGGTGTTGACCGCCTCGAACGCGACCAGCATCACGCGCGCGGTGACGAACTGGGTGACCGTCGCGGCCACCGCGTGCGCCATTCCGGCAACGCTCCACAGCGCGACCGCCGCGCCATATGCCAGGCGCACCCCGAAGCGGTCGACCAACCAGCCGACGAACAGCAGCGCAAGCGCCGCGGCGAGCTGACTGGCCGAAGCGAAGTGCGCGAACTCGGCGTCGCCCCAGCCGTATTCGGCCGAAATCGTCGGCTTGAGCAGCGACAGCACCTGACGGTCGATGTAATTGATGATCGTGCCGAAAAACAGCAACGCGATCAGGAGCCGCCGGACCCGCACGCTACTGTCATCTGACATCGTTCGTTCTCCCCGGTCCCGGCTTGCACTCTAGCGGCGGTGCGGCATAAGGCAAAGCACGATATGACACCGCGAGACAACAGGTCCACGACAGGGGGACGAGCGATGGCGAAGCGCGAAGGTCCACCCGCAATGCGCGAACCGCCATTTGCCTTTGCCGGCGACCTGTTCGGCGAACTCGATCTCGCTGCCGCAACGCCGCCAAGTGCTGCCCCGCCCGAACCGCTGCTTCCCGGACTTGCGATTTGCGCGGTCGCCAGCCTTGCCGCCGCCTGGCTGGCCGAGCACTACGGTTTTCCGATCATCCTGCTCGGCCTGCTGATCGGACTATCGCTCAATTTCGTGGCGCACGACGCGCGCACCCACCGCGGGCTCGACTTCGCCTCGCGCACTTTCCTGCGCGCGGGTATCGTGATCCTCGGCTTCCAGGTGACGTTCTCCCAAATCGCCGCGTTGGGAGTCACGCCGTTTATCGCGCTGCTCGTGGTGATGGCCTCCGCGATGGGGGCGGCGCTGGCCGGTGCGCGCCTTGCAGGGCAAAACGCTTACACCGGAATCCTTGCCGGCGGCGCGACCGCGATCTGCGGCGCATCGGCTGCGCTCGCGCTGTACGGTGTGGTGGGGAAGAGCCGCCTGAGCCAAGCCCAGTTCGCACTGACCCTTGTGGGTGTGTCGTTGGCGAGCGCGATGGCGATGTCGGTCTATCCGGTTATTGCAGCCGAGCTTGGCCTCAGTGATCGCCAAGCCGGTTTCCTGATCGGCGCCTCGATCCACGACGTGGCACAAGCGATCGGCGGCGGGTTCGCCTTCTCGGACGAGGCGGGCAGTGCGGCGACCATCGTCAAGCTCGCGCGCGTCGCGCTGCTGGCCCCGGTCGTCGCGCTGGTTGCTTTCGCGATCGGGCGGGAGGCAGGCGGCGGTGCGCAGCCATTATGGCGGCGCATGGCGATGCCATGGTTCATCGTCGCCTTCCTCGCGGCAATGGCGCTCAACAGCGCTGTTGCGATGCCCGCTCCTGTGACCGGCGCGCTGCTCGCAGGATCGAAAGGACTGCTGCTGCTCGCGGTGACCGCAACCGCGATGCGCACCCGGCTCGACCTCCTGCTGGAGATGGGCTGGCGCACCACGGTGCCCGTCCTGGCCGCAACATTTGCTTCTTTCGCCGCCGCCCTTGCTTTCGCAGTTCTCGTGCTTGCTTGAACATGGACGTTTCAACGATTTGCAACTGGTGTTCAAGTCTCGGGGACGAGTAAACTTGAAGGCTTAGCGGCAAGTTGAAGCGTCCCGGGTTTCCGGAGGCGGTTTCATTTGAGTCAATGCGACCATATCGAGGATCTCGTTGGCTGCATGGTAGTTGGCTTCGGACTCTCGGACATCATGCGCCGTTGAGAGACAATCTATGAAGATCCAACTCGGGTAGCCACTTTCCAGCCTGCTCAAGCCGGTCTCTCCGTCCAGTGCAACGGATCACATCACCCTCGATTTCCATCCTGTAGACATAGGCCGTTCGTACCACTGGCGGGCGGGCAAATTTTGCCGCATGGTGTGGCAAGAACGATGCAGGGGGTTTGCATGCTGGTCCGCTTCTGGGGAACGCGGGGCTCGATCGCCAAGCCAGGCCCGGCAACGGTGCGCTATGGTGGCAATACCTCGTGCGTTGAGGTCAACTCTCCCGGCGGGACGAGGCTCATCATCGATTGCGGCACCGGCGCGCACGATCTGGGCCAGCACATCCTCAAGCAGAAGATGAACAACAATGAGGGCGCGATCCTCATCAGCCACACGCACTGGGATCATATCCAGGGCATTCCGTTCTTCGCCCCGCTGTTCGTTCCGGGCAACAAGTGGACCTTCTATGCGCCGCGCGGGTTCGGCGACACCTTGCGAGAAACTCTGGCCGGGCAGATGGAGTTCACCTATTTCCCGGTCACGCTCGATGCGTTCGGGGCCAAGGTCGAATATCGCGACCTGACCGAGCAGACTTTCGAGATCGGTGACGTGCGGATCACCACCCGCTTCCTCAACCACCCCGCGCTGACACTGGCCTACAAGCTGGAGTGCGAAGGCGCGACGCTGGTCTATTCGTGCGACCACGAGCCACACGCGCACGATCTGGCCGACGGCTGCGGCCAGATCCACGGTCAGGACCGCGAGCACAGCGAATTCTTCCGCGACGCCGACCTCGTGATTCACGATTCGCAATACACTCCGGCCGAGTATGCGACCAAGATCGGATGGGGCCATTCGACCCCGCACTATGCCGAACAGATGTGCCGGGCCGCCGGTGCGCGGATGCTGGCCCTCACCCACCACGATCCGACCCGCACCGACGACCAGATCGATGCCATGCTTGTGGACCTGGCCGCCAACCGTCCGGCCGGTTCGGACATCGAGGTGTTTGCCGCTGCGGAAGGCATGGAGATTCAGCTGACGGGAACTGCCCGGTCGCAAAAGCAGGCGACCGGCGATCGTCCCGATACAGCGACCTCGCGGCAGACCCGCGTTCCGGTCGTGCGTCTGCTCGGCGCGCCGCTGCTTGCTACCGATCCGCTCCATTTGGGGATGATCGACGAGGGTCTTATCGTCCTCGACGAGAAGCGGACAGACGGACCGGCTGCAGGGGATACCCCCAAAGCGGTCGGGCTGGTGGTGATCGATGCCGACACGGTCGATAGTTTCTCGCTGTTGCCCAGGCACATCGCCGGGGCCAGGAGGGGGCTGGAAGGCAAGCCGCCGGTGCTGATCGTCAGCGAGCATACAAAGCCGACAGAACTCGACCTGCCCAAAGACACCGACTGGCTCAAGCGGCCGTTCAGCCGGGAGTTCGCCCGGGCGAGAATGCGCACGGCGCTGTTGCGCAGCCAGTTCCGCTGGGTTCCGGCGCCGGTTCCTCCCGACGAGGAGCAGCGCGTCGCCGCGCTCCATGCGCTGGGCTTGCTCGATACTCCAGCGGAAGAGCGGTTCGACCGCCTTACGCGGGTGACCGCGGCGCTGTTCAACGTGCCGATCGCACTCGTCTCGCTGATCGACGCCAACCGCCAGTGGTTCAAGTCGTGCGTCGGTACCGACATCACCGAATCCTCGCGCGAGATGTCGTTCTGCGCCCATGCGGTCGCCGAGGGCGAGATGCTGATCATCCCCGACGCGCTGCGCGACGACCGGTTTGCGGATAATCCGGTGGTTTCGGGTCCGCCTTACGTGCGGTTTTATGCCGGGATGCCGATCTACATGTCCGACGGCCACTGCGCGGGAACGCTGTGCGTAATCGACGGAAGGCCGCGCGACTTCACCGACGACGACCGCGCGCGCCTGCGCGATCTCGCCAGCCTGGTGCAGCAGGAACTCGTGGCCAGCAGCTACGCAATGGCGTGAGACGAATCGCATCGTCATCCCGGCTGGGCCGGGATGAGGTTCATCTGGTCGCAGATCCCCCGGACCCCGCATCGGCGACCTGCGCCGCCGGCACCAGCGGTCTGGAACCGTCACCCAGAATGATGAACGCCGCCCAATAGAACGGGTGAGAGGTCTGTGGATCGTCCATCAGCTTCTGCTGGGCTTGTTCCAGTGCCGCAGCGACCGGTACGCCCGGTTGCGCATCGAGCAAGCCGCCGATCAGTCGCTTGGTGGCATCGAAGTCATCGGGCACCGGCCAGTGGCTTGCGATCACCGATCGGGCACCCGCACCGACAAACGCGCGAACCAGACCATCGAGGGCAAAGTTGCCGCCGGTGGTTACGCCCGCGTCGCGCGATGCGCCGATGGTCGCCATCCCCGCGGTGTCGCATGCCGAAAGGATCACCAGATCGGCATCAAGCTTGAGATCGAAGATTTCGCGGAAGGTCAGCAGCCCGTCCGATCCGCTGTCGCCGAACGATGTAACAAGCGCGGGGCGCGCCGGGCAGCCGGGGCGCGGCGCGGTGACCAGGCCGTGCGTCGCGAAGTGGAGCACGCGGTATTCGTCGAGCGTCTTATCGGCCAGCAGCGAACTGTCGGTGAATTGCCCGTCGGTCCGCACTTCGCCGCCACCGCGCACGAGTTTTCCTTGCGCGAAGAACAGCTCGTCGGGCGAAATCGGCGATTGCCAGGTCTCGATCGGCCAGTCGCACTCGGTCGCCACTGCGCCGACCGGACGGGTCCGCGCTACCGCGTTGTGGCCAAGACCAAGGTAGTTCCGCGCGGCGCTCGACGGCTTGAGCGCGCGGATGTCGAGAAACCCGCGCGGGCTGACCGCGATCGAAACCTCGCGACCGCGCCCCAGCCAATCGACCCCGGTGAAGTCGAACGCATCGGCATCGGCGCGCTTGGTCCGCGCCTGGTAGGCGGTGACCCCGCGATCGGCGGTGACCAACAGATAGGGGGGCAGCTGGAGCATCGGCCCGTCTGGCTCGAACACCAGATGCTTGAGCCCCTGCACTTCGCCATCGATGGCCCCGAACAGCTTGAGGTAGAGCTGACGCGCCCGGGCGACGTCGAACGGGTAGTTGACCTGTTCGCCGTTTTCGACCTTCACGATGCTGTCGCGCAGCACCTGCACGTCGGCCTCGAGATCGCGGAGCCTGCCGGGTATCGGCACGACCCGCGCCGAATCCGTGGTCACGAACAGCGCATAGAGATCATCGGCGACAACCATCAGCTTGTAATAGCCTTCGCCGGTGCGCAGCCCCGACTGAAGATCGCCGATCGCCAGGCTTTGGGGGGCAAGAACGTTGTAGCGCGGGAATGCCGACAGCTTCGAGGTCAGCGCGACCTGTTCCTGCCTGAGCGCGCTCAGGGTCTCCTGGCCGATCCGCAGGTTCTCGATATCCTGCGGCGTCGGCTTTGCGATCGCCGCCATCCGCGCCACGTCGGCTTCGAGCCGGGCGACGTCGCGGCTGCGGGCGACCGACAGGCGGAACAGCGACGAAGCCTCGTCGTTGCCTTCGGACAGTTCGCGCGCGAGGATCGCCTGGGTCTGCGCCACGCCCGGGCGTTGGAGCACCTGCGATGCGGCGAACAGCGCCTTGGCGGCATCCGCTCCGCCATCGCTCGCCAGCAGCGCGAAATAGGGGCTGAGCAAAGTGCGCATTGTCGAGCCAGCATCGGGCACACCGGGAGCGGCCTCGACGACTTGCGCGTAGAGCGCGCGAGCGCCCGCCGCATCGCCGGTGCGGCCGAGGAACGCGGCCTTGCGCGCCTGCGCGGCGAGCAGTGCGGGCGAATTGGGATAGGCGCTGGCGATCGCGGCGATGGCCTTGTCGAACGCCCCGGAGGCTTCTGCACTGCGACCCTGAGCCTCTGCGATCAGCGCCAGTTCGATCTGGATCTCGGAGCGCAGGAATCCGGTTGAAGTGACGCGTCCATCGCGGACCCCTTCGATCACCCGCGAAGCATCGATGAGCAGGCCGGATGCGTCGTCGAGGCGACCGCGCTGGCGGTTGGCAATCCCGCTCAGCATCTGAGCCTGGGCATCCAGGATTTGCGCGCGCTCGGCCGCGCTAAGCCCGGGATCGATCCCGCCGAGGCGTTGCAGGGCGATGTTCTCGCGGTTGATCTGGTCGGCCAGTGGGCTCTCGATGATCCCCTGGCGTAGTGCTTCCTCGGCAAAGTTCTCGCTGACCGCAGAGACCGGCTCCGACAGCACCTCGAGCGCGCGCATCGATTGACGCTGGTTGAGCGCGTTGATTGCGCGGTAGTTGCGCAGCAGCCGTTGGGTGACCCCGTCGCCGCGCGCGATCTGGCGATTGGCTTCGCCAAACAGGTCGTCGGCGCCCTTGAAGTTGCCAAGGTTGGACTGCTGAAGACCTTGGTTGGCCAAGGCTTCGGCCAGACTCCTCGGGTTCTCGCGGTCGCGCGTCGCGATCGTCTCGAAGAATTCGGCCGATTCGGCGAAGCGTCCACCGTTGTTGCGGTTGTAGGCTTCGTCGCGCGCGTCGCTGGACTCGAGGAGTCCCGCCTGGACCCGCGCAAAAGCCGCTGGATCGCTGACCTCGGTGGTCGCCACGCGGATTTCGCCCATCTGCGACCGGTCGTTGACCACCGTGGCCAGTGCGAGGCGCAGCGCCGGATCGTACCCCGCCAGCCCTTCGACGAAGTACGAAACGCCCCCGCGGGACAGCGCATAGCGGCGATAATCGACGTTCGAGCGAGCGTCGCGACACGTCGCGGTCTGGACCGCGCCGAGGCCTTCCAGCTTCGTCTCTCCCGCCGTTCCGCACGAAAGATCGATTCCGGCCATCCCGCTCGGCTCGGCGCCAAGCGCGAGCGCGCGGCGCACGGCGATGAGGCTGCCGATCGAACCCGCCGCGTCGCGGCAGCTCAGGCGATAGGCCCGGTCGAACATCCCCTTGAGACGCGGGTCGAGCGGCGCGTTCTGTGCCGAACAGGCCACGCCCGAGGTGCCGATGCGGAAGCTGCTGCGGACCGATACGCCCTCGTCAGCCTGGGCTGCCGCGGGAGCCGGAATGCACATTGCAAGCGCCAACGCGCTCAGCGCGGTGCCGGTGAAGCGGGGGGCGATCACGGCTTTTCTCCCTGAACGGTGGTTTCGTTGACCGCGGACCCGAACAGCGCCGGGTTGCCCGCGCCGGAAACGGGCTCGACCACGTTGGCGTCGCGGTCTAGCGCGCGGGTGCTGATCAGCGGGGTCGGCGGCGCGATGGGCGATGCCGCCTCGTCGCCGTCTTCGCTCTCGTCCTCCTCCTGGCTCTCGCCTTCGTCGCTTTCTTCCGCGGCTTCGGAATCGCTGCCGCTGCCGCTGCTGTCACCCGGACCCGCATCGTCGACCGCCGGCGGGGGCGGCGAAGTAGCAAGCGGCGTCGTGACGATCACCGTGATCTCGCTCGCGGGCGGGGCAAGCGGCGTGGTGCCTCCCAACGCGCAGGTTCCGCTTAAAATCCCGCAACTGTTGAAGGTGCTGGCGTCGGTGATGTTGGTTCCAAACATCTCGCCATCGACCATTGCGTCGGCACGCGCCTGGGCGAGTGCGAGATCGAAGGCCGCCTTGCCCGTGACCACGCCGGTGCTGGTCTGGAACTGACCGTTGAACACGAGTTCGGCCTTGGCGGTGCTCGAACCCGATTCGCCGCCCCCGATTTCTATCTCGGTGAAGTCGAGCCGGGTGAGGAAACCCGCCGGGACGATCGTGCTGCCGGTGTTCTGGATGTACAGCGTCTCGCTCGGGAACAGCGCCAGAGCGCCCGCGCGCAGGACCCCGTCGGGCCGCTGCACCGCGGCCGGAGCATTGAGCTGTTCGACGTGGCCGGCATAAAGCGGGTCGGCGCGCAGGCGCAGCAGGATCTCGTCGCTTGCAACGTGGATCCGGCTGGCGTCGATCTCGATCGTCCCGGCAATCGCATTGCCGCTGGACGTGACGTTCAGCGACCCGGTCGCGGCGTTGAGTTCGAACGTCCCGCTGAGGAAGGTCAGCCCGCCCGGCGAATCGAGCCCGAACCCGCTGGCGGCGACGTTGCCGTTGACCCGCAGGATACCGCTCGGCGTCTCGGTCGCGCGATTGCCGGTCGCGAAGAGCGCCTGGCCATCGGTGTAGAGCTGCGCCGCAGTTACGGTGAGATCGCCAACGACCATGTCGACCGTTCCCGACAGGTCGTCGCCTATCAGCGCGATCTCGCCAGCCTTCAGACGTCCGAATTCGGCGTTGCTCAGTTGATAGCTGCCGCTCGTCGCGCCGGTGTTGTCGCCGATGAACATTCCGTTGGGGTTGGTTGACGCGAGCTGGATCTCGCCGGTCAGCGAAAGCGCATCGAGCGAGCCGATGGCGGTGATGTCGATGTCGCGGGAAACGATGTCGATCTCGCCTGCGGCGACCCGGCCGTTGATGCTGACCAGCCCCCCCGAATCGAGACCCACGAAGCCAGGCAGCGTCGCTGTCCCGGCGGTCACGGCCTGGAGTGAGATATCCTGTTGCGCCGCAGCGACGAGTGACCGCGCGTCGACCGCGCCGCTAAACGCCAGCGACCCACCGGTCCGCAACGGATCGGTGTTGAACAGCGTCGCGACCCCGGCTTGGCTGAACGGCTGAAAAACATTGGCGGCGCTCGTCGCTTGCGAGAAGTTGCCGACATACACCCGGCCCAGCGGCTGGGTGCCGCCGCCCGCTGTCACCGATGCAGCAGCGACACTGCCCCCGGCGAGCAGCAGCACATCGCGGCCACGAAGGTTGCCGGTGCTGATCGCCCCGCCCGTCTGAACGCCCAGATCGCCCGCTGCGCTGAGCGAGCCCGTCGTCACCGGACCGGCGGTGCTGCCGATCGCGATCTTGCGCGGCCCCGGTCCGGCAATGGTGATCCCGGCATCGACGTTGCCCACCGTAAGCGCGCCGCCCGATGCCAGGATAGCCTGGTCGCCCACGGTGACGTTGCCCGCGCTGAGCGCCTGCCCGCCGACGAGCACCGCCGTCGAGCGCGCGGTCGTTGCGCCGGTAATGGTCAACGTCTGAGTGGTGTTGGCCTGGATAAAGTCGGTCGCGACGGCGCCGTTGATCGCGATCGGACCCCCGGTCGCAACCTGCGGCGCTGCGAGGATCAGTCCTGGATCGAAGGTCCCGCCGATCTCCCCGCCAAGCGCTTCCATCGAGTGATTCGCGATGTAGACGCGTCCGCCCGATGCTGCGGTGGTGGTGATTGCCCCGGAGGTAAAGCTCGTGCCGGGCAGCGCGAGCACCAGGTTTCCGGCGCTCAAGTCGCCCACCCCGAGCGCGCCGGGCGAACTCAGTCCGATGCTGCCACGGGCCGCAAGGTTGCCCGCCGCCACCGATGTCAGGGAACGCAAGCCGATGGTATAGCCATCGGCTGAGGTCGCGACGGGGTTGACGATGCCGGCGCTGACCGCGCCCACCGAAACCGCGCCGCCGGCGTTGACGAACACCGAATCCCCCGCGGTCAGGGCGCCCGTGCTCACCGGGCCGGTCGCGACGAGATCGATCGACCCGTCCGCGTTGACCGCAAGCGTGTTGATCGAAGTGCCCGCGATGAAGTCGACACTTGCCGCGCTGACGACACCGGTGGTGATGGACCCGGCGGCGAAGAGTCCGAGATCACCGCCGAAAGTCAGGTCGCCGGTCAGCACCGAACCATCGGCGTCGAAGAATCCGCTCTGCCCGACATTGAAGTTGGCAAATGCGAGGAAATCGAGGCCGGACGAGATGTTCAGCGCGCCGCTGACGCTGATCGTGCCCAGCGTCGCCGGGCGCGTCGCGGGGAGCACGAAATTGTTCGCGGCGAGCGTGAGCGAGGCTGTGTTCAAGGTCGAGGAGCCGAGCGAGATCCGCATATCGCCCGCGGTCGCGAGCGTCAGGTCCCCGGCGATGTTGACCGTGCTGTCGGCAAGATTGAGATCGAACGGCTCGGTGGCCACCGTCACGCTACGCGGTGCGGGAATGCCCGAGGGAAAAGCCTGGCCGGTGGCCGGATCGATGACCGACAGGATCGTCGTGGTCAGGTTGGGCGCCAGGGCGCCCGAAGTGGTCAGCGACAGGCTGCCGAGGTTGACGTCGCTTTGCCGGACGAACAGCTCGCCTTCGGCACCTTGCGCCGCGGAAAAGAACGTATCGCCCGCGGTCGCACCCGCACCACCGATGCCCGCGGTCGCGATCGTCACGTTGCCCGCGGTCAGCGATCCGCGTTCGGTGCGGTTGAAGCGCTGGGTGACGATGACGAAGCCGTCTCCGGCATAACCATCACCGCCGTCGCCCTGGACCGAGCCTGTACCGCCGGCGCCGCCATGGCCTACTGCGGACAGCGTAACGTCGGCGAAAGTCGCCGGCGAGCCACGCACGAGGATGCCGGTGGTGCCGCCGAAGCCGGTCCCGCCCGCGCCGCCTGCGCCGGTGGTGGTCCCGGTCCCGCCGGCGCCACCTGTACCGCCAAATGCACTGGCGTCGCCCAGGACGGTTCGGAAAGTGGCCGACCCGGTATTCGAGGGCGTGTCGATGCCGCTGATCGTGCCGACGGTTACCCCGCCCGCGATCGCCCGGCCACCCGCGCCACCTGCCGCACCCGGCGCGGTCGTCCCACCGCTGCCGCCCTGGCCACCCTCGCCGCCGAACGCGGCGGCGCTGAGGATCGTATCGCCGCTGATCGAAAGCACGCCCTGCCCGGCATTGCCAAATGCACCCACGACGCCGCCGTAAGCCTCGCCGCCGCTGCCGCCGGCCTGGCTGCCCACGCCGTCGCCGCCGAACCCGCCGGTTGCGCTTGCGTCGATCAGAACACTGGCAAGGTTGATTGTGCTCGGCCCGTTGTTGCTTTGTGCATCGATGGCCGCCTGACCGGCGAAGGCGATGCCGCCAGTGCCGCCCGCGGTGCCGTTCCCGCCGGCCGCGGTCGCCTCAAGCAAGGTGGTGCCCCGGACCGAGATTGTCCCGTTGAACGATCCGATCAACGCGCGCGGCTGACGGTTCGGCCGCGCGCTGATGGCGTTGCCCCCGTTGACCCCGTCGCCGCCAATGGCATCGCCGAACAGGCTGGCGTTGCCGCCGACCGTGATCGTTCCGCCGTTGACGAACAGATGCGCACGGCCCGCGCCCGCGTTGCCGCCGTTGCCGGTGCCCGTCGCAAAGCCGCCTTGCGCGCCCGAATCGATATCGAGGTCGCCCAGCGTGATTATGCCAAGCCCGGTGGTGTTGATACCGTTGGCAGCCACCACGTTAGCAAAGCCGCCGGAAGCGTTGCCGCCGTTGCCCGTAAGACGTCCCTGACCGCCGCTCGCCACGGCGTGGAGCGACATCAAGCCCGTAACCGCCAGCGAGCCGTTGCGCGCGAAGACCAGGGCGCGCGACATGTTGTTCTCGGGATCGCCGAAAGCATTGCCGCCTGTGATCCCGTCGCCGCCATCAGAGTCGCCCGAAAGCGAGAGATTGCCGTTGAAGGTCGCGCTGGCGCCATCGATTGAAACGACGCTACGGCCGGCGTTACCCGCACCGCCATTACCGCTCGACCCAAGCGCATCGCCGCCCTCGCCGTCGGCCTCGACGAAGGTGTCGGGCGCGTTGACGGTCAGGTTCGAACCGCCGGTGACAATGATCTGTCCCGTTCCGCCGCTGCCTGCGCCGCCATTGCCGCCCAACCCGCCGGAAACACGCCCAAAGCCCTGCGACTGGACTTCGATCCGCGTGAAATTGAGCGTGGTGGCGTTGGTGTTGGAATCGATCGTTGCAAGGCCGCCGGCGCCGTTGCCGCCGTTGCCCGAGACCGAGGGATCGATCGCGCCGCCGGCGCCGGTGGCATCGACCGTCAACTGGGTGCCGGTCAACGTTCCACCATTGAGCTGAAGACGCGCAGTGCCCCCGGCACCGTTGCCGCCCTGATTCAGAAGGCCGCTCCCCCCCACGCCAATCGCCGAAATGCGGACGTCGGCAGCGTTAAGCGTGCCGCCGTTGAGCAGGATCTGGCCGAGTCCTCCGGTGGCATTGCCGCCGATCGTGCCCGCGGCAGTAAAGCTGTTGCCGCCACGGTTGTCGCCGGAGACCAGGAACTGTTGGTTGAGCCCCGTCGTGCTGACGTTGACCACACCGCCGTTGCGGATGTCCGCGGTGACCGACCCGCCGGTGGCGTTGCCGCCGGTGCCACCGTCGCCGCCGGTGTTCTGGGTGAAGAACAAGGCGCGGTCGGTAACGTTGAAGGTGGCGTTGTCGACCGTCAGCGAGGCGTTCCCCCCGCTGGCGTCACCGCCGCGCCCGCTCTGGGTGGCGTTGCCGCCGACCGCACCCGCCGAACCGCCGCCAAGCGAGGTCGTCAACGTGCCACCGTTGCGCACGGTGATGTGACGATTTCCACCAACCGCATTCCCGCCGTTGACGATTCCGCCGGGCCCCTCGCTGATAAATGGTATGCCCCCGCCCTGAGCGAAGGCGCTGGGCAGCATCTCCGCCGAGGTCATCGTCGCGTTGTCGACGGTAATGTTGATGTTGCCGCCGGTCGCCTGACCGCCAGTGGTGCCATCGACGAGGCCGTTGCCGCCGGTCCCGCGAGCGATGATGCGCACGAAGCCAGTCGACCCGACATTGGCGGGGCCGGTAAAGGTGGCACCGGTGTTGACACTGATCGTCGCAGAACCGCCGGTGCCTGCACCGCCCGTGGCGCTGCCTCCACCGCTGGTTGCGCCGCCGAAGCCTTCGGCCGAAAGGAAGTCCAGTTCGCCGTTGGCCTGGATACCGGAAGTGTTACCGTTCGCGATGGTGATCGTCGAGCCGGCCCCGCTGGCAGTAATCGCCGCGTTGCCACCCCTGCCCGCACCCGCGCCGCTTCCGGCGCTATCAGCGCCTCCCAGCCCATCAGCGGATACGTTCAACTGGCCGGCCAGGATGTCGCCACCCGTTCGGGCGCTGACCGCGGCTGTGCCGCCCATACCCGACCCGCCGACGCCGCCGATACCTTCGGCGCGCAGACGTAGTACGCCTGCGACGTCGACCGTTCCGCCCGTGTCGGCGCTCACGCTGGCGTTGCCGCCGGTGGCGTTGCCTCCTTGGGCGCGCGTGATCACGAACGCGTTGCCGCCGATGGTCAGCCGTGAGCCGCCGTTCGCGGCCAGACGGCCCGAACCCGCGACGACATTCGTATTGAGGGCGCCCGACTTGTTGTTGGTAATGGTGACGTTGCCGCCGATCATCATGTTGCCACCGCCGGTGGCGTCGACGACCGCTTCGTTGGATACCTGCAACCCGCTGGAGGGCGCAACGATCGTCGGATCGAGGGCGGTTACAGACAAATTGCCCGCGATGTTGAGCTGCGAACCGGCTTCGAATGAACCGACTTGCGCAGCGATATCGGTCGGGGTGGCGCCGGGGGTGGCCCCGCTTATCGAAACGTCGGACGCATAGTTGGAGGTGCGGCCGCCGTTGGCGAAGAGGAGGGCGCGTCCGGTCGAGGCGATCGAGATCGCGGAGGTGACGGTGTTCGGGTCGGCGAAAGTGTTGACTTGGCCGGTTCCGCCGCCCGAGGACGGGGTGGCGGCGACCTGGCCACCGACGATGTCGAACCCGCCCGAAAGCACGACGGCATTGCCGACGACATTGGCGGCGTCGGCAATATCGAAGCCAAGGGTGCTGCCGGACGAGACCGCCATCGTGATCGCATCGTTCTTCGGTACGGCGACCAGATAGATGCGGCTCGCCTGGCCCGCGACTGTCGCGGCCGGGCCGGTGATCGATCCGAAGTTGGACAGCGTCGTCCCGGTCGCGCTGGTGCCCGCGGTGATCTGTATGTCGAACAGCCCGCTTTCGTTGAGCGTTATCGTCGCCGCGTCCGCGCTGACCAGAGCGGACACGCGCTTGCCGTCGATGGTTCCGCCCTGGTTGATTTGCGGCGCAACGATTGCCAGATAGCTGCCCACGCTAGGCGCGGTGCCGGTTATCCGCGCCCCGGGCTGGATCGTCACCGCCGAGCCGGGACGCACTTCGCCATTGAACTGGACGAATTCACCGGTCGTGCCGGTCTGCTCGAACACTCCCCCGACCACGGCCGGGGCAATACTTGTCAGGCCGAGGTTGCCGACGTTGAACACCGCGCTCGAGCCGACGATGACGCCACCGGGGCTGTAAAAATAGACCGATCCGCCGGGAACGTTGCTCGCCCCCTGGATCTGCGCGATCACGGTGCCGTTGAACTGTATCGCGCGGCTCTGGTCGGTCGGGATGATGCGGTTGAGAACCGAAAAGTCCGAGGCAGAGGTAAATGTCGCTGTGGTGCCCGAGGGCTGGAAAATGATCGGCCCGCCGCCGGGGGCTGTGTTGAACGTCGTCCAATCTATCACTACATCTGACGCATTGAGCGTTATCGTAGTCGAGTTGGTGCCGGTCGTAATCGTTGCGCTGCCAGCGACTAAGGGCGTTCCTATACCTTGAAATGACTCCGTGAAGGACTGCGCCCGCGCCGTGCCGCTCCCCATGATCAGTGCGGTGGCGATTGCCAGAGTCGAGCAAAGCGAAAGCGCTTTCCGGCTGCGATCCTTAAGCATCAGTTGTTCCTCCACGGCAGAATTCGGGTGGTGAGCGTCAGCAGAAAGCGCGGATCGCCGCGCTTGGTCTGCAATCCGGCGCGCTCGAGCGGGACGGCCAGTGTCGCGTCGAGCCGGAAGCGGTCGCCCAGTGAGGCGCGCACGCCTCCGCCGGCCGAGCTCAGCCGGTCGTTGCCGCCAGGCCCCTTGTTCCACACCCGCGCGACGTCGCCAAAGACATAGGGCTGGACGCGGAACTCGGAACCTTCGCTGATCCTATAGCGCGGCCCGCGCAGCTCGGCGCTGGCCCCGATGCCGCTATCGCCCAAAATCGCGCCCGGATCGTAGCCCCGCCCAACGGTGTAGTTGCCCCCGGTGAACTCCTCGAAGCTGAGCAGCGGGTCGAACGCGTATTGCCCGCGCGGCAGGAGTGCGAAGGCGAAATCGCCACCCAGCGCGAACTCGCCCACGGCATTGGCGCGCACCACCGCGGCGGTTGCCTTGCCGTCGAGCCGGCTGGGTGAGGTCGCCCCGCCCGGGCAGGCGACGCCGGCGCAGTTCGGACTGGCGTCGAACACGTCGATCCCCTTGCGAAACTCGGCCGAAGCCCCGGCACGCCAACGCGGCCGGATCGCGCGCAAATCGACTGCGTCGTAGTCCGCGCGCGCCCACAGCACGCGCAGCTTGTCGCGCGAGAGCGGGGTGGTCGTGGATGTTCTGAAGTCGACATCCTGATCGATGTAGTCGAACCCGCCACCAAGCCAGACGTTAGAGCCCTGGGTCCGCTTCAGCGGATACCGCGCGTAAATCTGGCCGAACGCCGTGCGCGCCTTGACCTTGGTCCCGGCCGCCGCCGCCGCGCCCAGATCAGGCTCGGTCCAAGCGTATGTGAACTGGCCACCGACGACCATCCCTTCGCGCCCGGGGCGAAATTCGTGGCCGACCTGAAGGATCTGCTGCTCCTGGAAGTCGGCGGTCGAATAAAGCCCGATGGTGGTCGCATCGCCCAGCCCGGTCAGCCCGAACACTTGCGCGCGCAACTGTCCGCCCCACCGCCCGGTCGCCTTGGCGCCGTAGTTCTGCGCGGTGAAATCGACCACGTAGGGCCGCCGCACCACGGCGACTTCGCCGATCAGATCGCCCTGCCCGGTGCCTGCGGGCTTGAGCGTGAGCTGGACGTTGTAGCCCGGCAGGTCGCGCGCGAGCAGGAGATAGCGTTCCGCGGTGTAGCGGTTGAAGACCTCGTCCTCCGTGAGCCGACCGAGATACTCCTCCAGCTTGCGCTCTGCGCCGCGGGTCTCGCCCCGGGCGCGCACCGCGCTGATCCGCGCATAGAGCACTTCCAGGCGGACTTCGCCGTTCTCGATCTTCTGGGTCGGAACCTGGACGGCGGCGAGGTAGCCCTTGTTGCGCAGGATCGTCGCCGCGGCGTCACGGATTTCGCACAGCACCGCGATCGGCTGGGGCTTCCCGGCGAACGGCTTCCACGCCGGTTCGAGCTCGCTGGCGGTCGCGCCCTTGAGATTGTTGAAGCTCACCGCGCTGATCGTGACCGGGATGTCTTTGTACTGGGGATCGGCCAGCGGGCACGGCGAGCGCTCGATCCCGCCCTCGATGTTCAACTGCGGTGCCTCATCGACGCGGGGGCGGGTGATGGTTTCAAGCTCGTCGCGGGTCGGCACCCCGGCGGTCGGGGAGGCGGCCTGGCCGAACGCGGGCGCGGGAAGCGCCGCAATCGAAATCGCCGAAGACGCGATCGCCGTGGCCACAGCCCAGCGCGAATGCCCGGTGCGCGGATTCCCCATATTTGCTTGCCCCCTGTTTGCAATTTAATTTGGGGCGACCCGTCGATTCTTTCGCCAAGCCTAGGCCCGTTACCCATCCCCCGTCAATCGCGACCATATCGGAGAGAATCCGCCAAAAACTTGTATCGACACGACATTCTTATGCGCTTCAGCCCCAAAGGAGGCGAATTCCGACCCATCCGGTGAGCGCCGCAGTCAGCCATCGGATGACTTGACCGGGCAAAAAGCGCAGCGCGAGGAAGCTGCCGATCTGGCCGCCGATCACCACCGCGATCAGCAGCGGCAGGCCGCCGCCCAGCGCCTCTCCGAAGCGTTCCGGGCCCGACTTGGCGAGTTGCCCGGCCAATCCGGCCAGTGAGTTGATCAGGATGAACAGGCTGGCGGTGGCGGCGATCCGCCGCGCCTTGTCCCACCGCGTCAGATGCAGCAGCGGTGCAAGGAAAATGCCGCCGCCGATGCCCACCAGCCCGGCCAGATACCCCAACGGCGCGGCGGCCAGTGGCATCATCCAGCCACGGCGCGGGCGATCATACGATTCGCGCGACAGCGGAAGCAGCAAGGCCAGCGCGGCGAACACCAGACTTGCGCCCAGCAGGGCCAGGAACGCGCTTTCCCTGATCGGGGTCAGCCCGCCGAGGAATGCCAGCGGTGCGGCAACCAGCGACACGGCCAGCGCGCCGCGCCATGGCATTTCTCCGGCGCGGGCGAAGCGGATCACGCCCCCGATCACCACCACGATGTTGCAGGCCAGCGATACGATCGGGAGGATGCGGAAATCGGTCCCCGCCAGCGCCAGCAGCGCCGAATACGTCGATCCCCCGCCGAACCCGACCGAGGCATAGAGCAGCGCGGTCCCGAAGAAGCCGGCGATCAGCCACAAGGGCACGTGTTATCCTTCGCGGCGGATCACCAGATTCCGGATCTCGCTCATGTCTTCCATCGCGAAGCGCACGCCCTCGCGGCCAAGCCCGGAGTCCTTGACCCCGCCGTAGGGCATGTTGTCGACCCGGTACGAGGAGACCTCGTTCACGCAGACCCCGCCGACGTCGAGGTGGTCCCAGGCTTCGAGCACCTTGTGAATGTCGCGGGTGAAGATCCCCGCTTGCAAGCCGAACTTGCTGTCGTTGACCTCGTCGAGCGCGGCCTTCCATTCGCTGAACCTGCTGAGGATCACAACCGGCCCGAACGCCTCCTCGCGGTAAACGTCGCTGTCGGTGGAGGCGCCTTCGAGCAGCGTGGCTTCGAGCATCGCCCCCTCGCGCCCGCCGCCCGCGAGCAGCTTTGCGCCCCCCGCGACCGCCGCGTCGATCCAGCCCTTGAGCCGGGTCGCTTCCTTCTCGGAGATCATCGGCCCGATGAAAGTGTCGCGCTTCTTGGGGTCGCCCTTGACCAGCGTCTTGACCTTGGCTGCGAGCATATCGCGGAATTTGTCGTACACGCTCTCGTGGATGATCACGCGCTGGACGTGAATGCAGCTCTGCCCCGACTGGTAGTACCCGCCGAACACGATCCGCGCGAGCGCGTGGTCGAGATCGGCGTCATGATCGACGATCACCGCGGCGTTGCCGCCGAGTTCGAGCACGACCTTCTTCTTGCCCGCCTTGGCCTTGAGCTCCCAGCCCACCCCGGGCGAGCCGGTGAACGACAGCAACTTGAGCCGCTCGTCGGTGGTGAACAGGTCGGCGCCGTCGCGGCTGGCGGGCAGGATCGAGAACGCGCCTTTGGGCAGCACATCGCACTCGGCCAGGACCTCGCCCATGATGATCGCGCCGAGCGGAGTCAGGCTGGCGGGCTTCATCACGAACGGGCAGCCGATGGCGATGGCCGGCGCGATCTTGTGCGCGGCGAGGTTGAGCGGAAAGTTGAAGGGCGAGATGAAGCTGCACGGCCCGATCGGCACGCGCTTCCACATCCCGATATAGCCCTTGGCCCGCGCCGAGATATCGAGCGGCTGGACCTCGCCGTAATTGCGCGTCGATTCCTCGGCGGCGATGCGGAAGGTGTCGATCAGGCGGGTGACCTCGCCCTCGCTGTCGGCGATCGGTTTGCCGGCCTCGACGCACAGCGCATAGGCCAGCTCGTCGAAACGCTCCTGGAAGCGTTTGACGCAATGGTTGAGCACGCCCTGCTTCTCGTAACTCGCCAGCCGCGCCATCGGTTCTGCCGCGCGCACTGCGCCGGCAATCGCTTCGTCAATTACGTCGGGGGTCGCCAGCGCGCAGCGGAACGCGACCTCGCCGGTGTATTTGTCGGTGACCTTGAGGTCGGTGTTGGGCTGCACCGCCTTGTTGTTGAGATAGAGCGGGTAGGTGTCTTTGAGCTGGACCACGTCGGACAATCTCCACGTCATCCCGGGCTAGACCCGGGATCCCGCTTTCTTTTCCCCGCCGCGAGAAGGAAAGCGGGGCCCCGGCTCAAGGCCGGGGCGACGGGCTGTGGCCTACAATTCCTTCGACAGCCGCTTGATGTCGATATTCAGTATCTGGTCGTTCTCCGAATAATCGACCGGGCAATCGATCAGGTGGACCCCCGGCGTGCTGTTGCAGTGCGCCAGCAGCTCCTTGAGATGCGCCGCGCTTTCCACCCGATGTCCGATCGCGCCGTAGCTTTCCGCGTACTTGACGAAATCGGGGTTGCCATAGGTCAGTCCGAAATCGGCAAAGCCCATGTTGGCCTGCTTCCAGCGGATCATCCCGTAACTGCTGTCGTTGAGGATCAGCACGGTGATGTTGAGCTTCAACCGAACTGCGGTTTCCATTTCCTGGCTGTTCATCATGAACCCGCCGTCGCCGCACACCGCCATAACCTTGCGGTCGGGATAAACCATCGAGCTCATCATCGCCGAGGGCAGCCCCGCGCCCATCGTCGCCAGGGCGTTGTCGAGCAGCACGGTGTTGGGGCGATAGGCGGTGTAGCCGCGCGCGAACCAGATCTTGTAGACCCCGTTGTCGAGGCAGATGATCCCGTCGTCGGGCATTGCGTCGCGGATCGACTGGACCAGATGCGGCGGAAAGATCGGGAAGCGCGCGTCGGCTGCCAGCGGCGCGGTGTGATCGACCTCGGCCTTGCGGTAGGCGAGCATGTGATCGAACGACCACGAACCGGACGGGACGATGTCCTCCTTCATCTGCCACACTGCGTTGGCGATATCGCCGATCACCTCGATGTGCGGGAAATAGACCGGATCGACTTCGGCAGTCTTGGACGAGACGTGGATCACCGTGGGCCCGTCCTCGAGCATGAAGAACGGCGGCTTCTCGATCACGTCGTGACCGAGGTTGACGATGCAGTCGCTGTCCTCGACCGCGCGGTGGACGAAATCGCCCGCCGACAGCGCCGCACAACCCAGGAACTTGGGATGGCGTTCGTCGATCACGCCCTTGCCGAGCTGGGTGGTGAGGAATGGAATCCCGGTCTTCTCGATGAATTGGAGCAGCATCCGCCCGGTCATCGTGCGGTTGGCGCCCGCACCGATCACGAGCACGGGGGCCTTGGCGTTCTCCAGCGCCTGGACCGCCTGGCGGACCGACTTGGGATCGGCGCTCGGGCGGCGGACGATGCTGCGCTTGAGTGGCCGGGAATCGGTGTGCTCGTCGGCAATGTCCTCGGGCAGCTCGATATGCGTGGCGCCGGGCTTTTCCTCCTCGGCCAGACGATAGCACTCGCGCACCCGGCTGGGGATGTTGTCGCTGCTCGCCATCTGGTGGGTGTACTTGGTGATCGGCCCCATCATCGAGACCACGTCGAGGATCTGGAAGCGGCCCTGCTTGGACTTCTTGATCGGCTTTTGCCCGGTGATCATCAGCATCGGCATCCCGCCGAGAGTTGCATAGGCCGCAGCGGTCACGAAGTTGGTCGCGCCTGGCCCCAGCGTGGCGATGCAGACGCCGGTCTTGCCGGTGTGGCGGCCATACGTCGCGGCCATGAACCCGGCGCCCTGTTCGTGCCGGGTCAGGATCAGCTTGATTGTCTTGGAGCGCGACAGCGAATCGAGGAAATCTAGGTTCTCCTCACCGGGTACGCCGAAGATATACTCGCAGCCCTCTTCCTCGAGGCACTGGATGAAAAGATCGGAGGCCTTCTGGCCAACCTTGGCGCCCGCATCGGCCATTCGCTCGCTCCCTTACGCAAAGCAGGGAAGCGGCGCATTTGTGCGCGCGCCCCCGGGTTCTGGAACTGCGCAACCCTGGCCGGCGAAGGAATGTCGAATGCCCCCAACTACCCGCCGGGGGCAGGCCTAACAAAGCCCGAACGCGGAGTCACGCCGCTATTGACGATCAATATCCCAGATCGAGATCGAACCGCGGCTCGACCGGCTCGCCGCGCCCCCAGCGGTGGATGTTGGTCACGAAACGCTCGGCGGAGCGCTCGAACATCTTCTCGGTCGCGCGGCCCGACAGGTGCATGGTCACGTGCGCGTTGGGCAACGACCACAGCGGGCTGTCCGCAGGCAGCGGCTCGGGCGTGGTGACGTCCAGCAGCGCGGCCTCGATCCGCTTTTCGGAGAGCGCCGCAATCAGCGCATCCTGATCGACCACCGCGCCGCGTGCGACGTTGAGCAGCACTGCGTTCGGTTTCATCGCCGCGAGTTCGGCCTTGCCGATCATCGCATCGGTATCGGGCGTCGCGGGGACCGCCAGCACGATCCAGTCGAACTCGCCCAGCCGGGCGCGCCAATCGTTCGGGCCTAGCGTGTCCGGCCCTGGCGAACGCCGAACTTTGGTGACCGCCACATCGAACGCCGTCAGCCGGGCCTCGACCAGCTTGCCGATCGCGCCGTAACCGAGCAGCAGCGCCTTGCTTCCCGCCAGTTCGCGCCGGCCCGGCGAGGCGAGCAGCCATTCGCGGCGGTCCTGCGCGCGAACCACCTCGCGATAGCCCTTGGCGATCGTCAGCATCCCCATCACGACGTACTCGGCGATGGTCAGCGCGTTGATCCCCGCCCCGTTGGTGATAATCGTCCCGCGCTGGCGCAGGAGGTCAAACGGCAGGAAATCGAGCCCGGCATAGATCGAGTTGAGCCACTTGAGCTTCTCCGCCCGGCGGATCGCCTCAAGCATCGGCGGCTTATGCTCGAGGTCGAACCAGCCGATCTCGGCGTGCGGCGCGAACTCGAGCATCTCGTCGACCGACTTGTAGAACCGCGCCTCGACCCATTCGGGCAAATGCGGCTCGATCAGCGGGCGGACCAGCGCGGAGACGACGGTGACGGTCATGCGGTTCTCCGGTAGCTGTCGAGCATCGGCGGGCGGTGCAGGCATTCGGCGAAGTCGAACGGGCGGGTGGTAAGCGGGGCGACCGCTGCGGCATCCGGGTGGCGCGGGTTGAACAGGACGACATCGGCTTCGGGCAGGACCTTGGAGGCAACCGCGGCGAGCAGCGAACGGCGCTCCGCGAGCCACTTGACGGTCCACTCGCGGATCGCTTCGTCAGGGCCGCTTGGCACTCGTTCCGGAATGGCATCTGCTTCGGTCCAGCCGAGCACGTAGTCGTCGGTAATCCCCGCGAGGTCGCGCGGAAGGTAGCGCATGGTCACCAACACCGCGAGTCCCGCCTCGGACGCGAGGCTGACCACTGCCTCGCCCGGCGGAGCATAACGCGAGCCGAACTTCTCCGCCCCGGCCCCATCGAGCGCGACGAACGGCGCGCGGGTAAGCCGCCAGAGCTTCACCCGAGCTTCCAGTCCCAGCCGAGCGGATCGCCATCCATAACCTCGACGCCTTGCGCGGCGAGCTCGTCGCGGAGGCGGTCGGAGGTGGCGAAGTCCTTGGCGGCGCGGGCAGTCAACCTTCGCGACAATACAGACTGTATTTCGGCCTCGGAAATCTGCGCGGACTTAGGCCGAATTCGAAGATTATCTCGTTCTAGATCAAGCAACTTCAGTCCCAAAATCTGATCCATCGTCGCAATCGCAGTTGAAGCATCGTCGGTTTTGAACGCGGTCGCCTTCTCAATCAACGTTATGGCTACGGCGGTGTTGAGATCGTCTCCGATTGCCTCATCGAACTTGGCCAAAATTTCCACCAGTCTTGGATCATGGACTTGAACGTCTGATTTCGCGAGTTGATGGACGTTTGCCGCGGCCTTTGCCAGCCGCCGCAACCTGACGTGGGCCGCCTGCAATCCCTCCCATGAAAACTCCAGCTCGCTCCGGTAATGCGCCTGCAGGCACATCAGCCGGTACGCCAACGGGTGATAGCCCCGGTCGATCAGCAATTGCAGCCGCAGGAATTCCCCCGCCGATTTGCTCATCTTGCCCGAGCGTTCGACGAGGAAGTTGTTGTGCATCCAGATGTTCGCGCCGCTTGCTTCGGAGTGGCAAAACGCTTGGTTCTGCGCAATCTCGTTGGGGTGATGGATCTCGCGGTGGTCGATCCCGCCTGTGTGGATGTCGAACGGAAAGCCGAGCAGTTGTCCGCTCATCACGCTGCATTCCAGATGCCACCCCGGCGCCCCGCGGCCCCACGGCGAGTCCCACTCCATCTGGCGGGTCTCGCCCGGCGGGGTCTTGCGCCAGATCGCGAAGTCGGCGGCATGGCGTTTGCCTTCGACCGCGTCGATCCGACCCTCTCCGTCCTCCGTCGCGGCGCGAGCGAGGCGGCCGTAATCGGCGACCGTCGACGTGTCGAAATACAGCCCGCCCGGCAACTCGTAGCAGTGCGCTTCGATCGACTTGGCAAACTCGATCATCGCCGGAACATAGTCGGTGGCAATCGACCAGTGCGCCGCCTCGGGCATGCCCGCCTTCATCGGCCCCCGAATGTTGAGCGCCTTGACGTCGGACCAATAGGCCTCGGTGTAGTGGCGGGCGATGTCCCAGATCGACTGCGCGTTCTCCGCCGCGGCCTTCTCCAGCTTGTCCTCGCCCGCATCGGCGTCGTCGGTGAGATGGCCGACGTCGGTGATGTTGATGACGTGGGTGAGCTTGTACCCCTTCCAGCTCAGCGTCCGCCCAAGCACGTCGGCGAAGACGTAGGCGCGCATGTTGCCGATGTGCGGATAGTTGTAGACCGTCGGCCCGCACGTATAGACCCGCGCTTCACCCGGATGGATGGGGCGGAACTCTTCGAGCTGGCGGGTCAGGCTGTTGAACAGCCGGAGCGGCGCACCGGGGGCGGGATCGTCGGACATGTGCCCCGCCCTTGCCCGCGTCCGCGGTCAACGGTCAAGGGTGGCGCATCTGGTCAGCCCGCGGCCGCGTCTGCCATGGCCAGGCTGTCGGCAAGCAGGTCGAACTGGACCGTGCAACCGTTGGCGAGGAGCAGGCTGCCAAGGTCGGCGGCGTTGTCGGGGATGGCGTCGGGGGCCAGGCTGACCACCTCGAATTCCACCGTGGCATCCGCCGCGCCATCGCCGTCGATCCGATAGCTGCGCCCCGCAACCAGCGGCAGACTGCCGCTGGGCCACGAAATCCCCGAGGTCTGCGGCGGGAACTGGAGGCGGACCATCGCCCCGCCTTCCGCCTCGCTCAGCCACGACAGCCGCTGAGCGCCATTTTCGCCGCGCCACAGGTAGAGCCCGCTGCCTTGCGGGACGCAGACCTTGCCGCCCTTGTCGATGTCCGCCAGCCAGACGCTTCTGGGTGCCATTTTCGCGATTCCGACGGGCGCCCCGCCGCGCACTGCGCCGGCGCGGATGGTCCGCGGGTTGCTCAGCGAGCGGGTGAGCAAGGGAACCAGTCCGCGGTCACGCAGCACCTGGCTGTCGATCACGTAAGTCGCCTTGCCCTTGACGATCCGCGTGCCGACGCGATCGAGCACCGTCACCACGTCGCCTTGCTGCAGGCTGATCGAAGTCCCGGCGCCCAGCTTCATTCCCTTGGGAAACTTGGTCGCCGAAGGCCCGGTCGCGCGGACCACGATCGCCTGTGCGGCGGCGGTCGTGGTCGTGGCGATCAGCACGGCTACGGTCGCAGCCGCGCAAAGGCCCAATTTGACCATAGTCAGCTTCCGGTCGCCGGGCTCGCGGCGTTGGCGAACACATCGAGCTGCGCGGTGCAGCCCTTTTCCGCCAGCATCGCCGCCGCGCTCAGATCGTCTGCCGGGGCTGTAGGCAGAAGGTGTAGGGTGAGCGTCACCGACGGCCCCACCGGATCGCTGAAGGTATAGCGCCCGCCCTCGACCACCGGCAGAGCCGTGACCGGCCACAACTTGAGGGGGTTGCCCTTCTTCCAGACGATGTCGACCGGCTTGCCCCCGGCGAGCGAAAGCTTGGCGTTCGCTTGCTCGCTGCGGTTGGGCCGCCACAGAACCACCGACGCGGGGTTGGCCACGCACCAGGCCCCGCCC
The DNA here is from genome assembly GCA_030697365.1 of Novosphingobium sp. Taxonomy (GTDB): domain Bacteria; phylum Pseudomonadota; class Alphaproteobacteria; order Sphingomonadales; family Sphingomonadaceae; genus Novosphingobium. Next base: position 15,738 of record JAUYQH010000044.1, on the reverse strand, counting down.
TTGCTGACGTCGATGTACCACACGTTGTCGGGCGCGTTGGGGGCGTCCGCCGGAAGTGCCGGGCCCGACGCGCCGCGCACCGCCCCGGTCCGGGTCCGCGTCCCGGCGTTCGCCAGCACTCCCGAAACCCGGCTCACCGCCCCGGTGTCGCGGCTTACGCTGCCATCGAGCGTGAAACTGCCCGGGCCGACCAGAATACGGCTTCCCGCCTTGTCGAGCACGGTCAGCTTGTCACCGGGCTTTAGCGCGACCTTGGCATTGGCCGGCAGCTTCTTGCCTTGTGGATAAGTGGCCGCCGAAGGGCCGGTCGAGCGTACGATCACCGATTGGGCCTGCGCGGCGCTCGCCGCCAGGCCAAAGCCCGCCGCGATTGCCCCGGCCATGACCATCCTGACCGCCCGTTTCCTATCCGAGAACATAGCTCTCTCCTTTACCTGTGGCGCGCAACCGTTCGGAAAGGTTGCCCAGGGCATCGTCCTGCCCGAATTGCGCGAGTTTCGCTGTGAGTCGCTGCACAAGCGGAGAATCGCCCGCAGCATGGGCTTCGACAAGTTCGTTTACCACGGCGCGCTCATCCCCGGCGAGATCGGGAACCACCTCGAACACATCCACCGGGGTCGAGCGTCCACGCAAGGTGATCGTGCCCATCGGGCGGAACCAGTCTAGCCCCGAACGCTCGGTCGCCTCGCGGCTGACCAGCACCCCGGTCTTGAGCGTCTTGTTGGCCGCCTCAAGCCGTGCCGCGGTGTTCATTGCATCGCCCAGTGCGGTGTATTGAATACGCTTGTCGCCGCCGAAATTGCCGACCACCGCCTCGCCGAAATGAACGCCCACCCGCGTCCGTCCGATCGGGGGCAGGCCTTCGGCAGCCGAGCGGCGGAATTCCTCGCCCGCCCGGTGCATCGCCCAGGCCGCGCGGATCGCGCGTTCGCCATCGTCGGGATAGGCGATCGGCGCGCCCCAGAACGCGACCACCGCATCGCCGACGAATTTGTCAAGCGTTCCGCCATATTCGAGCACTATCGCGCTCAGCCGGTCGAGATAGTCGTTGAGCAGCGCGGCGACGATTTCGGGCTTGAGCGCGTGGCTCAGCTTGGTGAAGCCCTCGAGGTCGGAGAACACGCAGAACAGCTCGCGCTTTTCGCCGTGGAGCGAGAGGCGGTCGGGGTTGCGAACGATTTCAGCGGCGATCGAGCGCGGCAGGTACTTGCCCAGGGCACCTTGCGCGAACTCGCGTTCCTTGGCGCCGATCACGCGCATCGCGGCGTTGATCGCGGTGTAGGCGAGCAGCCAGCCGACGATCCAGCCCATCGACGGCAGCTCCAGCGTATCGTAGCCCCAGCGCTCAAGCAGGAAGGGCACGACCAGGAACAGCGCGAACTGAAGTATGACCGCCAGCCCGATCACCGCGCCGCGTCCGCTGAAGAACGCCGTGGCCGCTCCCAGAAGCATCACGCCCCCAGCCACAAGCCACCGAGCCCATCCCGGCACCTCGCGCGGCAGGGCATGGTCAAGCGACTGGGCGAGCATGCTGGCGTGGACTTCGACCCCGATCATACGCCTTTCGCCCGTGATCGGATTGCCGGTTCGGGTGAACGGCGTGTCGAACTGGTCGAAATCGGAAAAATCGCCCCCGATCATCACATAACGATTCGCGATCACGTCCCTGACCAGCGGCGCGCTTTCGGGATCGGCGAGCAGGTCGATCGGAATCTTGTCGAACACCGGGCGATCCGACGACAGCGGCATGCGGAAGCGAATCGGGCCGGTATACTGTGCGAAACGGGCGTCGCCATCGCCACCGGCGTCGCTCATCGCCACCGCCAGCAAGGGCGGGAGTCCAGGGTACTGTTGAGGCCAGCGCCGCGCCACGTTGTCGCTGTCGGTTTCGAGCAGAATGCTGGCCGGCTTGACCTTGGGGCTGGCCGCCGCGGCGACATAGGCCCGCAGATCCTGCTCCTGTTCGAAGGTGATCGCATCGGGATTGGTCCGCGCATCGGCATAGGCGAGGAATACCGGCGTCTTCATGGCCTTGAGCGTGCTCTGGAGCAGCGGGTCGTCGTCCTGCGGACTATCGAACAGCACGTCGATCGCTATCGCCTTGGCGCCGAGCTCGTCGATCTGCCCGAGCGCCCTGGCCAGGATCGTGCGATCGACCGGCGAGATCTGCCCGGTCGCGCGATTGGTGTCGGCGGTGTACACCACCAGCGTGATGCGCTTGTCGGTGTCCGCACCCGGCGCCAGATTTGCCGCCCGCAGATCATAGAGCGCGCTTTCCGCGTCGCGCAGCAACGGCAACCGCCAACTCGATCCGGCGATCTGCAGGGCGATGACCAGCAGCAGCGCCGCAATCGCAATCCGCGCGCCGCCCAGTTGGCCAGCGACCCGGCGTAGGCTGCGCACCCGCTCGCCGGTGCTTTGCCTGGGGGCCCTGCGTCGATCGGGCACGGCTCAGCGAACCCCGGCGGGCAGCGATTCGATCGCGCCAAAACAGATTCGCATCGCAGTTTCCTTATCGCCGCCCCGTCTTCCGGAGCGCCGCCGTGCCTTCAATCTGCGACCGTCGTTGCTATGGTTGTGGCCACCCCATAGGCCGTTTGCCGCTTCGCTCCAAGGGGGACGACAGGGTTCAAATCCCTCCCGTCGTGGGTTAACCCCTTAGAATCCCTCGAATGCGACCGTTTCGCCCAGCGGAACGCGCGGAACGGGAAAAGAGTTGATCGGCGCTGCCGCGTCGCGATAGCCGATCGCCATCCCGCAAAAGAAGATGTGCTCGTCGTCGATCCCGAGCTGCGCTTTCATGAACTCGCCATAGCGCGCCCATATTTCCTGCGGACAACTGTCGAGCCCCTCCTCGCGCAGCAGCAGCATCACCGTCTGGAGCCACATCCCCATGTCCGACCACTGCGGCGGGCCCATATACTTGGCAGTGTAGGTGAACAGCTGCACCGGGGCGCCGAAGCTGGTCCAGTTCTGCGCCATCTGGGCGATCCGCCCCGCCTTGTCCTCGCGCGCCAGCCCGACCGATTCGAACATCGCATGCCCCACCGCGCGGCGCTGCGCCTCATAGCGGCCTTCGAGCCCCGTGGGATAGATATCGTACTCGAAACCGCTGCCCTGCGGCTCGCTCGCTGCCTTGGTGAGGATCGCCCCGGTCAGCCGGGCCAGCGGCTCGCCGGTCAGGACGATCGCGTTCCACGGCTGGACGTTGCCGCCGGATGGGGCATTTCTCGCTTTCTCCAGCACCCGCTCGAGCACGGCGCGCTCGACAGGTCGGTTGGTGAACTGACGCACCGAACGGCGCGAGGCGACGGCTTCGGTGACGGTCATCCTTCATCCTCGAACAGGCCCGCAAGCTGCTCTACCATCGTCCCGCCGAGCTGTTCGACGTCCATGATCGTGACCGCTCGGCGATAATAGCGGGTTACGTCGTGACCGATCCCGATGGCCACGAGCTGGACCGGCGATTGGCGCTCGATCCAGTCTATTACTTTCCTAAGATGTTGCTCGAGGTATCCGGCATTATTCACGGAAAGTGTTGAATCATCGACCGGCGCACCGTCGGAGATGACCATCAGAATGCGGCGGTCCTCGGCGCGCGCGAGCAGCCGGGCGTGGGCCCACAGCAGCGCCTCGCCGTCGATGTTTTCCTTGAGCAGCCCCTCGCGCATCATCAGGCCCAGGTTGCGCCGAGCGTGGCGATAGGGCTCGCCCGCCTTCTTGTAGACGATGTGGCGCAGATCGTTGAGCCGACCCGGCTGCGGCGCCTTGCCCCCGGCCAGCCATGCCTCGCGGCTCTGTCCGCCTTTCCACGCGCGGGTGGTGAAGCCGAGGATTTCGGTCTTGACCCCGCAGCGTTCGAGCGTGCGCGCGAGAATGTCCGCGCTGATCGCGGCGATCGAGATCGGCCGCCCGCGCATCGAACCCGAATTGTCGATCAGCAGGGTGACGACGGTGTCCTTGAATTCGACGTCACGCTCGACCTTGTAGCTCAGCGACTGGCCCGGCGAGACCACCACCCGCGCCAGCCGTGCGGCGTCGAGGATGCCCTCCTCCTGGTCGAAGTCCCAGCTGCGGCTCTGCTGCGCCATCAGCCGCCGCTGGAGCCGGTTGGCGAGCTTGGTGACGATCCCCTGCAAGCCTTTCAGCTGCGTGTCGAGATAGGCGCGCAGGCGGGTGAGTTCGTCCTCGTCGCACAGCTCGCGCGCCTCGATCACCTCGTCGAAGGCTTGGGTGAACGGATTGTAATCGAACTTGTCGGGGAGCTCGGTCCATGGCCGGTTGGGGCGCGTGGGGAGCATCCCCTCCTCGCCCTCGTCGGCCATGTCGCCGTCCTCGGAATCCTCGACTTCCTCGCGCTCGACTTCGCCTTCGCTGTCGTCGTCGCCTTCGCTGCTGTCGCCGGTGGTTTCGGTGCGCTGCTCGTCCTCGGCGGCGTCGTCGCCATCGTCCTGCTCGTCGTCGCCGTCCTCGCCTTCGTCCTCGTCGCCGGTATCCTCGGGCGGGATGTTGTCGGGGGTGCGGGTCAGTTCGAGATGCTGGAGCATGTCGAGCGCCAGTCCCTGGAACGCGTTCTGGTCATCGAGCGACAGCGCCAGCGCGTCGAAATCGGCACCCGCCTTGTCCTCGATCCACCCGCGCAGCAGGTCGGCGCCGGCCTGCGCCGCCTTGGGCACCGCCTGCCCCGTCAGATGTTCGCGGAGGAGCAGCGCGAGCGCCGACTGGATCGGCACTTCGTCGGCCTGGCTGGCACGCGCGATGGGGTTGGCGGCGATCCGCACGTCCATCGCCGAGGCGAGATTGTCGCGCATCCCGGCGTAGGCCTTCGAACCCAGCGCTTCGTAGCGCACGGCCTCGATCTCGTCATAACAAGCCCGTGCAACTGATTCAGAGGGTGCGTTTTTATTGTGTAGTGCTTCGTTGTGATGGCGCAGCCGCAGCGCCATGCTGTCGGCAAATCCGCGTGCCTCCATCGCCTGCCCGCGCGGCAGGCTGCGCCCCGGCATCGGCACCTTGAAGTTCTTGCCCGACTGTGCAGGGGCGTCCGCGGTCCAAGCCACCTCGACCTCGGGCTCGTGCGCGATCGCGCGGGCCGTGCCAGTCAGGACGGACTTGAACCGATCGAGAGGGGTGGAGTCGGACATATGAAGCCTTGGACCGTCAGATTGACTGCCCGGTCTTCGCCCAGTCCGCCAGAAAACCTTCGATCCCCTTGTCCGTCAGCACATGCTTGAACAGCCCGCGGATCACCGCGGGAGGCGCGGTCATCACGTCGGCGCCGATCTTGGCGGCTTCGAGCACGTGGATGCCGTGACGGACGCTGGCGACGAGGATTTCGGTCGGGAAGGCATAGTTGTCGTAAATCAGGCGGATATCAGCGATCAAAGCCATCCCGTCGAACCCGTTGTCGTCGTGCCGCCCGACGAATGGCGAGATAAAGCTGGCCCCCGCCTTGGCTGCGAGCAACGCCTGGTTGGCCGAAAAGCACAGCGTGACGTTGACCATCGTCCCGTCACCGGTGAGCATCTTGCAGGTCTTGAGGCCGTCGATGGTCAGCGGCACCTTGATGCACACGTTGTCGGCGATCTTGCGCAGCACTTCGGCCTCGCGCATCATGCCGGCGTGGTCGAGCGCGACCACTTCGGCGCTGACCGGACCATCGACCAGCCCGCAGATCTCCCTGGTAACCTCCAAAAAATCGCGCCCCGCCTTGTGGATCAGCGAGGGATTGGTGGTCACCCCGTCGAGCAGCCCGGTGGCGGCGAGATCGGCGATGTCGGCGGTGTCGGCAGTGTCGACGAAGAATTTCACTTGGCGTGCTCCCGAGCGGACGATTCTTCGTCCGCTATAGGTAGCGCACCGCGTGCTGTCAGCAGCCCATTAGAGCGCGTTGGCGCCGGTCAGCGCCGCGATCAGGATCGGATCGTTGGTCCGCCGCGGATCGGCGCGGATCGCGCTCTCCTCGCGGCCGATCTCGCCCCAGATCGCGTTGTCGGCCTGGACCGAAAGATCGCGCGCGATGGCTGAAACGTTCACGCCCGAAATGGCGGCAAGCGCCTGCCCGAACACCGGATCGTTGGCCACGCGCATCGCATCGCCGATCGCGGGGAACATCACATCGACCAGCCGCCCTGCCATTTCCTGGCGCAGGAACCCCGTTGCCGCGGTCGGCCCGCCGCGGATCAGCGCCACTGCATTGGCGATGCCGACGACGCGGATCGTGTCCGCCACTGCGGGCGCGGCACGCCGCGCGCCGTCCTCGGCAAAGCGGTTGAGCGTGCGCTGGAGCCGGTCGCGAAACACCACGCCGGTCATGATATTGGCGAGCACCCCGCCGCGCCGCCCGAACACATCGGGCAAGTCGAGCCGCGCGACCTGGTTGTCGTAGAACCCGCCCGGTGCGGCCAGGCGGTCGATCGCGGCGTAAGACGACAGCGTCAGCAACCGCCTCACGGCATCGACAAAGCTGAACTGGCCGAACCCGCTGGCGCAGCCGCTCAACGCCAGCACCGACGTCGCGCCAGCGCCCACCAGAAATCCCCGCCGTTCGATTGTGCTGCTCATGGCCCCGTGTCCTTTCGTTTGCGCACCCCATATAGCCCGGTCGATGAACCGTGCCCGACTCCTCGTGTTCAACGCTGCGCTCGGACCGCTCGACTATCGCGTGCCCGATGGGATGGAGGTCGAACCGGGCAGCGTGGTCATCGCGCCGCTCGGGCCGCGCCAGATCCTGGGGATCGTCTGGGAACCGGAACGCCTGCCGGCCACCGCCGTTCCCGACTCGCGGTTGCGCCCGCTGCTCGAAGCGCTGCCGGTGCCGCCCTTGCGCGAGCCGCTGCGCCGCCTGATCGAATGGACCGCCGACTACTATATTGCCCCGCTTGCCGCGGTGGCGCGGATGGCGCTGTCGAGCGGGGCGGCATTGCGCGGGGGCGGCACTGCCACCGAATACCGCCTGACCGGACACGAGCCGGCCCGGCTCACCCCGCAACGCGCCGCCGCGCTCGACGCCTTGCAGGGTGAGCAGGCGACTATCCGCGAGCTGGCCCATATTGCTTCAGTCTCCGAGGGCGTGCTGCGCGGGATGGTCAACGCCGGACTGCTCGAGGCGGTGAGCGTCGATGTCGACCGCCCGTATCCCCGCGCGCAACCCGATCACGCCGTCCCGTTGCTCGGCGCCGACCAGCAGGTTGCCGCCAACCGGTTCGTCGCTGCGGTCGATAGAGCGGAGTTTGCACCTTTCCTGCTCGACGGGGTAACGGGATCGGGCAAGACCGAAGCCTATTTTGAAGGCGTCGCCGCGGCGCTGCGCGCGGGCCGCCAGGTGCTGGTGCTGATGCCCGAGATCGCGCTGACGGAGAACTTCCTCTCCCGTTTCGCATCGCGCTTCGGCACCGCGCCCGTCGTGTGGCACTCGGGTCTCAAATCGACCGAGCGCCGCCGCGCGTGGCGCTCGCTGGCGTTCGGCGAGGCGCAAGTCGTGGTCGGCGCGCGCTCGGCGCTGTTCCTGCCGTTCGCCAGGCTCGGGCTGATCGTGGTCGACGAGGCGCACGAAGTCAGCTTCAAGCAGGACGACGGGGTGCGCTACAACGCCCGCGACGTGGCGGTGATGCGCGCCCGGTTCGAAGCCAGCCCGGTGATCCTCGCCAGCGCCACCCCCGCGCTCGAGAGCCTGCAAATGGCCGAAGCGGGGATTTACGAGAAGCTCGACCTGCCCGACCGATTCGGCGGCGCTCACCTGCCCGCGATTGAGACCCTCGACTTGCGCGAACACCCGCCGGAGCGCGGGCGCTGGCTGGCCCCGCCGCTGGTCGCCAGGCTCAAGGATCGGCTCGCCAGGGGGGAGCAATCGCTGCTGTTCCTCAACCGCCGCGGCTACGCCCCGCTGACGCTGTGCCGCAACTGCGGCTATCGCTTCCAATGCCCCAACTGCTCGGCCTGGCTGGTCGAGCACCGCCTCTCGCAGCGGCTCGCCTGCCACCACTGCGGGCACGAAACGGCCCCGCCCGCGACCTGCCCCGAATGTGGCGAGCCAGATTGCCTCGTCGCCTGCGGCCCGGGGGTCGAGCGGATCGCCGACGAAATTGCCGAGATCATGCCCGAAGCGCGGGTTGCGCTGGTCACCTCGGACACGCTTACCAGCCGTGAGCGTGCCGCGCAGTTCGTCGCCGATGCGACGAGCGGGGCGATCGACGTGATCGTCGGCACCCAGCTGGTGACCAAGGGCTACCACTTTCCCGAACTGACGCTGGTGGGCGTGGTCGATGCGGACCTGGGCCTCGAAGGCGGCGATTTGCGCGCGGCCGAGCGAACCTATCAGCAGATCGCCCAGGTCGCCGGCCGCGCCGGTCGCGCGAGCAAGCCGGGCGAGGTCCTGATCCAGACCCGCCACCCCGAAGCCGCGGTGATCGCCGCGCTTGCCGCGGGGGATCGCGACGCGTTCTACGACGCCGAGACCGAGGCGCGGCGCGAGGCCGGGGCGCCGCCGTTCGGGCGCTGGGCGGCGATCATCGTCAGCTCCGAGGACGAAGCCGAAGCCCGCGATGCGGCGCGCGCGGTCGGCGGCGCGGCGCCGCACCTCAACGACGTGCTGGTGCTCGGCCCCGCCCCCGCCCCGCTCTCGCTGCTGCGCGGGCGCTATCGCTACCGCCTGCTGATCAACGCCCGCCGCTCGACCCAGCTTCAGGACATCATCCGCGAATGGCTCGGCCCCTTGCGCTTTGCGCCCGGCGTGCGCATCGCGGTGGATATCGATCCGTACAGTTTCGTTTGAGGAGAGGCTCCATGCTCACCGTCCACCATCTGCGCATCTCGCAGTCCGAGCGCATCGTCTGGATGTGCGAGGAACTGGGGCTCGAATACGATCTGAAGCTCTATGACCGCCGCGCTGACAACCGCCTCGCCCCCGACGAATACAAGGCGCTGCACCCGATGGGTATCGCGCCGGTGATCCAGGATGGCGACCTCATTCTCGGCGAAAGCGGGGCGATCTGCGAGTATATCGATCGCAAGTATGGCGGGTGCCGGCTGTCACCCGGAGTGGACGTCCCCGACTTTGCCGGGCACCTGTTCTGGTTCCACTTCTCCAACGCGACGTTCATGACCAACGGGATGATGGCGCTCGCCGCCAATGCCGCGGGAGCGACCGAACTGCCCGCGTTCGTCGCCGACCGCGGTGCCAAGGGCTGGCAGCTCGCCGAGGCGCGACTGGGCGAGGCGCCTTTCTTCGGCGGGCGCGACCTGACCACCGCCGACATCATGATGGGGTTCAATCTGACCACCTCGCGCGCGTTCGGCGGGGCCAAGCTCGATGCCTTCCCCAACATCGCCGCTTATCTCCAGCGGATCGGCCAGCGTCCCGCCTACCAGCGCGCGATGGCCAAGGCCGAGCCGGGAATGGCGCCGATGCTGGCTTAGGCGGCGTAAGGCGGCATCGCCCCGCCGAGCACTGCCTTCGCCTGCTCACCCAGCCACGCCATCGCCGCCGCCCACGGCTGGTGACCGTGGCTGATCCGGGCGACCCCAAGTCCAGCCAGCGCGGCGCGGTCGCCGCATGGCTTCGACCACAGGATGTTGACCGGCAGTGGTGAGCCGTCGCAGATCGCGGCGATGCAGCGCGCGTTGGATAGGAACGGCACGAACAGGCCGCCCGCACCTGCACCGGCATAAACCCTTGCGCGCTCGAGCGCGGCGGCGATCAGCGCGTCGCCGTCCGCCACGGCATCCCGGCCGCGGAACACATCGCAGCGCGCGTTGACGAACAGGCCGGTCGCCGCCGCTGCTTCGATTCGCAACGCCGCTTCGTCAACCGGCAGCAACGCGGTCTCTCCCGGCAGTCGATCCTCCATGTTGATCCCAGCCGCCCCGGCTTGACGTGCTTTCGCAACCGACTGCCCGACCGCCGCCGCATCGGCGCCATAGCCCGCCTCCAAGTCAATGCTCACCGGCAGCTCGGTCACCCCAAGGATTTCGCCCAGATTGGCCAGCGCTTCGTCGAGCGAGAGGTTTTCGCCATCGCTGCTGCCTCGAGCGCAGGCCACGCCATAGCTGCCCGTTGCGATGGCCCTTGCGCCCGCCGCGGCAACGGCTTTGGCGCTGCCCGCATCCCAGATGTTGAACAGCACCAGCGGGTCGCCCGGCAGATGGAGCGCGCGGAAGGCTTCGATCCTGTTCATCCGCGGCGCTCCCTTTCGAGCAGCTTGCGCTTGATCTCCAGCCCGTAGGCATACCCACCCAGGCTGCCATCGCTGCGGATCACGCGGTGGCAGGGGATCAGCACCGCCACATTGTTTGCGCCGTTGGCCGAACCCGCCGCTCGCACCGCCTTGGGATTGCCCGCCGCCGCCGCGATCTGGGCATAGCTGCGCGTCTCGCCCGGCGGGATCGCGCGCAGTTCGCGCCAGACGGCTTCCTGGAAGGCGGTGCCGCGGACGTCGAGCGGGACACTGTGGGCCAGACCCGGCGCCTCGACCGCGGCGACGACCGTTTCGACCATCGCGGCGAAGTCCTCGCCGCCTTCGTGTAGCTCCGCGTTGGGAAAGCGGACACTCAAGGTCTCCTCGCCCTCGTCGAACGACAGGCGGCACACGCCCTTGTCGGTCGCAGCGACCAGCATCCTGCCCAGGCTGGTCGGAACCACCGCCCAGCGGATCAGCACCCCGCGCCCGCCGTCGCGCCACGCCGATGGCGTCATCCCCAGCCGGCCGCCGTTGTCGGCATAGAACCGCGACGGGCCCGAATAGCCGGCCTCGTAGATCGCATCGGTCACCCGCCCGCCCCCGCTCAGCGCCTCGCCGGCCCGCTCGCGGCGCAGCGCGCGCGAATAGGCCGCGGGCGAAAGCCCGGTGGCGCGCGTGAACAGGCGCTGGAAGTGTGCGACCGAATAACCAGCATCCGCCGCCAGCCCGGCCAGCGCGGGCGTTTCCTCAGAAGCCTTGATCGCGTCGATCGCCGCCAGCACCGCGCGCTCGTCGCGGCTGGCGTCGTCGGGTGAGCAGCGCTTGCACGCGCGCAGTCCGGCCGCCCGCGCTGCCGCACCGTCGGAAAAGAAGCGCACGTTTTCGCGCTTGGGCGGGCGCGCCGGGCATGAGGGGCGGCAGTAAATCCCGGTCGACAGGACGCCCGTGACGAACTGTCCGTCGAACCGACGGTCCTTGGCGGTGGCGGCGGCCCAGGCCTCGTCTTCGGCGATCACGATAAGCCTCCATGCCTCTCGATCCGCGCCGCGAAGCAGCCGTGCGCGGCATTGTGTGCATCGATATAGGCGATCCCAGGGTTGGCGAACAGGTCGCGGATCGCGGCATCCGCCTCGTCCGCCAACGCGAGCTTGGCATCGCGCAGCATTCCGTCCTGATCGAAACCCCGCATACCGAGTGGACGGCTTTCGAATATCGGAGGAACTGTATCGATGTAGGCGGCCTTCTGGGCGCCCGGCCGCAGATAAATCGCATAAGAGCTGCGATAAGGCGTGGGCACGTCATGGCTTATATGATTCACCAGAATCAGGACCTCATCCTTGCGGGCATCTTCGAGACTGATCCGGCAAGGGTATCCCCGGTCAGCTTGCGCCACCACCCGGCGGGCGTTGCGTACAGCTAGCGCCGCATCATCCATATCGAACAGACTGGCGAACGGTTGGGGGTCTAGCCCGGTGATCTGGTAGGTCATGGCATTCTCCTGCTTGGTCGAGCTTCGAAATAGTTGTCTTGGACGCCGGTGGCGTCCCGCCGCTTGCGGTCAAAGCCGCGAGTGCCGTAGGACCACACGCATGAGCCTGCTCGTGCGTTTGCTGATTGCCCTGGCTGCATTCGCCGTCGCGCTGCCGGCGTGCGCAGAATCCGCGGACATCGCCGCCGCCAGCCGCGGGGTGGTGCGCGTGGTGCTGGTCGCCAACGACGGGCAGACGATCCAATACGTCGGCCACGGCTCGGGCTTCGCGGTGTCGCCCACGCTGGTGGTCACCAACGCCCACGTCGTCGCGGCTGCGCGCGATTCGGATACGATGATGATCGGGGTGGTCCCGTCCGAGGGGAGCAGCGGCTACCTCGCCAAAGTCGTCGCCTACAGCCCGCGCAACGACCTCGCGCTGCTGCGGCTGATCGACAAGGGTTCGATCCCCGCGCTGACGCTGTTTCCCGGCGCGGTCGAGGACGGAGGGGAAGTCTATGCGGTGGGCTATCCCGGCAACGTCGATCTCGCGCAGGGGCTGAGCCTGGCGGAGATTGTCGAGCCGCAGAGCGCAGTGAAGACTCGCGGCTATGTGTCGTCGGGGCGCTCGTCGCGCCAGTTCGAGACATTGCTCCACACCGCCCCGGTCGGCAGCGGCAACAGCGGTGGACCGCTGCTCGATTCGTGTGGGCGGGTGATCGGGGTCAACAGCTTCGGGACGCTGTCCGAAGGCGCGGATTCGGAATTCTATTTCGCGGTCTCGCTGCGCGAATTGGCCGGGTTCCTGCGCGAGGCCGGGGTCACCCCGCGGATCGCCGGGATGCCGTGCCGCAGTCTGGCCGAGCTCGATCGCGCCGACAGCCAGCGCCTGGCCAGCGAACAGGCGCTCAGCGATGCTCAGGCCCGGCGTCAGACTGCAGCAAGCGACAAAGCCCGCGCCGATGCGCAGCGTCGCGCCGAACTGGAAGTCATCGCCGAGCGCGAGAACGGCTTGGCGCTGGCCGCGCTGCTATTGGTCGCCGCGCTTGCGGCGGGGGGAACCGCGCTGGTGATCGAGCAGCGTGGAGAACGTCGCAAGGCGCTGATCGCCGGCGGGGCGGGGATCGCGCTGTTGTTCGTCGCGATCGTGGCATGGCTGCTGCGTCCGCCGCTCGATTCGATTGACGAGCGCACCGCGGCCAGTCTGTCCGCTGGATCGCCTCAGCCCGGAGTGACCGGCTCACAGGTCGCCGCCGGATCGTTCGTCTGTGTGTTCGATCCCGAGCGCAGCCGCGCCACCGTCTCCGAAGTTGCCGATGTTCCGCTGGCGTGGAGCGCCACCGGGTGCGTCAACGGGCGCACCCAATATGGCCTCGCCAACGACGGCTGGTCGCGGGTGCTGGTGCCCAACGACGAGGCGACCGTCTCGGTCAATCGCTACGACCCCGCGACGCGGACCTATCGGGTCGAGCGGTTCCTGCTCAGCCTCGAAGCGATGAACGCCGCGCGCGCGGCCCGTTCGGCGGTCAAGGCGCCGACTTGCGAAGCGGACGAAGCGGTCGCGCGCGATTTCGGCGCCGGTCTGGAGACGATCAAATCGCTGTTGCCGCCCCGCCCCAACGAGCGGCTGGTATATAAGTGCCAGCCGCGCTGAGTTCTTCCCCGTTCCGGGGAGGAACTTACCCCCCGCAAGCCCTGAACAGCGCCAGGGTTCGTTCGAGCGCGAGGTCGGCGCTGGGCGGATGATAGTCCTTGCGCCGGTCCGAGTTGAACCCGTGCCCCGCCTCATAGACGAAAATCTGCGCGGTCGGGTGGTCCTTGGCGATCAGTTTCTCCACCGCAGCGAAATCGACCATCGTGTCGAACTTCGCGAAATGGCAGATCGCGGCGCACAGAGGCGGTTCTTCGGCGAAGCGGGTGGCGATGAAGCCGCCGTAGTAGCATGAGGCCGCGGCGAGATCGGGGCTGGTCTGCGCCATCCGCCAGGCGACCGAGCCGCCGAAGCAATAGCCGACGATGAACAGCGGGCCGCCCCGCTGCTTGAGCCAGTCGATGCAGCGCTGGGTATCGCGCAGGCCCTGCTCCCAGTCATGCTCGCCGCGGGCGATCGCCACCGCGCGCTCCCAGTCGGCGCCGCTGTAGCCCAGCGCGCAGCCCGGCTCGACCCGGTCGAACAGCCCCGGGCTGAGCACTTCGTAGCCCTCGCTCGCGAATTCGTCGCACAGCTCGCGGATATGCTCGGTTACCCCGAAAATCTCCTGGACCAGCACCAGCCCGCCACGGCGGCGGTCTTCGGGAACCGCGTGGTAGACGGGCATGGAATGCCCGTCGTCCATAGCGATGTGGATCGTTTCACCCATCGCTTTCGCGACCTCCTTGTGGATACCTTGTCACCTTCCTTCGCCTATCTTGCAATGCAGCACAATGGCCGCTATGCGCGCCCCCGACGACGGGCCGCAGCGCCATTTCCGGCTGCCGCACCCTGCCCTCGGCCAGCAGAGATGCTGTCATCCACTAGGGGATTTTTACGCGTGGAGTTTTCCGGCGGCATTACGGCCAGCTTGGCGGGGCGCTACGCTTCGGCGCTGTTCGACCTGGCCAAGGATCGCGACCTGACGGGTGCGGTCGAAGGCGATCTTGCAAACTTGGCTCAGGCGATCCGCGAATCGGATGACCTCGCCGATCTGATCCGCAACCCCGAAATCTCTCGCGATGCTTCGGCCAAGGCCATGGACGGCGTGGCCGGAGTGCTCGGCCTGTCCGAACTGACGCGCAACTTCCTCGGTGTGCTCGCCAACAACCGCCGCCTTGCCAAGCTGCCCGAAATCGCCCGCGCCGTCGCCGCGATCGCCGCGGCCCAACGCGGCGAGATGACCGCGCAAGTCACCACCGCGCACCCGCTCGACGACAGCCAGCACCGCGATCTGGCGGCCAGGCTCAAGGCCCGCGAGGGCCGCGACGTCAAGATCGAGGCCAACGTCGATCCCGAAATCCTCGGTGGTCTGGTGGTCACCATCGGCAGCCGCCGCATCGACGGCTCGCTCCGCACCCGTTTGAATAGTCTCGCTCAGGCGATGAAAGGTTAGTCATGGAAATCCGCGCTGCTGAAATCTCCAAGGTCATCAAGGACCAGATCGCCAGCTTTGGCACCGAGGCTCAGGTCTCGGAAGTCGGTTCGGTGCTCTCGGTGGGTGACGGGATCGCTCGCATCCACGGGCTCGACCAGGTCCAGGCGGGCGAGATGGTCGAATTCTCCAACGGGGTAAAGGGCATGGCGCTCAACCTCGAGGCCGACAACGTCGGCGTGGTGATCTTCGGCTCGGACGCACAGATCAAGGAAGGCGACGTCGTCAAGCGGACCGGGACCATCGTCGACGTCCCCGTCGGCCGCGGCCTGCTCGGGCGCGTGGTCGACGGCCTCGGCAATCCGATCGACGGCAAGGGTCCGATCGTCGCCGAAAGCCGCCAGCGCGTCGAAGTGAAGGCGCCCGGGATCATCCCGCGCCAGTCGGTCCACGAACCCGTGCAAACCGGGCTCAAGGCGCTCGACGCACTCGTTCCGATCGGTCGCGGCCAGCGCGAGCTGATCATCGGCGATCGCCAGACCGGCAAGACCGCCGTCGCGATTGATACCTTCATCAACCAGAAGGGCATCAACGCCGGCGACGACGAATCGAAGAAGCTCTACTGCATCTACGTCGCGATCGGCCAGAAGCGCTCGACCGTCGCGCAGATCGTCCGCCAGCTCGAAGAGAACGGCGCGATGGAATACACCATCGTCGTCGCCGCGACCGCTTCTGAGCCCGCGCCGCTCCAGTACCTCGCCCCTTACACCGGGGTGACGATGGGCGAGTATTTCCGTGACAACGGGATGCACGCGGTCATCGTCTACGACGATTTGTCCAAGCAGGCGGTCGCCTATCGCCAGATGTCGCTGTTGCTGCGCCGCCCGCCGGGCCGTGAGGCTTATCCGGGCGACGTGTTCTATCTCCACTCTCGTCTGCTCGAGCGCGCGGCCAAGATGAACGCTGCCAACGGATCGGGGTCGCTGACCGCGCTGCCGATCATCGAGACCCAGGCGGGCGACGTTTC
>JAUYQH010000039.1 GCA_030697365.1 Novosphingobium sp. | reverse complement strand
CGGAGGGACTATGCGATCCTAATGCTGCTGGCCCGCCTGGGATTGCGGGCGTGCGAGGTGGCAAGGCTCACCCTCGACGATTTCGACTGGCGGGCTGGTCAGTTCACGGTGCGGGGCAAGGGGCGCAAGACCGCGACCATGCCGCTACCGCCCGACGTCGGCGCGGCCATCGCCAGCTACCTGCAGCATGGGCGCCCCCGTTCGGACAGTCGCCAGGTGTTCCTGATCGCTCGCGCACCTTACACCCAGTTCAAGGGGCCGCAGTGCATCCAGACCGTCGCAGGTTCGGCGATCAGACGTGCCGGCATCTCGGGCCTGGCTCGCCGCGGCTCGCATGCCTTCCGGCACAGCCTGGCGACCGGCCTCCTTCGATCGGGGGCGACGCTGACCGAGATCGGCCAGCTCCTCCGCCACGAGCAGCAGGACACAACCCGGATATACGCCAAGGTCGATCTCGACAGCCTGCGCCCCCTGGGCCTGCCGTGGCAGGGAGGTGACCAATGAGCGCGCTGCTTCAGGCGCTGAGCCGCTACGTGAAGATGCGGCGCGGGTTCGGGTATCGCTACCTGACCGAGGAGCGCTGTCTTGCGGATTTCGTCGCGTTCATGGATGCAGCGCAGGCCACGGTCATCACGCGCAAGCTCGCACTGGCCTGGATCACCCGGGCTCAGCGCACGTCCTGGCCGAACCGGCTGTCGATGGTGCGAGGGTTCGCCCGGCATCTCTCGAACTTCGAGCCCGAGACCGAGACGCCGCCCGCCGGGGTTTTTCCATCGCCGAGGCGGTCGCGCCCCTACATCTATACCGAAGCGGAGATCGAGCGGCTGCTCGAAGCGACGCTCAGCTGGGGCTTGGCCAAGGGTATCAACCGCCAGACTTATCATTGCCTGTTCGGCCTGCTCGCGGCCACGGGCATGCGCTTGGGCGAGGCGATCGGCCTCGGCCGCGCCGATGTCGATCTCGAGGCCGGGCTATTGACGCTGCGCATGTCCGAGATCATCCAGCTCGAACGCGACGCCGTCGTTCTCGGCACCGGCGCGCACGTCCGATGTATCGGCAAGGGCCGCAAGGAGCGTTGCACCCCGCTCACCCGGCAGACCTGTCATGCGCTGCAGGCCTGGCTCAAGGAGGCGGGTCAGCGCGGCTCGACGAAGCTGTTCCCCAACATCCATGGCGGCAGCCTGAGCCCAGACGCCGTTCAGCGCCTGCTCGCTCGCCATGTCGAGACCGCGAAGCAGCGCTGCGCCTCGCTGGCCCGCAAGCGGGTCACCCCGCATGTCCTTCGCCACAGCGCGGCGATGGAGCTCCTCCAGGCCGGCGTCGACTGCTCGGTGATCGCGCTCTGGCTCGGCCACGAGTCGATCAAGACCACCCAGGTCTACCTTCACGCCCATCTCGCACTGAAGGAGGCGGCCCTGGCCCGGGTCAAGCCGTTCAACGGCCAGAAGGGTGGGCGCTACAAGCCCGCCGACCTGCTGCTCGCTTTTCTCGACGGGTTATAGGCCGGCCTTCTCGCGCAGACCCTCGAGCCACTCGCGCGACATCGCCTCGACCGCGTCGCGAAGCGAACGGACCGCGTTAGTGATCGCCGCGAGATCGTCGCTGCCGATCTCGTAGCTGGTCGAGTACCGGGCTTCGACGTAGGCGCGCTTGGCGAGTTCGAACCGGCGCCGGTCGAGCTTGGTCGCGCGCGGCCAGCTGTCGACCAGGCGCGGCTCTTTGTCCTCGGCCAGCGAGCGGAGGAACTTGAGGTTGTGTGAGCGCGGCACGTAGTGGGTGCGCACGAGCAAGAAGCAGGTGTAGGCCCGCTCCGCCGCTTGGTGCAGCGTGAAGGCCGCATCCTTTCTCCACCCGAGGTCATTCTCACCCTGAGCCGCCTGCGTTGATGCCGTCGCCAGGGCGCGATCGACCGAGGGGAGCCATTCGGCAAGATAGGCGCTGGCCATCTCGTAGGCGTCCGCCGCGGTCAGCGGCTTCGGCGTCGCGAGCACGACACCGGGCAGCTCGTAAAGTGCGATGCCGTCGCGGGCGATCTCGGCCCAGAAGTACTCGCCGCGCGACAGCCCCTGGTTCACTTCGTCGAGCGTGTGGACGATGATGTTCACTGGGCGCCCGACCGCGGGGTCGCGCTGGATCTTGTCCTCGGCGACGTACCAGTACTCGGCGACGTCGGTGAGATCCTTGTGGCTCACCACGACCAGGATGTCGAAGTCTGACTGATAGCCGTTCGCCGCCTCGTCGACCCAGTCTTCGCGGCTGTAGCTGCCGAACAGCACGATCTTCTGGATCTTGCCGTTCTTCTTCCACGGCTGCGTCGCGCCCTCGATCGCGGCCGCAAATTCGTCCATCAACGCCTGCCGCACGCGCGCCAGCTCGTCCTGTTGGGTCACCGGAAGATGATCGACGTCGGTTCGCATTGCGTGATTCTCGCGATCTCCTGCGCTGGGAGCAAGCTCCGATTGAGGTTGTGGCCCAGGGAATCGTCCGAAGTGGCGGCAAAACTATGCCGAACCGATTACCCGCAACACGTTGGCGGGCGCCGGAAATCCAAGGCCGCTCGGCATAGTCCGCCGCTCGGCATAAACGCCACACGTTCATAACCTTGGTTTCCTGCGAACCCAGGCCGAGCGGATCGATCCGCGGCTGACTTACGTCTGGCCGCGGGACACCCGCAGCGATCGATCACGTTTCGAGAAGCTCAAGGAAGCCTACGTCAAAGCCCGCTACTCGAGGCACTACCGCATCACCAAGGACGAGCTCCAATGGCTCGGCGCGCAGGTCGAAGAGCTTGGCCGCGTGGTCCACGCGGTTTGCTCGGAGCGGATCAGTGCACTCAAGGATGTCGGCGAAGCGACAAGCCAAACAGAGCTGTGAGACGCGTAGCAAGTTCAGGCTATTCTTTGAAATCGGCGAGGGACACTGTGAATTGCTGCGGTGGGGAATGACTCCGCGGGGGCTGGACATCCAAGTTCTACGCGCTCTCTCATGTTGTCGGTCGCTCCTTTGCGCTGATGCTGACGCGTGGCAGCCTCAGGAACGCGAAGGAAGGCACCCGCGCTGTTCGAAGGTGCAGGACGGATGCGCTACCTGCTCGTCGACAAGGGATATGACGCGGGTCATGCGCTGCTCTGCGCGAGACTGGAATTATCCTGGTCATCTCCGTCGGCGCAACCGCAAGCGCGCGATACGCTACGATCGGCAACGAACCGCGGGCGTCTGCTGATCCAGAAGCCAATCTGCCGCCCCAAGAGCTTCCGCCGCGTTGACATTCAATGCCAACTTCCTGTCAAGCCATAATACTTACTGCCGCTTTCTCGTTTTGATTTTGAACAAGTCCAAGCCCTAACCTGCATCCTGTGGTAAGCTATTACAATTTTGTCATTTTTGAGATTAATAATATACTCAATAATACGTTTCGAACGGTATTTGTGAGCATTCCGAGCGCGAGTTTGTCCGATAAGGCCCCTTCACGGACAACAGGAATTGTGCCACAAACCACCCCGAAAACGGGCGGGGAGCGGCGAAATGAAGCTTGAGGGGATCGGGGACGCCGCCGGACAAGACACCCGGGTCGCATTGGGTCCCCTGGCGGCGGCATCCCCTGCCAAAATCTCCCCCCTGTTAGCGGACGAGATCGCGGCTGCCCGTTCCTATCGCAGGCAGGCCAAAGCGCACAACACCATTCGCGCCTACGCCAGCGACTGGCGGCAATTTGAAGCCTGGTGCGATGAGCGCGGGCTCGACCCGCTGCCGGCCCGGCCTGAGGCGGTGGCGACGTATCTGGTTGCCCGTGAACAACGCGATTTGAAGATTTTGCCGGTCGCAGCGTGATCGCTGGACCGGCCAGGATAATCGTCGCTGAAGTCGCGAAGCGCCGCTCA
>JAUYQH010000024.1 GCA_030697365.1 Novosphingobium sp. | reverse complement strand
AAGTCGAGACACGGATGGCGCAACGTGTCTCGACTTCGCTCGACACGAACGGAAGTTTGCTTGTGACTCAGAATGCCTCCTCCCGCTTCGTCAATGTCGGCGAGCGGACCAACGTCACTGGCTCTGCCGCGTTCAAGAAGTTGATCCTTGCGGGCGACTACACCCGCGCGGTCGAAGTTGCGCGCCAGCAGGTCGAGAACGGCGCGCAAGTGATCGACGTCAACATGGACGAGGGTCTGCTCGACGCGGTCGAGGCGATGACCACGTTTCTCAAGCTGATCGCCGCCGAACCCGACATCGCGCGCGTGCCGGTGATGATCGACAGCAGCAAATGGGCGGTGATCGAGGCGGGGCTCAAGTGCGTTTCGGGCAAGCCGATCGTCAACTCGATTTCGATGAAGGAAGGCGAGGAGCCGTTCCTCGACGCGGCGAGGCTGTGCATGGCCTATGGCGCGGCGGTGGTGGTGATGGCCTTCGACGAGGCCGGCCAGGCCGACACCGCGGCGCGCAAGATAGCCATTTGTGAACGCGCCTATGCGCTGCTCACCGGGATCGGATTTCCGGCCGAGGACATCATCTTCGATCCCAACATCTTCGCCATCGCCACCGGGATGGAAGAGCACGACCGCTACGCGCTCGACTTCATCGAGGCGCTCAAGGCGATCCGGCTGAGCTGTCCGCATGTGCACTTCTCGGGCGGGCTGTCGAACCTGTCGTTCAGCTTCCGCGGCAACGAGCCGGTGCGCCGGGCAATGCATTCGGTGTTCCTGTTCCACGCGATCCCCGCCGGGCTCGACATGGCGATCGTCAACGCCGGCCAGCTCGACATCTACGACCAGATCGATCCGGTGCTGCGCGAGGCCTGCGAAGACGTGATCCTCGCTCGCCGTCCTGACGCCACCGAACGGCTGATAACGCTGGCCGAATCGTTCCGGGGGACCGATGTCGTCGCCGAAAAGGCGATGGAGGAATGGCGCGGGTGGGATGTCGCGCGGCGGCTCGAGCACGCGCTGGTTCGCGGGATCGACGCGCATGTGGTCGCCGACACCGAGGAGGCGCGCCTCCTGTTCCCGCGCCCGATCGAGGTGATCGAAGGCCCGCTGATGGACGGGATGAACGTGGTCGGCGACCTGTTCGGATCGGGCCAGATGTTCCTGCCGCAAGTGGTCAAATCGGCGCGGGTGATGAAGAAGGCGGTCGCCCACCTGATCCCGTTCATCGAGGCGGCGAAAGAACCCGGCGCGCGCGCCAAGGGCAAGATCGTGATGGCCACGGTCAAGGGCGACGTCCACGATATCGGCAAGAACATCGTCGGCGTCGTGCTCCAGTGCAACGGCTACGAGGTGATCGATCTGGGGGTGATGGTGCCGTGGTCGAAGATCCTCGAGGTGGCGAAGGCCGAGGATGCCGACATCATCGGGTTGTCCGGCCTGATCACGCCCAGCCTCGACGAGATGGTCACCGTCGCCGAGGAGATGAAGCGCGGCGAGTTCGCGATTCCGCTGCTGATCGGCGGCGCGACCACCAGCAAGGTCCACACCGCGCTGCGGATCGATCCGGCCTACGATGGGCCGGTGATCCACGTGCTCGACGCCAGCCGCGCGGTCGGGGTCGCCTCGCAGCTGCTGTCGGATACCCAGGCCGACGATTTCGTCGCCGCCACCGCCAAGGATTATCAGCACGTCCGCGATCTGCGCGCGGGCAAGGAGCAGTCGATCCTGCTCAGCCTGGCCGACGCGCGCGCCAATGGCTTTGCCGCCGACATGAGCGAGAAGGCCCCGCCGCCCGAGCAGCCCGGCTTGCACACCTTTCCCGAGTGGGACCTTTCCGACCTGGTCGGGATGATCGACTGGACCCCGTTCTTCCGCGCGTGGGAGCTGGCGGGCACGTACCCCGCGATTCTTTCGGACCCTGTCGTCGGGGAGAGCGCGCGGGGGCTGTTCGCCGACGCGAAGGCAATGCTCGATACCATCGTCGCCGAAAAGTGGCTGGCCGCCAAAGCCGTCGCCGGATTCTGGCCCTGCGCGCGCGATGGCGACGATGTGATGCTCCATCTGGTCGAGGAAGAACGCCACGTCCGCCTGCCGTTCCTGCGGCAACAGATCCGCAAGAGCCGCGACCGCGCCAATTACTGCCTCGCCGATTTCATCGATCCCGACGGCGACTGGATCGGCGGGTTCGCAGTTGCCATCCACGGGATCGAGCCGCACCTCGAACGCTTCCGCGCCGCGCACGACGACTACAACGACATCCTGCTAAAAGCGCTGGCCGACCGTTTTGCCGAGGCGATGGCCGAACGGCTCCACCAGCACGTCCGCACCACGTTGTGGGGCTATGCGCCGGGCGAGCAGCTGACCAACGAGGCGCTGATCCGCGAGCAGTACCGCGGCATCCGCCCAGCGCCGGGCTATCCCGCGTGCCCCGACCACAGCCTCAAGCCGATCCTGTTCGAGCTGCTCAGTGCGACCGGGAACGCGGGGATCACGCTGACCGAAAGCCAGGCAATGCTCCCCACCGCTGCGGTCAGCGGGTTCTACTTCGCCCACCCCGAGGCCTCGTACTTCGGCGTTGCCCGAATCGGCCGCGATCAGGTCGAGGATTATGCGGCGCGCCGGGGTATGCCGCTGCCCGAGACGGAGCGGTGGTTGCGGCCGAATCTGGATTGACCAATACAGACCCTCGCAACCGAATTGGCATTCCCGCGTTGTTGGCTGGCAGTGGAGTGGATCGAGGGCAATTCCTGGATGAGCAGCGCGTCCCCGGTCGATGACATCGCACTCCCGGCCACCTCGATTGTACCGCCCGAACTAACACTTGGCCGACGTTGTGCGTTGCAAAGCGCCGGACCCGCTTTCCACGCGCTCGCCGATACGATGCCACAGATGATCTGGTCGACGCTGCCCGATGGCGACCACGATTACTACAATGCGCAGTGGTATCGCTTCACCGGCGTGACCGAGGGATCGACCGACGGCGAAGGCTGGGCGGGCATGTTTCACGCCGACGACCGGCCGGTGGCGTGGAAGCGGTGGCGGCACAGCCTTGAAACCGGCCAGCCTTACGAAGTTGAATATCGCTTGCGTCGACACGACGGGGTGTATCGCTGGGTCCTGGGCCGTGCCTTGCCGATCCGCGACGCCGAAGGGCAGATCCAGCGCTGGATCGGCACGTGCACCGATATCGAAGACGCCAAGGAGGCTGCGCAGCAGAACGAAATCCTCAGCCGCGAGCTCAGCCATCGGATCAAGAACATTTTCGCGGTGATATCGGCATTGATGGGGATGACCGCCCGTTCCGACCCGCGCTTCGCCGAGCCCGCCCGCACCTTGCAGGAACGTATCGCGGCGCTGGGTCGCGCGCACGAATTCGTTCGTCCGCACAGCGAGACTTCGCGGCCGAAGGCGATCGACGTCACGCTCAATAATCTGCTCTCGAGCATTCTAAGCGCCTACCCGGCGATGAGCGACGGAAGGATAAGCATTTCCGGTGGCGATTTCCTGATCCACGACCGCGCTGCGACCCCGGTAGCGCTGACCTTCCACGAACTGGCGACGAATTCACTCAAGTATGGCGCGCTGAGCAGCGACGCCGGACGGGTGGCAATCGTGATCGAGGAGATCGAAAATACCGTTGCCCTGACCTGGACCGAGCGCGACGGACCACGCATCGAGACCATTCCGGAGCTGACCGGGTTCGGCTCCAAACTGACCACGCTTGCCGTGGAACATCAGTTGGGCGGGACGCTGAATCGCGATTGGCGGGAAGAGGGGTTGAAAGTGTCGATGACCATCCGCTCCGACCGAATCCGGCTTTGAGGGCTTGCGAAGTCAGGTTGTGGGCGAAAAGATCGATAACCCTGGCGGAGGCGTTGGGGTCGGAGCCCCCGCCTCGACCGCGAGCGCGAAGTCTAGTGCTTCACCGATAAGCTTGAAGTCGACCGGCTTGGTGATCACTCCCAGCGTCCCCGGCACGCCTGCGCCGAGCTGGCGCGGGTTGGCGGTCACGAAAATCACCCTCGCGCCGTATTCCCTGGCAAGCAGCTCGCCGATCATCGGACCCGTCGCGCCGTCGCACAAGTTCACATCGACCAGCGCGACATCGATTGCCTGAGCGCCCAGCCGCATCGCCGACGCGGTGTCGTCGGCAACCCCGATGCAGTCGTAACCATAGTCGGAGAGGGTTTCGGCCATGTCCATGGCAACAAAGACTTCGTCTTCGACGATGAGGACTCGGGCAGCCATCGGGTAGGTCCAAACTCCAGGGTTTCACTACCAACAATTGGCCAGTCGGCCTCCGGTTCCAAGATCCTTCAATTTTTTCCTTGCGAGCTGCAGCCCAACCGCGGCAGTTCCGGCAGACCTTGACGATCGGTGCTGGCGGCGAATCCCACCCGCGCTATCATCGCAAGGATGCGCCGCGCCCGCCTGATCGCCGTTTGCCTTGCTGGCCTCTCGATGAGTCCGTCGAACGCAACCCCCGTCGAGCCGGCAACCGTCGCTGTGACCTTCGACACGCGCAGTGTGCAACCCCGCATCGTCCAAGGCCTTGCGGATCGCGCCGCTCAACGTGCGATTACCGCCGACGATCCGGTCCGCATCGCCAGCATCTCCAAGCTGGTGACTGCGCTGG
Source organism: Novosphingobium sp. (assembly GCA_030697365.1). Taxonomy (GTDB): domain Bacteria; phylum Pseudomonadota; class Alphaproteobacteria; order Sphingomonadales; family Sphingomonadaceae; genus Novosphingobium. The sequence goes on along the minus strand of JAUYQH010000024.1, from coordinate 56,622 downwards.
GGGTTATGCGCCTGGTCGATGCAGGGGTGCTCCATCTTGATCGCGACGTATCGGCCTATCTCGGGTGGCCGTTCCGCCATCCCGCCTTTCCCGACAGCCCGATCACCCTGCGGATGCTGCTATCGCACCAGGCAGGCCTGCTCGACGGGGCGGACGAATACGTCATCCCGCTCGGCGAAACTCTCCGCGACCGGCTGTCCGCGGCGCACCTTTGGGACGCGGCGCAGGCCCCGGGCAGCGGCGGGTTCCACTATGCCAACATGAATTTCCCGGTGATAGCCAGCGTGATCGAGGCGGCGACGGGGAAGCGGTTCGACCGGGTGATGACCGCTCGGGTGTTCCGCCCGCTTATGCTTGATGCCTGCTTCAACTGGTCGGGCTGCTCCCCGCGCGCGATCCGGCGGGCGGTCGTGCTCTATCGCAGCACCGGAGAGGTTGCGCGCGACGATCTGCGCGGCAGGCCACCAGCGTGCATCGTCGTTCCCGCCGCCGATGGCACTTGCGACCTTTCCGGCTATCGCCCGGGCGCCAACGGGTCGTTGTTCTCGCCGCAAGGCGGCGTTCGGATTTCGGCGCGCGATCTAGCGCGGATCGGGCAGATGCTGGCCCGCCGCGGCAAGGGTTTTCTGAAACCGCGAACCTTCGCCGAGATGACCCGCAACCAGTGGGCAGGTTCAGGCGGGCTCGACGAGCAAGGTGAGCCGGGCGGGGTTTTCTGCGCCTATGGCTTGGGCGTTCACCGAATCGGCACCCGCGGCGCTGGCTGCAGTGACGATCTGTTCGGCGACGGGGTCACCAGGATCGGCCATTCGGGCGAAGCTTACGGACTGCGCTCCGGCCTGTGGCTCGATCCGAAGAGCGGCCGTGGACTCGCCTTCTTCACCGCCCAAGTGCCCGACGACGCGCCAGTCGGCCCGAGCGGCTTCACCCGGCGCGAAGAAGACGTCGTGTCGCGCGTTCGGCTGGGTGGTGACTGAAGGATCGTTTGAAGAAGCCATTTTCCTACATCGCCAAAATTTGCCATGCGCTTCTGCATGGCCGCACTTCCACCACTTGCTGGTTCCCTGGAGGCCGACAGATTCCAGGATGGCGGCGCGCACGCGTCGCGCGGTCGCGATCCCGAAGAAATTTCTCCCAAGACAGTGGTCCATGTGGTCCAAGATCCGCTTGAAACCCTCCACCGCGTGTTCGGCTTCAGCGCCCTCCGCGGCTCGCAGGAGGCGGTGCTCGACCGCGTCCTGGCGGGCGAATCGACGCTCGCGGTCATGCCCACCGGGGCGGGCAAGTCGCTGACCTACCAGTTGCCCGCGGTAATGCTGCCGGGGACGTGCGTGGTGGTCTCGCCGCTGATCGCGCTGATGCACGACCAGCTGCGCGCGGCGACCGCCAACGGCATCCGCGCCGCGACGCTGACCTCGGCCGACAGCGAAGACTATCGCGAGGCGGCCATCGACCGGTTCCGCGCGGGCGAGCTCGATTTGCTCTACGTTGCACCAGAGCGCGCCAGCCAGCCGCATTTCAGGGAGCTCCTCGCCAAGGCCCCGCTCAGCCTGTTCGCGATCGACGAGGCGCATTGCGTGTCCGAATGGGGCCATGATTTCCGCCCTGACTATCGCCTATTGCGCCCGCTGCTCGATCAGTTCGGCGACATCCCCCGGCTCGCGCTGACCGCCACCGCCGACGCCCACACCCGCGCCGACATCCTCGCCCAGCTCGGGATCCCCGACGAGGGGCTGATCGTCGCCGGGTTCGATCGGCCCAACATCCGCTATGCGATCCGCCCGCGCGACAACACGCCGCGCGAACTGGCGCAGCTGATGGCCGAGCAGCCGGGGCCGGGCATCGTATACGCCCAGACCCGCAACCAGGTCGAGAAACTGGCCGATACACTGAGCAAAGCCGGACGCCGGGTGCTGCCGTACCACGCCGGGCTCGATCCGCAGGTCCGCGCCGCCAACCAGGCCGCGTTCGTCGCTTCGGAAGACATGGTGATGGTCGCCACGGTCGCCTTCGGGATGGGGATCGACAAGCCCGACGTGCGCTTCGTCGCGCATGCCGGGATCCCCAAGTCGATCGAAGCCTATTACCAGGAAACCGGCCGCGCCGGACGCGATGGCGATCCCGCGGTGGCGCTGATGCTGTGGGGCGCCGACGACTTTGCCCGCGCCCGCCAGCGGCTCACCGAAGTCGAGGAACACCGCCGCGCGAGCGAACGCGTCCGGCTCGAGGCGCTGGCCACGCTGGTCGAAACCGCCGGCTGCCGCCGTGCGGTGCTGCTGCGCCACTTCGGCGAGGACCCGCCGCAGGCTTGCGGCAACTGCGACAACTGCCTCGATGCGCCCGGCGTGATCGACGCCACCGAAACCGCCCGCAAGCTGCTGTCGGCGGCCTATCGCACCGGGCAGAGCTTCGGCCTCGGCCACCTCGAAAAGGTCCTGACCGGGGTCGCGGACGAGCGGGTGACCGCGCGCGGGCACGACCGCCTCAGCGTATTCGGGATCGCCACCGCGGACGAAGCGCCGCTGCTCAAGCCGCTCGCGCGTGCGCTCCAGGCGCGCGGCGCGCTGGTCTCGACCGAGCACGGCGGGCTGGCGCTGGGTGGCGATGCGCGTGCGATCCTCAAGGGCGAGATGCCGGTGCTGGTGGCGCTGGCGGCGCGGCCCGAACGCAAGCGGCGGCGCGATCGCGCCACCGGCAAGGATGGGAGCGGGGTCAACCCGGTCGGCGATCCGCTGTTCGAGGCGCTGCGCAAGCTGCGCCGCGAGCTCGCCGCAGAAGCCGGGGTCCCGCCCTACGTGATCTTCCACGACGCCACCTTGCGCGAAATGGCCGCGGCGCGCCCGTCCACGCTCGATCAGCTGGGCTCGATCGGCGGGATCGGCCAGCGCAAGCTCGACGCGTTCGGCGACGCGTTTCTGCGCGCGATCCGCGAGAACTAAAGGTGGTTCGAAACGCTCCGTTAACCATTGTCCCCTACGGATTATGGCGGTTTATCGCAGGAGACCGCCGATGTCCTTGCTGTCGCATCCAAGCACCGGGGTGGCCCGCAACGATCGCCTGGCGTTCTTCCTGCTGAGCGGTCTGGCACTGACGATAATCCCGCTCGGCGCGATGTTCGCGCAAACGCCGCAGCGCCCTTACACCATTGCCGAGACCGGCCAGCGCTACGGCTCGCTTCAGCAGGCGGTCGATGCGATCGGCGACCGCGCCGGAACGATCCGCATCGCGTCGGGCCGATGGCGCGATTGCGCGGTGCAGACCGCGGGCTCTGTCGCCTATGTCGCCGAAGTCGCGGGCCAGGCCGCGCTCGACGGCGGAGTGTGCGAGGGCAAGGCGGCGCTGGTGCTGCGCGGGCGCAGCGCGCGCGTGGAGGGACTGATCTTCGCCAACATGCGGGTTCCCGAATACAACGGCGCGGGGATCCGGCTCGAGAAGGGGGATCTCGCGGTCAGCCAGAGCTGGTTCATGGACAGCAATCAGGGCATCCTCACCGCCGAGGACCCCGGCGGCTCGATCCTGATCGAGAAATCGACCTTCACCCGGCTCGGCACTTGCGAGGGTGCGGGCGGCTGCGCGCATTCGCTGTACATCGGCAACTACGGCGCGCTGACCGTGCGCCGCTGCCGCTTCGAGCAGGGCCGCGGCGGGCACTACGTCAAGAGCCGCGCCGGGCGGATCGAGGTCACCCGGTCGAGCTTCGACGACTCGCGCGGGCGCGCGACCAACTACATGATCGACCTGCCCGGCGGAGCGAGCGGGACGATTGCCGAAAACTGGTTCGTCCAGGGTGCCGACAAGGAAAACTACAGCGCGTTCATCACCGTGGCGCCCGAGGGCAAGGCGCACAGCTCGAACGGGCTGGCCATCGCCGCCAACGACGCGCGGCTCGCGCCGAACGTGGATCGCAATACGGTGTTCGTCGCCGACTGGTCGGGTGACCGGGTGGCGCTGGGCGAAAACCGGCTGGGGCTGGGGCTCAAGAAGTTCGAGCGGCGCTGAACGGAACCGCGCACCCTTCTGCGCCGTTGACCGCGCAAGGAGCAGGACGATGGCCGGTGGCTGGGTGCGCGATGGCGCGGTGCAGGATCAGATCGATGACACCGTGAAGGATGCCGTGCTGGGCGCGCGGGCGCGGATGCCCTCAGGAGAGAGTCTGACCCATTGCGAGGACTGCGGCGAAGCGATCCCCGAACGCCGCCGCGAAGCGCTGGCGGGGGTCCGAACTTGCGTCGCATGCCAATCGGCGCGTGACGCGGAAGTGCGCCACTCGACCATCAACCGCCGCGGGAGCAAGGACAGCCAGCTTCGCTGAATCAACCAAAAGCCGAGGAATAGCGGAGCAGGCCGGCGGGCACCGGACCCGCCAGCGGCATCGCGCGGAAGAACGGGGCGTCGTGAGCCGACAGCGGGGCTAACCTCTCCACCGCCCTGAAGCCGAAGCGTTCGTAGTAGGCCGGGTTGCCGACCACCGCGACGCCGTTGGCGCCGCTGCGGCGCAACCGCTCGATCCCCTCGCGGATCAGGGCCGAGCCGATCCCGCGGTGCTGAAGCGTCGGGCAGACCGCGACCGGGGCCATCTGGAACCAGCCGCAGTCCCCGTGGTCGATGGTCGCCGGGCTGAAGGCGACCTGGCCGACGATCACAGAGCCCGGGTCCACGGCCACCAGCGACAGCGCCAGCTCGCCGCGCTCGCGCAAGGCGTCGACGAGGTCCTGCTCGTCGCCGTCCGCAAACGGCATCGGCGCGAACGCGCGCTCGACCAGATCATGAATCGGTCGCTCGTCGCCCGGCGCTTCGGGCCGGATCGAGTAGTCGAGGATCATAGCAGATGTCCCGCTCGGTCACGCTTTGTGGCGAGGTAGCGGGTGTTGTGCGGATTGGTGGGAAGCGCGTGGGGGACGCGCTCGGCGACTGTTACGCCCTCGGCTTCGAGCGCGGCGACTTTGGCGGGATTGTTGGTCATCAGCCGGATCGGGCCGGCGCCGAGCAGCGACAGCATCCGCGCCGCCACAGCGAAATCGCGTGCTTCGTTGGGCAGGCCCAGCCGCTCGTTTGCTTCGACCGTGTCGAAACCCTGGTCCTGGAGCTGGTAGGCGCGCAGTTTGTTGATCAGGCCGATACCGCGGCCTTCCTGGCGCAAGTAGAGCAGCACCCCCCAGCCCTCTCCGCGCGCCTCATCGGCCATCGCTGCCAGCGCGGCATTGAGCTGCGGGCCGCAATCGCACTTGAGGCTGCCGAGGACGTCGCCGGTCAGGCATTCGGAGTGGAGCCGGACCAGCGGGGTGCGTTCGGACGACTGGCGGCCGAGAATCAGCGCGACGTGCTCGCGCATGTCGTCGCGGGCGCGGAAGGCGACGATCTCGGCCTCGTCAATTGCTTCGACCGGCAGTCGCGCGCGCGACTGGATGGTGAGATTGGCGGGGTCCTTCCATGCCGCGAGGTCGGCGGTCGAGACTGATACTGCCGGTTCGCCGCCGAGCAGGAACGCCGGAAGGATCCCTGCCAGCCGCCCCAGTTCCATAGCTGTCGTCGCCGCTTCGTGGGCGTCGATATGCTCGGCGAGGAACGGGCCTTTCAAGGGCCAGGTCAGATCGAGTGCCGGATCGGCAATCGCCCGCGCCAGATCGAGCGTGAACGGCTCGGCGCCGCGGATCAGCACGGGGGCGTGCGGCTCGGCCGCCTCGCGCTGGTTGGCGAGCTTGAGCGTGGCGGCGCGCGCCGCCGAGATCAGCAAGCGCGGCGAGGCCAGGCCCGGTTGGGCAAACGCGGTTTCCGCCGGGAGCAGGTCGAGCGCCCCATCCCTACCCTCGACCCGGATCGCCCAGCCGTGGCGCAGCGCGTCGAGCGCCTGTGCAACGTGGCGCGTATTGCTCACAAGTCGAACTCGGTGATCAGGGGCACGTGATCGGAGGGCTGGTCCCAGTGGCGAGTTTCCTCGACCACGCGGTGTCCCGTCGCCTGCCGCGCCAGTTCGGGCGAAGCCCAGGCGTGGTCGAGCCGGCGTCCCTGGTCCTTCTGCCGCCACCACGAGCGGTAGCTCCACCACGAATAGTTGCGCCCCGGCGCGGGGATATGCTCCCGCCCCAGATCGACCCAACCGTGCGCGTCGCGGAACCGGGCGAGCGTTTCGACTTCCTGCGGAGTGTGGCTGACCACTTTGACCAGCGCCTTGTGGTCGTAGACGTCGCAATCGAGCGGGGCGATGTTGAAATCGCCGACGATCAGCGTCGGCCGGTCGAGCGTGTCCGCCCAGCGGGTCATCCTCTCGAGGAAATCGAGCTTCTGGCCGAACTTGGGGTTTGCTGAGCGATCGGGGATGTCACCGCCCGCGGGGATATAGACGTTCTCGAGGATCAGTTTGCCTGCAACCTCGACCCCGACATGGCGCGCCTCTCCGTTGTCCTGCCAATCGTGGCGTCCCAGCTCCCTGAGCGGGAGACGGCTGACCGTGGCGACGCCGTGGTAGCCCTTCTGCCCGTGCACTGCGCTGTGGCCATAGCCTAGCGCCGCAAACGCCTCGTAGGGAAACTGCTCCTCACGGCATTTGATCTCTTGCAGGCACAGCACGTCAGGTGCCTGCTCGCGGAGGAACCGCTCGACCTGCGGCATCCGCAAGCGGACCGAATTGATGTTCCACGTGGCAACGGAGATCATGTCCAGCGGTTAGCGCGAAGCTGCGGCAAAAGAAAACCCTCGGTCCGGGGGCATTGGACCGAGGGTTCCTTTGCGTTCGTCACGCTTTGACAAGGACGACCTGTTTGAGAGGTCTGGGCAACAGGGGGGAAACCCGCCTCGACCGCCCGTGTCGCGACCTGAATAGGCCTGGGCCGCTTGCTGCACAATGAATGGTTTGGTCAGGTTCGTCGCGATTTGTCGCAAGCTGCGCACATCGCCGGGTGAGCCGTTGTCCCTCAGCGACCGGGCGCTGAGCGGCGCGGATCGCGGTAGGCAAACGCGTTGTCAGCCACCGCCACCCCATACCGCTGATTGGCGAGTCGCATCGTGGTCCGCTTGTTCTGCGAATCGAGCGCGACCCAACTCGTCAGTTCCAGACCGCCTGGAGCACCGGAGTCGTTGACGAAAATCATCGTGATCACGCCGTACTCGGGGTGCTTCCGGTCGCGCACCTCGATGCTGGTCACTGCGGGGTTGCCGGTCGGGATCAGGCGGCCATAGCGCGTCACGTCGCGCTTGGGATCGAGCAACACGCCAAGCGGGCTGTTGGAGATCGGCCAGCGCTGGACCTGGCGGACCTCGTAATCGACCATCGTCAGCGCCTTGCCGTCCGAGACGATCAGCAGCGGAACGCCCTTCTGGTACTGGAAACGGATCTTGCCGGGGCGCTTGAGCGTCATCTGGCCCGCCAGGCGCTGGCCGTTGCGATCGGTCTGGATGAAGTCCGCGGTCATCGTCGAGATGCCGCGCAGCGCCGCGACCGCCTGGTCGAGCTGCGAGCTGGGCGCCTGCGCTGCCAGCGGCGGAGCCAACGCGGCGCCAGTGCCGGAAAGGGCCAAAGCGGCCACGGCCAACGACCGCAGCGGCTTGTCGATAACGGATTTGAGCATGTTCATGACCGGACCTCTAGCAGTTCCGGCATTGAACTCGAACTGAACCGGCAGGGTTCCCCCGCCGATTCGAAAATCACTTGATCTTGGCTTCTTTGAACTCGACGTGCTTGCGCACGACGGGATCGTACTTGCGGAAGGTCATCTTCTCGGTCGTGTTGCGGGGGTTCTTCTTGGTCACATAGAAGAAGCCCGTGTCTGCGGTGGAGACCAGGCGAATCTTGACGGTTGCTGGTTTGGCCATGACGAAATCCTGACGCGCAGCTGCGCTCTAAACGAAACGGGCGGCACGCGAGGGCGCCGCCGACAGGCAGCGGCCCTTGCGCGAGTCACCATCCGAAGTCAAGCCTTGGGGCTGTCCTTAAGATTGAACGGTGCAATCAGCTTGAGCACTCCGAAACGCTCGCGCGCCGGCTTGCCGCGCAAGGGGGCGAGCTCCAGCGCGATCGGCTCGACCGCCGTATCCGGCAGGCGATCGAGCAGATCGCGAACCAGCGCCAGCCGGCCGCGGCGCTGGTCGTTGAAATCGACCAGCGTCCACGGCGCGCGATCGGTGTGGGTCGCCTTCAACATCGTCTCGCGCGCCTTGGTGTAAGCCTGGTATTTGTCGCGCGCGGCGAGGTCGATCGGCGACAGCTTCCAGCGCTTGAGCGGATCGTCGAGCCGCTCGGCCAGGCGCGCTTCCTGCTGCGCCTGATCGCTTGTCAGCCAGTATTTGAACAGCAGGATGCCGTCGTCGATCAGCAGGTTTTCGAACGCGGGAACGTGCGCCAGGAAGTTGTCGACCTCCGCCTCGCTGGCGTAGCCCATCACCTTTTCGACCCCGGCACGGTTGTACCAGCTGCGATCGAACAGCACGATCTCGCCCGCCGCGGGGAGATGCGCGACATAGCGCTGGAAGTACCACTGCGCCGCCTCGCGCTCGCTCGGCTTGGTCAGCGCGACGATCCGGCACTGGCGCGGGTTGAGCTTTTCGGAGACAGCGCGGATCGCCCCGCCCTTGCCGGCGGTGTCGCGCCCTTCGAATAGCACCACGACCCGCGCGCCAGTGGCCGCCGCCCAGCGGGCCATTGCGACAAGCTCTTCGCTCATCGGCTCAAGCAGTTTTTCATATCTGGAGCGCTTGAGCAGCATCATCGCCCGGCCTTCCTGCGATTCGTGATGCGCATGCGTGGCGCAAAGCGCCGCATGCGGCAATCGCGCGATTTGCGCGAGGAGCGACGCGATGATAGGAGTTGCAGCCGAAACCATGGCGACAACCGAACTGCTCCCCGCCGGCGACTTCACGACTTTGCCCGAGCTTCCGGCGGAGGTTTTCACCGCGCCGTTGCAGAGGCCGCCACACGTCGGCGAGGACTGGCTCGAGCCCACGCAACGCGACTACGGGGCCGACGAGCACGCGATCTGGGACGATCTCTACGCGCGCCAGATGGACGTGCTTCCCGGGCGGGCGGCCAGTGCGTTCCTGGCGGGAACGCAGAAGCTGGCGCTTGGGAGAGGGGGCGTACCCGAATTCGCCCGCCTCTCGAAAGAACTCGGTGCGCTGACGGGGTGGAGCATAGTGCCGGTCCCGATGCTTATTCCCGATCACGTGTTCTTCTGGCATCTCGCCAACCGGCGCTTCCCCGCGGGCAACTTTATCCGCACCCGCGAGACGTTCGACTATATCGAGGAACCGGACGTCTTCCACGATGTGTTCGGCCACGTGCCGATGCTCGCCGACCGGGTCTATGCCGATTACATGCAGGCTTATGGCCGCGCCGGGTGGAAGGCGATGCGTTATAACCGGCTGAAAGCGCTGGGCGCGCTGTACTGGTACACGGTCGAATTCGGGCTGATCATGGAAGGCGACAAGCTGCGCGCTTACGGGGCGGGAATCCTTTCGGGACCGGCCGAGGCGGTGTTCGCAATCGAGGCGCAATCGCCCAACCGCATATTCCTCAACGTCGACCGGGTGATGCGCACCGATTACGTGATCGACGACCTGCAGCCGACCTACTTCGTGATCGAGAGCCTCGACGACCTTTACCACCAGACTGTCGACCGCGATTTCGACCGGCTTTACCGCTCGCTGAATGCGGGTTTCACGTATGCCAACACCGCGGTGATCGATATCGACAACGTGCTCCACCGTGGATCGCAGGAATACTTCCTGCGCGGCGGCCGCGCTTCGAGCGCGAACCCTATCTGATCCGCATACGAAAACGGCGCCGGATCGCTCCGGCGCCGCTCGTGACGTTGGTCAGGTTCTACGGGTCAGCCCGGAGCGCCGCCATCCATCTTGTCGGCCTTGTCCTCCATGGCGTCGGCCTTGGCTTCGCCGGCGTCATCGACCGCTTCGGCCTTGGCCTCCATCGCGTCCTCGGCCGGGCCACCCATCGCGTCGGCCTGGTTCTCCATCGCATCAGACGTGTCGTCAGCCGCTTCGCGGGTTGCGTCGGCGTCAGCTTCCATTTTGTTTTCGGCACCGCTGTCGCACGCAGCGAGGCTCAGGCCCATTGCGGCGACCGAGGCGAACATCGCGCTCTTGATAAAAGTTTTCATTGGTCATCCCCTTCATAAGGACGGGGACGGTGAGCTTACCCCAGCCGTCCCCATTTTTTGGCTTTGCAGCTGGCGATGCCTAACGCACCGAGCCGCGGCGGACAAGATTGACGATGGCGAGCAGGATGATCGCGCCAAGGAACGAGATCAGCAGCGAGGGAACGCTGATACCTTGAGTGATGCTGCCACCGTAATTGAACAACGGCGCCAGAAGAAAGCCGCCGAGCAACGCGCCCACGATGCCGACAACGACGTTGAGCAGGATACCCTGCTGGCCGTCGGTGCGCATCACAATGCTGGCGAGCCAGCCGAGAATGCCGCCAACGACGATAAGAATGATCAGGCCCATGTGACGCTTCCCTTTGTTGGTGTGTCGAGGCTGAAACCGGGTTCGCGGCATTTGGTTCCGTAAACGCGGCGAGGCGTTCGGATCGGCACAGCAAAGCAACCCGTTCAGCGCAGCGTCAGCCAGGCCAGCGCCGCCAACCCCGCTGCGATGCGGTACCACGCGAAAGGCGCGAAGCCGGCGCGGCTGACATAGGCGACGAACACACGGATCACCGCCAGCGCGACCACGAACGCCACCACGAAGCCCACGCCGATCTGCGTCCAGCCGACCCCGCCCCCGGCGGCAAGCACCGCACGGTTGTCGAGCAGCTCGAGCGTCGAGGCGCCGAGCATCGTCGGCACCGCGAGGAAAAAGCTGAACTCTGCCGCGGTCCGCCGTTCGATCCCCATCGCCAGCGCGCCCATGATCGTCGCGCCCGAACGGCTGATCCCGGGGATCATCGACACGCACTGGGCCAGGCCGACACCGAGCGCTTGCTTGAGCGGCAGCTGGCCGATGCCGCTGGGCGGCCCCGGTTTGGCGATTTTCTCGATCGCCAGGATCGCGATTCCCCCCGCGATCAGTGCCCACGCCACGATCATCGGTGAGCCGAGCATCACGTCGATCTGGTCCTTCAGCGCCAGCCCGAGCACCGCCGAGGGCAGGAACGCGACGAGCAGGTTGCGCAGGAAGCGCAAGCTGACCGGTTCGAGCCGCAGTACTCCCCAGCCCACCGCCCAAAAGGTGCGCCAGTACTGGACCACCACCGCCAGAATCGCGCCGAGCTGGATCACCACGTTGAACATCGCCCACTGCGCGGCGTCATAGCCGAACAATTCGGTGGCGAGGATCAGATGGCCGGTCGATGAGACCGGGATAAATTCGGTGACCCCCTCGACGATGCCGAGCAGGATGGCGGTGACGATCAGGTCCATGGGGGGCGCTGGTGGCCTGCGCCGACTCGCCTCGTCAAGCCGGTTGCGGCGAACGCTTGCGGATAAGCGCGGCTTCGACCAGCGGCAGGCGGTCGTTGCCGAAATACATGTCTTCGCCGTTCACGAACATCGTCGGGCTCCCGAAACCGCCGCGCGCGATCAGTTCGTCGGTGTTGGTACGCAGCTGCGCTTTGATCGCATCGCTCTGCGCTTCGGCGAGCACGACCTGTGAATCCTCGCCCTGCGCGGCGATCAGCGGGGCGAGGACCGCAGCGTCGGCAAGGTCGCGTTCGCGCGCCCACAGCGCATCGAACGCGGCGAAGGCGAAGGGTTCCAGTTTCCCGCGGGCCTGCATCGCCAGCGCGACGCGCATCGGCAAGACCGCGTTGACCGGGTGGCCGCAAGCCGGCGGGAAATGAATCTCGAGCCCGGCCAGCCGCGCCCAGTCGGCAAGGTCCTTGTCCATGTAGCGCGCCTTGACCGGTATCGGGTTTTCGCGCGCGGCGTAGACGCTGGGGTTGACCGTATTGAACAGTCCGCCGACCAGGATCGGCCGCCAGACGATCCCCGCATCGTAGCGCCTGGCCATCGGCACCAGGTTGTGCACCGCCAGCCAGGTCCACGGGCTGGTGAGGTCGAAGAAAAGTTCGATCGGTGCGAGCATATCCGCAACGAAGCCCGCGGACGCCGACAAGTCAACGCCCGCGAGGCCTCGTCACCTCGAAAAGGCGTCTACCAGATGCGCACACGATCCTTGGGAGCGAGGTACATCTTGTCGCCGGGCTTGACGTTGAACGCCTTGTACCACGGGTCGAAATTGCGGACGACCGCGTTGACCCGCGCCTCGTTGAGCGAGTGCGGACCGGTCTGCAGCAACTGGCGGGCGAACGCCTCGCGATCCTTGCGCCGCCACATCTGGGCATAGCTCAGGAAGAAGCGCTGATCGCCGGTCAGCCCGTCGATGACCGGCGCGGGCTTGCCCTTCAACGACAGCTTGTAGGCCTGGTAGGCCATAGACAGACCGCCGAGGTCACCGATGTTCTCGCCCAGGCCCAACTTGCCGTTATGGCAGGTCTTGCCATCGTCAAACGGGCAGACCTGGTCGTATTGCGCGGCAAGCTTCGCGCCGAGCACGTCGAAAGTCTTGCGGTCCTGATCGGTCCACCAGTTCTCCAGCACCCCCGTCGGGCCGTACTTGCTGCCCTGATCATCGAAGCCGTGGCCGATCTCATGGCCGATGACGACGCCGATCGCACCGTAGTTGACCGCCGTATCGGCGCTGGAATTGAAGTTGGGCGGCTGGAGGAAGGCGGCGGGAAAGACGATCTCGTTGGCCGGCGGCATATAGTAGGCGTTGACCGTCTGCGGGGTCATCAGCCACTTCGCCTTGTCGACCGGTTCGGCCAACTCGCGCAACTGGTCGCGCCAACCCCACTCGCCGACGGCGATCGTGGTGGCAAGTGCCTGGCCGGGAACGACAGTGAGCCCGTCATAGGTCTCGAACTTGCTCGGATAGCCGATCTTGACCCCGAACGCGTCGAGCTTGCGCTTTGCCGAGACGCGCGTCGCCGGCGTCATCCACGGCAGGTCCTTGAGATTGTTCGCCAGCGCCAGCCTCAGGTTACCGACGAGTTCTTCCATCGCCGCCTTGCTCTGCGCGGGAAAATGCCGCTCGACATAGATCTTGCCGATCGCTTCCCCCATCGCCCCCTGAACGAAATCGAGCCCACGTTGCCAGCGTTCGCGCTGCTGGGTGCGGCCCTGAAGCAGCTTGCCGTAGAAGGCGAAGTTGGCATCGTCGATGTCGCTCGGCAGGACCGATGACGAACTCGACAGGAATCGTGCCGCCGACCACGCCTTGATGTCCTCGATCGGCGCGGTGCTGAGCAGCGCCAGCATCGCCGGCATGCCGCCACCCAGCTTCTTGAGCTGTTCGGGGGTCAGCCCGGCCTTGGCGATCTCTTCCGCGGTTGGCGGAACCTGCGCGACGAACAGGCTCGGGATGCCATCGAGCTTCATTTCGGCAAGCATCGTCTCGATCGGAAAGCCACCCGCCATCGCTTTCAACTCGGCTTGGCTGACGCGGTTGGTGGTGATGTCGGGATTGCGTGACAGGGCACGATCCCAGGCGATCTCGGCGAACCGGCGTTCGAGGCCATAGACCCGCTCGGCAGTCGCCGCAGGGTCGGCATATCCCGCCTTGCCTGCCAGGAAGGCCAAGTATTCTTTGTATTTCGCACGGATCGCGAGGTTCTTCTCGTTGTCCACCAGGTAATAATCGCGGTCGGGCAGGCCGAGCCCGCCGACCGCGCTATAAACCGCATTACCTTGCGGGATGAGCCGGTCGATCGAAACGAACATCCCGATCGGCGCGGGGTAACCCGTCGCCGCGAACATCCGCGCAAGGTCATCGCGGGACTTCACCGCGGCGATGCGATCGAGGAACGGCTTGGCCGGGGCAAGCCCCGCGGCGTTGATCGCGGCGGTATCGAGATAGGCTTTGTAGGCCTGGCCGATGCGCCATTCGAGGCTGCCCTCGGGATATTTTCCTGAACCCATCTCCTCGACGATCGCGCGCACATTGCGCTCGGCACCGAGCCTGAGGCCCAACGCGTTGCCGCTGGACGGATAAGCCGGGGGGATCACCTCCCGGGTGCGCCACTTGCCGTTGACGTAGGCATAGAAATCGTCGCCAGGCTTGGCCGCGGTGTCGAGATCGGCGGGGTTTATCCCCCATCCGTCATACGCGGGGAGGCGATACTCCGCGTCCGTAACCGCAGTGGCCGGGGCCTGCGCGACAGCGTGGGACGAAGCGAGAGCGGTGAGCGAGGCGGCCGCGGCCAGCGCGGCGATGATACGGTTCATGACAGTCCCCGAAAAAGCGTTTCAGATGAAACGATTACCAAACCGAATGGGGCTGAAACGAGCCTGAATGCAAGGCTTTTGGCAGACCCGGAAGTGCCGTTCGTCGATTCTCTATGCCGCAAGCCCATCGAACTGGAGCCTGGCCAAACGCGCATAGAGCCCGTCGGCTTTGGTCAGCGAAGCGTGGGTGCCCTGTTCGACGATTCGGCCCTCGTCCATCACCACGATCCGGTTTGCCTGGCGGATGGTGGCGAGGCGGTGGGCTATCACCAGCGTGGTGCGCGTTGCCATCAGGCGTTCGAGTGCGTCCTGGACCAAGCGCTCGCTTTCGGCGTCGAGCGCGCTGGTCGCCTCGTCGAGCAACAGGATCGGCGCATCGCGCAGCACCGCGCGGGCGATCGCCACGCGCTGGCGCTGTCCACCCGAGAGCCGCGCGCCCGAATCGCCGAGAAAAGTGTCGAGCCCTTCGGGCAGGGCGCGCAAGAAGTCCTCGGCGTTGGCGGTGCGCGCCGCTTCCCAGATCGCCTCGTCGCTGGCGGCCCAGTTGCCGTAGCGCAAGTTGTCGCGCGCGCTGGCGGCGAACAGCACCGCGTCCTGCGGAACCAGCGCCATCCGCGCGCGGATCTCGGCGGGGTCCGCCGAGGGCAGCGGCACCCCGTCGATCTTCACCGTGCCCGCCTGCGGATCGTAGAACCGCTGGGCGAGGAGAAACGTCGTCGACTTGCCCGCACCCGACGGTCCGACCAGCGCCACCGTTTCGCCCGGCTCGATCGCGAGGGTGAAGTCGAGGAGCGCCGGCGCATCGGGGCGCGTCGGATAGCGGAAGGTGACCTTTTCGAAAGACAGCTGGCCACGCGCCGGCACCGGCAGCGCCACCGGCCGCGCGGGCGCTGCGATTCCCGGCTGCTCGTCGAGCAGCTCGGCAAGGCGACTTGCGGCACCCGCGCCGCGCAGCAGATCGCCATAGACTTCGGTCAGCGAGGCAAAGGCGCCCGCAACCAGCGCCCCGGTGAGCACGAACGCGGCGATCGTCCCGCCGGAAATGGACCCCGTCGCCACCCCCACGGCACCCTGCCACATCAGCACAGTGATCGATCCGAACACCAGGGTGATGACGATCGCGGTCATCGCAGCGCGGATCATGATCCGCCGTTTGGCGACCTCGAACGTCCGCTCGACCGCCGCGGCGAAGCGTTCCTGCTCGCGCTTTTCCTGGTTGAACGATTGGACGATCTTCATCGCCGCGAGCACTTCGCTGACCATCGAGCCGATGTCGGCGACGCGATCCTGGCTGGTCCGCGACACTGTGCGCAGGCGCCGCCCGAAATAGACGATCGGGGTGATTACCAGCGGGATCGCCAGCACCAGCCCGGCGGTAAGCCGCGGCGCCAGCGCGAACAGAAAGATCGTCCCGCCGATCCCGGTGATCAGGTTGCGCAGTGCGACCGAGACGGTGGTGCCGACGACCTGCTCGATCAGCGCGGTGTCCGCGGTCATCCGGCTGCTGATCTCGCGCGGGCTATTGTCCTCGAAGAAGCTGGGGGGCATGCGCAGGAGGTTGGTCTGGACCATCCGGCGGATGTCCGCGACCACCCGCTCGCCCAACCACGAGACGAAAAAGAAGCGAAACGCGGTTGCGATCCCCAGCACCGCCACGATCATCAGCAGGTAGCGGAACGAAACCCCTATCGCGTCGATGCTCGCCCCCGGCCCGAAGGCGTCGTCGATGATCACCTTGAATCGGGCCGGAATAGCCAGCGTGGCGGCCGAAGTGGTCATCAGCGCGAACAGCGCTATCAGCAGGTGGCGCGGATAGCGTAGCGCCTGGCGCCAGATCATGATCAGCGGGCGCAAGGTACGAGCCGGCTTGGCCGCAGTCGCGGTTTCAGGGGTTGCCGCCGAAGCGGGCGCGTCGCTCTCGTCCATCGCAATCCGCCTAGCCGATGCGCGTCCGGCTTTGAAGGGCGCGCGACGCAAAAGGTTCGTCGCTGCAACTTTTCCGGCCTTGCCGCATTGCAACATGGAGAGAACCGGCGCAGACAACCGGTTCAGCACAGGGGGCATGGCGTGCTTTACAAAGCTTACGAATTGCAGCGCTCGCTGCTCAATGCCGCAAGTTCATGGGCCTCGATCGGGGCCGACCTGCTCGGCGACCGCCGGTTTCCGCCCGGATTCTTTGGCTGGGGCCAGGTCCCGGCCAATGCGCTCGAGGTGTTCGCCCATGCCACCCAGCCGCGCGGCAAGCCCACGTTCGGGCTGCGCACGGTCACCGTTGCAGGCACCGCCCACCCGGTGACCGAGGCCACGGTGATCCACAAGACTTTCGGCGACCTCAAGCGCTTCACTCACACCGGGCTGCCCGCCGACGCGCCACGGCTGCTGATCGTGGCGCCGATGAGCGGGCACTATGCCACGCTGCTGCGCGGCACGGTCGAGCGGATGCTCGAAGGTTGCGAAGTCTACATCACCGACTGGGCCGACGCGAAGCTGATCCCGCTCGACGCCGGGCGGTTCGATCTCGACGACTACATCGACTATCTGATCGGCTTCCTCGAGCACATCGGCCCGCAGGCCAACGGCCAGGGCGCCCACATGATGGCGGTATGCCAGCCCTCGGTCCCCGCGCTGGCCGCGACCGCGGTGATGAACGCCACGGGGCATCCGTGCCGCCCCGCCAGCCTGACGATGATGGGCGGGCCGATCGACACCCGCGAAAGCCCGACCGCAGTCAACGATCACGCCATCGCCAAGCCGCACGTGTGGTTCCGCCACAACGCCATCACCACCGTCCCCTCGACCTATCCTGGCGAAGGGCGGCGCGTCTATCCGGGGTTCGTCCAGCTCGCCAGCTTCATGAGCATGAACCTGGAAAGCCACATGATGAGCCACTGGGGGCTGTTCCGCCACCTGATGGAAGGCGCCGACGAAAGCGCAGATGCGACCAAGGCGTTCTACGAGGAATACCGTTCGGTCTGCGACATGACCGCCGAATTCTATCTCCAAACGGTCGATGTGGTGTTCCAGCGCCACGCGCTGCCACGCGGCGAGTTCTCGCACCGCGGCAAGCGGGTCGATCTGGGCGACATCCGCGACACCGCACTGCTGTGCATCGAGGGCGAACGAGACGATATCTCGGGCATCGGCCAGACCAAGGCAGCGCTCAAACTGACCCCCAACCTGCCCGAAGCGATGAAGCGCTACTTTCTCGCCCCCGAGGCCGGGCACTACGGCATCTTCAACGGCTCGAAATGGCGCGAGGCGATCGCCCCGGTGGTCGAGGCGTGGATCGCGAAGTATGAGCGGCCCAAGGCCAGGCTGAAAGCGGTCGGCTAGAAGGCCGTCGGTTGCGTCGCTGCCTGCACCCGCTTAAAGCCGGGTGCGAACCTGCCGATTCATGACAAGGGTGGCGCGGGAAGCATGATGCGGGATGCAACGGCGGCTGTGGCGCAGACCGCGCGGCCGCTCGACGCGCGGCTGACTCAACAAGGCCTGCTCCGGCTCGAGCTGTTCCCGCCGCCCGCTGCGCTGGCTCCGTACATCACCACCTTCTTCCGGATGCGCTGCGACGAGCCCACCATCCGCGACGTACAACCCTCGTCGATCGGGGTGATGGCGGTGATGGCGCGCGGATCGGGGCGCATGCGCTTCCTCGACGGACGGGTCGAGCGGAGCCACCGCCTCACCTTGCAGACCCCTACCGCCGCCGCCGCGACGTTCGAGGTAGAGGGGCCGTGGCGCGTGTTCGGCGCAATGCTGGCCCCGCTCGGCTGGGCGGCACTGACCGGGCTTTCAGCGGTCGAGCACGGCAACCGGCTCTACGACGGCGCAGCGGTGCTGGATCCTGCGCTCGCCGAAGCGGCGGGATCGATCGCCGACGAGTTCGACCGGCTGACGCCCGAGGCGATGGTTTCGCGCTTTTCCGCCGCGATCCTGGCCTCGCTCCGCCGCATCCGGCCGATCCACGCCCAATTCGTCCGCACCGTTTGCGAATGGCTGGCGCAATCGATCACCCCCGACGTCGCCGATCTCGAAGCGCGCTGCGGCTATGGCACACGCCAGATCCAGCGGCTGGCCGACCGCTATTTCGGACTCCCGCCAACCGCTCTCGCGCGCAAGTACCGCGCCTTGCGCGCCGCGGTGCTGCTCTCCCGGCCCGACCTGTCGGACGACGAAATGGCCGCAGTGCAGGATCATTTCTACGACCAGCCGCACATGATCCGCGAGATCCGGCTGTTCGCCGGTCGCACTCCGGGAAAGATCGCCGATCCCGACACGCCGCTGATCTCGGCGATCATGGACTTGCGCAATTTCCGCCAGATCGGGCCGCGGCTTGCCCCGATCCCCGACGACTTGCGCGCCTGACCAAGCGTCCCTAAATGCAAATCGGAACGAATCGGTCTAATTAAGACCGCGAGGAAATCCGATGCGCTTGTCCAGCATGGCCGACTATGCCGTGGTCACGATGTCCGCCGCCGCGCGGCACTGCGGTCATGCGCGCGTTTCGGCCGCGCAGCTCGCTGAAGAGACGGGACTTCCTGCGGCGACGGTGCAGAAGCTGGTCAGCAAGCTTTCCGGCGCCGGCCTGCTGCGCGCCAGCCGTGGCGCGGGCGGCGGCCTTAAGCTCGCCCGCCCGGCGGCGGCGATCAGCCTGGCCGATATCGTCGAGGCGATCGAAGGCCCGATCGCGCTGACCGCGTGTGTCGAACACGGCCGGCACGATTGCACGCTCGAAGGAAGTTGCGCGGTCCGCCCGCACTGGGGCGCGGTCAACGCCGCGATGCGCGGGGCACTGGCCGATGTACCATTGACGCGACTGGCGGAGATTGCGGCATGACCGAGCAGGTCGCCCTCAAGGACCAGGCCGCGCGCGACGCTGCGGACAAGGTTGCCGATTACGAGCACGGCTGGTCTGCGGATATCGAGACCGACTTCGCCCCCAAAGGCCTGTCCGAAGACACCGTCCGCTTCATTTCCGCCAAGAAGTCCGAACCCGAGTGGATGCTCGAATGGCGGCTCAAGGCCTATCGCCACTGGCTGACGATGACCGCGCCCGACTGGGCCAAGCTCAATGTGCCGCCGATCGACTATCAGGACGCCTATTACTACGCCGCGCCCAAGGCCAAACCCAAGCTGGGCAGCCTCGACGAGGTCGACCCCGAAATCCTGCGGGTTTACGAAAAGCTCGGCATTCCGCTCGAGGAGCAGAAGGTGCTTGCCGGGGTCGAGGGCGCGCGGCGGGTGGCGGTCGATGCGGTGTTCGACAGCGTCAGCGTCGCCACCACTTTCCGCGAGGAACTGAAGCGCGCCGGGGTCATCTTCCTCTCGATCAGCGAAGCGATCCGCGAATATCCCGAGATGGTCCGCAAGTGGCTCGCCAAAGTGGTCCCGGTCCATGACAACTACTTCGCCGCGCTCAACTCGGCGGTCTTCTCCGACGGGACCTTCGTCTACATCCCCGAGGGGGTGCGCTGCCCGATGGAGCTGTCCACCTATTTCCGGATCAACGCCGAGAACACCGGCCAGTTCGAGCGCACGCTGATTATCGCCGACAAAGGCAGCTACGTCAGCTACCTCGAAGGCTGCACCGCGCCGATGCGCGACGAGAACCAGCTCCACGCCGCCGTGGTCGAACTCGTCGCGCTCGACGATGCCGAGATCAAGTATTCCACGGTGCAGAACTGGTACCCCGGCAATGCCGATGGGCTGGGCGGGATCTACAACTTCGTCACCAAGCGCGCGCTGTGCCAGGGCAAGCGCAGCAAGGTTTCGTGGACGCAGGTCGAAACCGGCAGCGCGATTACCTGGAAGTACCCGAGCTGCGTGCTCAACGGCGAAGACAGCGTGGGCGAGTTCTACTCGGTCGCGGTGACCAACAACTACCAGCAGGCCGACACCGGCACCAAGATGATCCACAACGGCAAGCGCAGCCGCAGCACGATCGTCAGCAAGGGAATTTCCGCGGGGAAGAGCAACAACACCTATCGGGGCTTGGTGCGGGTGGCACCGGGCGCGGAAGGCGTGCGCAACTTCACCCAGTGCGATTCGCTGCTGCTAGGGAAGGAGTGCGGGGCGCACACCGTGCCGTACATCGAGGTGCGCAATCCCTCGGCGCAGATCGAGCACGAGGCGACCACCTCGAAAATCAGCGACGACCAGCTGTTCTACGCCATGCAGCGCGGGCTCGGGCAGGAGGAAGCGGTGGCGCTGATCGTCAACGGGTTTGCCAAGGAGGTGCTGCAGCAGTTGCCGATGGAATTCGCGGTCGAGGCGCAGAAGCTGCTGGGGATTTCGCTTGAGGGGAGCGTGGGGTGATGCGGCTCATCAAGCAAGCAGAATGGAATTCAGCGAGGGTTGAAGCGAGAGTAGATGAATTGATCTCCCAAGGATTCGCCTACGGTGAGCGAGAAGCGCACGTGGCCATGTGTAAGTGGATTTCGGACCGTGGACAAGAACATTGGTTGTGGATTGTTTTGAATTATAATTGGGGCAATGGGCCGCTTCCATTGCAATTTATGATTGAAACATACGAATGTGATTTTGCTGTTGCTAAGTCAATTTTCTGGTTTTCGGAATTCGATTATTATTGGTGTGATGACAATCTTTGGAAGAAGCACGCTAATGATCCGATTTTGAAGTGCTTGATTTACATCATTGAACGCGAAGAAAAAAGTGGATTCCCGAGATCAAGGCTTAGGCGTTTGGAGTGGGCGGGTTCGGCAACTGATAAAGCCATTGCGAAGAGCGTGCGATCTCAGGCTTGCCAATCTGCTCCGCCAATTCCTGAGTGTTTAGTTGACACCAGTGACCTCGGTCGTGTGACGACTCGGAACAGCTTTAAACGATTGAAAATTGGCGACATTGACGATTTTGGCCGTCTTGGCGCTTTCTGAAGAATGAATTATCGAATGACCACTCACGAAATTCTCGAGCTGACCGATTCGGTGGAAGCTCCGAAGCCCTTAGCGATCGGTGGCTCGAGCGCCGCGACCACGCTCCAAACCAACCACACACTGTGCGGGCGCGAGGGATGACCGTGCTGCACATCACCAACCTCTCCGCCACGGTCGCTGGCAAGCCGATCCTCAAGGGACTTTCGCTCGCCATTGGTGCGGGCGAGATTCATGCGATCATGGGGCCGAACGGGGCGGGGAAATCTACGCTCAGCTACGTGCTCGGCGGGCGGCCGGGGTATGAGGTGACTTCGGGTTCGGTCACGCTCACTTCACCCCTCCCCTTCAGGGGAGGGGACGGGGGTGGGGTCTCTCCTGTTAGGCCGCGCTTTGACGATAGCCCCCACCCCAACCCCTCCCCTGAAGGAGAGGGGCTAAACATTGACCTGCTCGCCCTCGCCCCCCACGAACGCGCCGCCCTCGGGCTGTTCCTCGGGTTCCAGTACCCGGTCGAAATCCCCGGTGTCTCCTTCGTCCAGTTCCTGCGCGAATCGCTCAATTCGCAGCGCAAGGCGCGTGGGGAGGCTCCGCTGTCGGGCGGCGAGTTCCTCAAGCTGGCGCGCGAGAAGGCGGCTTTGCTCAAGCTCGACATGGAGATGCTCAAGCGCCCGGTGAACGTCGGCTTCTCGGGCGGCGAGAAGAAGCGTGCTGAGATGGTCCAGATGGGCATTCTCGACCCCGCCTTCGCGGTGCTCGACGAGACCGACAGCGGGCTCGATATCGATGCGCTGCGCGTGGTCGGCGACGGGATCAACGCGATCATGCGCCGCCCGGACAAGGCCGTCCTGCTGATCACCCACTACCAGCGCCTGCTCGATTACGTGCGCCCCGATTTCGTCCATATCCTCTCCGCCGGGCGGATCGTGAAGACCGGCGGACCCGAACTCGCGCACCGGCTCGAAGCCGAGGGATACGAGGCGGTCGCGGCATGATGACGAAGTCTCTCATTCTCCTCCGCGCCTCCGCGCCTCTGCGAGCGCCTAATTTTTCGCTCGCAGAGGCGCGGAGGCGCAGAGAGGGTGACCCGGCATGACCGCGCTCGCGCTCCCCACACGCCGTGACGAAGATTTCCGCTACGCGGACCTGGAGGCGCTCGCGCCGCTGTGGCCCGTGCTCGTCGAGACGATCGAAGTTGCTGCTGGCGGCTCGGGCGCGCTGACCATCGTCGCCAGCGCCGACGCACCGGTGCGGTCGCTCTCGATCACGCTAGGCGCCGGGGCCGCGTTCGACTTGCGCATTCTTAACGCCGGACTGGCCTATGGCCGCATCGCGCTGAGCGTGAGGTTGGACGATGGCGCGGACTTCACCCTCGGCGCTGCACAGCTGGGGAGCGCGAGCGAAACGCTGGAGATCGTCACCACCGTGACCCACGGCGCGCCCAACGCGACCAGCCGCCAGACCGTCCGCTCGGTGCTAGCGGGCCACGCCACGGGCACCTATCTCGGCAAAGTCGCGGTGGCGCGCGGGGCGGACGGGACCGACGCCGCGCAGTCGGTCCGTGCGATGCTGCTCGACCGGACGGCGACCGCCAATGCCAAGCCCGAACTCGAAATCTTCGCCGACGACGTCAAGTGCGCGCACGGTTGTGCGGTGGGTGAGCTCGATGCGCAGGCGCTGTTCTACATGGCCAGCCGCGGGGTTCCCCCAGCGCAGGCCAAGCGGCTGATGTTGCAGGCGTTCATCGCCGAGGCGTTCGTCGGCGCGGCGGACGAGGACGCGTTGACCGCAGCGGCGCTTGAGCGGCTGGAGACTTTGGTATGAGCGGCTACGCGAAGCTTCACGCGAAACCCCGCGGAGGTGGGGGTCCTGATCCGTTGCGCACGGCGCCCGAAGGTACCGCCATCGCGGGGACACTTACATTCCCGGATCTGGCATCCAAGTTCCCCGGCCTCGCCAATACCGACGGCAGCCGCTGGCACTACCTCGATTCGGCCGCCACGGCGCAGAAGCCGCAAGCCGTCGTCGATGCGGTTTCGCGCGCGCTGGGTGCGGACTACGCTACGGTCCATCGCGGGGTCTACACCCGTTCTGCCGAGATGACGCTGGGCTATGAGGCGGCGCGGCGGCGGGTGGCGAGCTTCCTTGGCGGCGTGGAGAACGAGATCGTCTTTACTCGCGGGGCGACCGAGGCGATCAATCTCGTTGCGTACAGCTACCCCCAAAAGGGCCGCGTGCTGCTTTCGACGCTGGAGCACCACTCCAACATCGTGCCGTGGCAGCTCGCCGGGTGGCAGGTCGATGTCTGCCCGCTGACCCATGACGGCAAGATCGACCTCGACGCGGCCGAGGCGATGCTCACGCCTGGTCACACAATGGTGTCGTTCGCGCATGTCTCCAACGTGCTTGGCTCGGTTTTGGACGCGGGCCGCGCCGCCGATCTGGCGCATGCGGTCGGGGCCAAGCTCCTGCTCGACGGCTGCCAGGCGGTGCCGCGGATGCCGGTCGATGTCGCTGCGCTGGGTTGCGACTTCTATGTCTTCTCGAGCCACAAGCTTTATGGCCCGACAGGGATCGGGGCGCTGTGGGGCCGCGCCGAGCTGCTCGAGGCGATGCCGCCGTGGCAGGGCGGCGGGGCGATGATCGAGCGGGTGACTTTCGAGCGCACCACGTACCTCCCTCCGCCCGCACGATTCGAGGCCGGAACCCCGGCGATCGTCGAGGCAATCGGGCTGGCGGCGGCGATCGATTATGTCGAGGGCATTGGACTCGAGGCGATCGCCGCGCACGAAACCGCGCTCGTCCGCCAGACGCGCGACGCCTTGCGCGCCATCAACTCGGTCACGCTGTTCGGACCCGAGGACGCCGCGGGAATCGTCAGTTTTGCGCTTCAGGGGGTGCATCCGCACGACCTCGGCACCATCTTGGACGAGGAGAACGTGGCGATCCGCGCCGGTCACCACTGCGCCCAGCCGCTGATGGACCACCTTGGCGTTCCCGCCACCGCGCGGGCGAGCTTCGGTTTATATTCAGATGAAGGCGATGTCGCGGCGCTGGTCCGCGGGATCGAACGGACGATGAGGATTTTCGGATGATGGATGAACCCAACATCAGGATCGAAGAGGTCGAGGAGGTTGCGCCGCCGCCCAGAGCCCGCGTCGATCTGGACGAAACCCCTGGCGAAAAGCTCACGCGCAAGCGCGACTACCTCGACGGGTTCCTGTCACAGAAACCGCCGGAAGTTGCCGCGGGCGAGCCCGGTGGCGTAATCCACGACGCTGTGGTCAATGCGCTCAAGGAAATCTACGATCCCGAAATTCCGGTCAACATCTACGAACTCGGGCTGATCTATGGCGTCGAAGTCAGCCCCGACAGCGACGTGGTGGTGACGATGACGCTGACCACCCCGCACTGTCCCGTGGCCGAATCGATGCCCGGCGAAGTCGAGCTGCGCGTCGGCGCGGTGCCCGGGGTGCGGGACGCCGAGGTCAACCTCGTGTGGGATCCGCCGTGGGATCCGGCCAAGATGAGCGACGAGGCCCGCCTCGAACTGGGGATGCTGTGATGAGCACCGAAACCAAGCGCCGCGTCCTTCCCGCCGCGGTCACACTCACTCCCGCCGCCGAAGCGCGCGTCGCCGAACTGATGGCCAGTGCGCCCGAAGGCGCGATCGGGGTGAAACTCTCGACCCCGCGGCGCGGTTGCTCGGGGCTCGCCTACTCGGTCGACTACGTGACCGAGGCGGTGCCATTCGACGAGAAGATCGAGACGCCGGGGGGCTCGTTCTTCATTGACGCCGCCAGCGTGCTCTATCTGATCGGCAGCACGATGGACTGGGTAGAGGACGATTTCGCCGCGGGTTTCACTTTCGCCAACCCCAACGCCAAAGGCGCGTGTGGCTGCGGGGAAAGTTTTACAGTCTGAGGCCTTGCGCGATCCCTCGACTTCGCTCGGGATGAGCGAGGGGAAATCAAACCAATCCCGCTCGTGTCGAGCGAAGTCGAGACACGCTGCGCTACCGTCCCCGCAACGCGGCAATGCACGCCGCGCGGTCGACATCCTGCCCGTCGCTGGGCCGCCGCGCGTCGATGTAGGTGGCGAGCGGCTCTTTCCCCGCCGCGGGGGGGTAGAGATAGGCATCGAGCACGCATGCGGTGCCCGAGAACTGCAACTTTCGCGCGTCACCCTCGATCACGTCGAGGCGGGGAGTGCCGAACTGGCGGACAAGCCCGGCGGCGTCATTGCCGATCACGCCCTCCACGCCGGGGACGACTTGCGCGACCGCGCTGGGCGGGGGCTTGCGCGCCGGGCGAACGCGCGTGGGCGCTGGTTTGGTCAGCGCAGGTTTTGCGCTGACCGGTGCAGGCTTGGCGGGTGGCGGCGTGGTCGCGCACCCGCCCAGTATCAGCGCAAGCAGGGCAATACCGATGCGAATCATGCCGCTCTCCTGCGGTGGACCAGATGCGTCGCCGCCGCCGCGCCGAGCACGGGGGCGAGCAGGTTGACGAACGGCACCAGCAGCAGCGCCACGACCACCGCGCCCAGCAGCGTCCGCGTTGCGAACCCCGGCAGCGGGGCGTTACCGCCATCGTCGCGGTGGCGCAGCGCGACCATCTCGGTCAGCTCGCGCCCCAGCAACACCGCATTGACCGCCGCGAAGACCAGAACCGTGCCGACCCCGGTGACCAGCAGCGCCAGCGCCACCGGCAACGCCAGGAGATTGTAGCCGAGCGAACGGCCGAGGCTGCGCAGGCCCACGCGTACCTCCTCGCGCCAGCCCAGCGCCCGCGCCGAGGTCGCTGCGGCGGGATAGTGCCGCGCCTCGACCGCGCGAACCACCTCGTCGCCGAACAATTGGAGCACCGCCAGCGCGACAAAGCGGAACAGCAGCCACAGCGCGATCAGGAACAACGTCCCGGCGAGGATCGCGCCGACGAAGCCGCCGTTCCCGTCCGCTCCCATGGTCCGGTCGATCGCGAACCACGTGCCCGCTCCCATCATCGCAAACACCGCAAGTGTGAGCGCGAGCGACTTGGCGATGATCGCAAGAATCCTGCGGTCGCCGAACTGGCCAAGGGCTAAGGTGAATGCGGCAAGCATCGACCGTGCAACTCGCCCGGCAAGCCTTGCCTGTCAATGCGATGGCGGTTAGCGCTCCCTCGACTTCGCTCGGGATGAGCGGAGTTTTTTTATGGAGCCCTCATGACCGCCCCCACCCTCGACGTCATCGCGATTGGCAACGCCATCGTCGATGTTATGGCCCCCGCCGACGAGGCGACGATCGAGCGGCTGGGCCTCGCCAAGGGCGGGATGACACTGGTCGATACCGCGCGGGCGCAGGAGCTCTACGACGCGATGGGGTCAGCCAAGGAGATCAGCGGCGGCTCGGCGGCTAATACCTTGGCGGGGCTCGCCGCGCTGGGTGCGAAGTGCGCGTTCATCGGCCAGGTTGCCGACGACCAGTTGGGCGAGGTCTTCGCGCACGACATCCGCGCCGGTGGGATCGCCTTCGAGACGCCGATGCGCGCCGGAGACCCGCCCACAGCGCGCTGCCTGATCTTCGTCACCCCCGACGGCGAGCGGACGATGAATACTTTCCTCGGTGCGAGCCAGTTTCTTCCTCCCGCGGCGCTCGACGACGAGCTGATCGCGAGCGCGGCGGTGCTCTACCTCGAGGGCTATCTGTGGGACCCCGAAGAGCCGCGCAGCGCGATGCGCCGGGCGATCGGCGTGGCCCGCGCGGCGGGGCGCAAAGTCGCGTTCACCGCTTCCGAAAGCTTCGTGATCGAGCGCCACGGCGACGACTTCCGCGCGCTGATCGACGAAGGCCAGATCGATATCCTGTTCGTCAACGAGCACGAACTGGCGACGCTGACGGGGATGAGCGATTTCGAGGCGGGCGTCGCCGCGG
Organism: Novosphingobium sp.; assembly: GCA_030697365.1. Taxonomy (GTDB): domain Bacteria; phylum Pseudomonadota; class Alphaproteobacteria; order Sphingomonadales; family Sphingomonadaceae; genus Novosphingobium. The sequence continues at coordinate 29,587 of JAUYQH010000024.1, read as the reverse complement.
TTTCAGCCAAAGTGCCCGTGCTGGTGGCAACGCGCAGCGCCAAGGGCGCCATCGCGGTGGCCCACGGCGAGCGCGCCGAAGTTGCTGCCGAGCCGGTCGCGCGGGTGGTCGACACCACCGGCGCGGGCGACCTGTTCGCGGCGGGGTTCCTCGCCGGCCATGTCCGTGGCGCGCCCCTGGGCCAGTGTCTGAAGCTGGGAGCGATCTGCGCCGCCGAGATCATCAGCCACTACGGCGCGCGGCCGGAGGCGGACCTGCAAAAGTTGGTAGCCGAAAAGCTCGGCTGACACGCCCAATGAAAAAGGGCGGCCCCGCGGGACCGCCCTTTGGTGTTTCGGCGAGGCTTGAGGCTCAGCGCTTGCTGAACTGGAAGCTCTTGCGCGCCTTGGCGCGGCCGTACTTCTTGCGCTCGACCACGCGCGGGTCGCGGGTCAGGAACCCGGCGGCCTTGACCGCGAGGCGCAGCTGCGGCTCGAACTTGCTCAGCGCCTGCGAAATGCCGTGCTTGACCGCACCCGCCTGACCCGAAAGCCCGCCGCCCTTGACCGTGGCGACGACGTCGTACTGGCCGGCGCGGTCGGAGATCTGGAACGGCTGGTCGATCACCAGGCGCAGCGTGGGCCGGGCGAAATAGACTTCCTGATCGCGCCCGTTGACGGTGATCTTGCCGGTTCCTGGCTTGAGCCAGACTCGGGCGACCGCGTCCTTGCGGCGGCCGGTGGCATAGGCGCGGCCCTGCGCATCGACTTCCTTGTCACGCAGCGGCGCCAGCGGCCCACCGCGCGGCGGCGGCGGCGCGGCAACGATCACGTCGTCATCGGCGGCGGCGGCAGCGGAAGCGGCAGGAGCGGCCGGGCTGGCGGCGGCGCCGGTTAGCGCGCCCAGATCGGCGAGATCGGAAACGGTGGCGTTTTCAGTGTTCGGGGTGTCGGCCATGGTTACGCGCCCACCTTGTTCTTGCGATTGAGCGAAGCGACATCGATCGTTTCGGGCTGCTGCCCGGCATGGGGATGATCGGTGCCGGCATAGAGATGCAGATTCTTCATCTGGACGCGGCCCAGCGGCCCGCGCGGGACCATGCGTTCGACCGCCTTTTCCATCACGCGTTCGGGGAAGCGGCCATCGAGCACCTTGTCGGCGGTCACTTCCTTGATCCCGCCGGCATACCCGGTGTGCTTGTAATAGGTCTTCTGCTTGAGCTTGTTGCCGGTCAGCTTGACCTTGTCGGCGTTGATCACGATCACGTGATCGCCGCAATCGACGTGAGGGGTGTAGCTCGGCTTGTGCTTGCCGCGCACCAGGTCGGCACAGATCACCGCGAGGCGTCCGACGACGAGCCCTTCGGCATCGATCAGATGCCACTTCTTCTCGACCTCGGCCGGCTTGATCGACCGGGTCTGTTTGCTGAGCGCCTTCATGAAAGGACGGTCCTTGCTGCTGGAATCAGGGGGCAGGCAACGCCAGGACGCTGCGAGAGGCGGCCCATTGCGGGGGGAGGCGGCGAAAGTCAAGCTTTTGTGCGGATTTTCAGAGAGGTAAAATAATACCTTTAAGGATGTGGAGAGATCCGGGCCGCCTCCAGCGTCCATTCCTCACGCGCCACGCGGCGGGTTCCCGCGGCCAGGGTGACGACGGTCCGAATGGCCTTGCCCATCGTGGTCAACCCGGGCGCGGGGACGCTTTCGAGAGAGACCAGCACGCTTCCTTCGCTGCCGTCGGGCAGTCTGAAGGCATGTTCGGTAGTCCCCGAAAGACCGCGGGGAAGGAAGAGCGCCTCGGGCCAGCGGGTCAGCCCGCCTCCGGGACTGGCCGCCGCCGCACCGATCTGGGACAGAAGCCCGGGGGTGGTTGCAGCATTGCCACCACCGGCGAAGCGTTCGGCCGCGCCCAACGCGCCTGCCACCGCCTCGCGCCCCAGGCTCGGCGCGGCGGGAGCGGCGACGATCCGGCCGCTGCGATCGAGATGGATGGGGAACAGCCCATCGTCGGGCCGGTCGCGTTCCAGCACCGCGATGGCCGCCAGCGCGGGTGGCACGTCGATCTCGCTGCCGACAAGCACGCCCTCGACCTGCCAGCCATCGGCGACGGGGTGGAATGTGATCCGGTAGCGCCGCGTCGCCACGATCGCCGCCCCGCCGGAAAGTTCGCGCACGACCTTGCGGCTGAGCAACAGGGGGCTCTCGCCCGGTGGCGCAAAGGCCGGGGTCGGCGTGGACTTCGCAACGACAGGCGGAGCCAAGGTCGCCGCGCCAGCCAGCAGTGCCGCATGCACCGCCGCGCGCCACTCGTCCCGACCGGACCGCTTCACGGACGGCGCCCCAACGCGTGTGCGCCCCAAATGCTCGCAGCCACCAGCGCGGCCCCGACCAGTTGGTGGAGCACCGCGAGCCATAGCGCGACCCCGCTCATAACCGTGGCGATGCCCAGCAGAATCTGGATGCCGAAGGCGCTGTGCACCGCGACCGAAACCGGGCGCGCGCCGCGCGCGCGCAGCTTGCGGCCCATCACGACCAGCATCGCGACCACCGCGAAGGCCCACCAGCGGTGGATGAAGTGGACCAAAAAGGGATCGTCGATCAGCGCCAGTGCCCCGCTGTTCCAATCGATCCCGTCGGGGACCAGCCGACCCTGCATCAGCGGCCAGTCGCTCGCCAGATAGCCCGCACGCCAGCCCGCCACCAACGCGCCATAGACCAGCTGGACGAGCAGAACTGTCAGCGCGAGCGCGGAAAACCCGGTGAGCCGCGCGGGCGGTTCGCGCCGTGCCAGGTCGCGCAAGTCGAGCGCGGTCCAGATCATCCCGGCCATCGTCACTAGCGCGGTAACGAGATGGATCGCCAGCCAGTGCGGCGCGACCACCGTTCGCCCCGACAGCCCCGAACGGACCATCAGCCAACCGAACGCGCCCTGCAACGCGATCAGCGCGAGCAGCGCGAACAGCCGCGGCGCATAGCCTTTAGGGATCGCGCGGCGCCACGCATACCACGCCAGGGGCAGCGCCATCGCCAGCCCGATTACGCGCCCGAGCAGGCGGTGGAGCCATTCCCAGAAGTAGATCGACTGGTATTGCGCCAGCGTCATTCCCGCCGGGCCGTTGACCTCGGTATACTGGGGAATCTGTTGGTAGGCGGCAAACTCGGCCTCCCACTGCGCGTGGCTGAGCGGGGGAACGATGCCCGTCACCGGCTTCCACTCGACGATCGAGAGCCCCGATTCGGTCAAGCGGGTGATCCCGCCGATCACGACGATCGCGGCGATCAGCGCGGCGACGATGAACAGCCAGCGGGCAAGCACAAGCGCCCGCGCAGTTTCGTGCCGCACGTTGGCCAGCGACCGCATTTCCCCCGCTATGGCGTCCATATCCGCGGTTAACTGCGGCGCGCTCGCCCAAAGCGCAAGCAAATATCGGCGAAACGCTGCGACCCGTCTTGCGTGATGTTACATTGTTACATATATCTCCGTCCATGGCCGAAGCCTTCAAACTCGTCCGCGACCGGTTCGACCGCGTCGGCATCCTGATCAGTGGGCTGTGCGCGCTGCATTGCGTGGCGACGTTGGTGCTGGTGGCGGTGCTCGGGCTGGGGGGGGGCTTTCTCCTCGAACCCGCGCTGCACCGGGTCGGGTTGGCGCTGGCCATCGCGGTCGGCGGGGTCGCGCTGGGGCTGGGCGTGGCGCGGCACGGGCGGCGCGAGCCACTGGCGATCGGCGCGGCCGGGCTTTCGCTGATGACCATCGCGCTGGTTACGGGTCATGGCCCTGCCGAAGCGGGGCTTACCATCGCCGGGGTCGCGCTGGTTGCGCTGGCGCACTGGCGCAACGTCCGCCACCTCGACAGCTGACATCGCGACAGCTGACGTCGCGATAGCTGACAGGGCGGATCGCGTCGGCTAGGCAGCGGGCGATGACCACCACCCTCTCCTCGCTGAGCCTCACCGTAAACGGCGAACCTCGTCGTTCCCCTGCGGGCGCCACTGTCGCCGACCTCGTCCGTGAACTCGGGCTCGAACCGACCAAAGTCGCGGTCGAGCGCAATGGCGCAATTGCCCCGCGCTCGACCCTGGCGGGGGTGCTGCTGGAAGACGGCGATGTGCTGGAAATCGTCCACTTCGTTGGCGGAGGCGACTCCCCGGCGGCGCTCGACGAAGATATCTGGACCGTCGCCGGGCAGACCTTCCGCAGCCGCCTGATCGTCGGAACCGGCAAGTACAAGGACTTCGCCCAGAACGCCGCCGCGGTCGCCGCGTCGGGCGCGGAGATCGTCACCGTAGCGGTGCGGCGGGTCAACGTCAGCGACCCCAAGGCACCGATGCTGACCGACTTCATCGACCCGAAGCAGATCACCTATCTGCCCAACACCGCAGGCTGCTTCACCGCCGAAGACGCGATTCGCACGCTGCGCCTGGCGCGCGAGGCGGGCGGGTGGGAGCTGGTCAAGCTGGAGGTGCTGGGCGAGGCGCGCACGCTCTATCCCGACATGCGCGAGACGCTGAAGGCCTGCGAAGTGCTGGCCAACGAGGGCTTCAAGCCGATGGTCTATTGCGTCGACGATCCGATCGCGGCCAAGCAGCTTGAAAGCGCGGGCGCGGTCGCGGTGATGCCGCTGGGCGCGCCGATCGGCAGCGGGCTGGGCATCCAGAACCGGGTGACGATCCGGCTCATCGTGGAAGGCGCGAACGTGCCGGTGCTGGTCGATGCCGGGGTCGGCACCGCCAGCGACGCCGCGGTGGCGATGGAGCTGGGCTGCGACGGCGTCCTGATGAACACCGCGATCGCCGAAGCCAAAGACCCGATCCGCATGGCGCGCGCAATGAAGCTGGCGGTCGAGGCCGGGCGCGAAGCCTACCGCTCGGGGCGAATGGGCACGCGCAAGTATGCCGATCCGAGCAGCCCGCTGGCGGGGTTGATCTGAAGACCCTCACCGATCGCGACCGCCTGCTGGGCGAAGGCCTTGCCGCGATCCGCGCGCAGTATGCGATCCCTGCCGGGTTCCCGCCCGAGGTGCTCGCCGAGGCGGAAGCCAGCAAGGATCGCGCTCCCACCTCCCACGCCGACTGGACCGCGCGCGAATTCGTCACGCTCGACCCGGCGACCTCGACCGACCTCGACCAGGCCTTCGTCATCGAGCCCGCGGGCGCTGACCTGATCCTCCACTATGCGCTCGCCGACATCGGCTGGTTCGTCCCCGAAGGCGGGGCGATGGAGGCCGAGGCGTGGCAGCGCGGCCTCACCCTCTACCTCCCCGACGAACGCGCGCGGCTCTATCCCGCGGCGCTCAGCGAGGCCGCGGCGAGCCTGCTGCCCGACGGCCCGCGCCCGGCGATCGTCGCCAGCGTGCGCTGCGCTCCCGATGGCACGGCCACGCTCGATTCGGTAACGCGCGCGGTGATCCGCAGCCGCGACAAGCTCGCCTACGAGAGTGTCGACATCGCCGCGCTGCCGCACCTCGCCGATTTCGCCGCGCGGATGGAGCGCGGCGAGGATGCGCGCGGTGCGGCGCGGGTCGATCCGCCCGAGCAGGAAGTCGAGCGCCAGGCCGACGGGAGTTTCCGCCTGGTCCTCCGCCCATGGCTGCCCTCGGAGAAAGCCAATTCGGCGCTCTCACTCGCGGCCAACATGGCCATCGCCCAGTGCATGCTCGCGCACCGCACCGGGCTGTTCCGCGAGATGGCTCCGCCCGACGAGCGCGCGATCCGTCGCTTGCGCAACACCGCCCGCGCGCTCGGGCTGACCTGGCCAGACAATGCCACGCTGCCCCAGGTCGAACGCACGATCGACCCGACGACCCGCGCTGGCGCGGCGTTCCAGCTCGCGGTGCGCCGCGCGGGCGGCGGCGCGCGCTACCTGCCGTTTGAGGCAGGCCATGTCCCTTGGCACGCCGCGCTGGGCGCGACCTACACCCACGCCACCGCGCCGATGCGCCGCCTCGCCGATCGCTATGTGCTGGAGGCGGTGCTCGAAATCGCCAACGGCCGCCCCGTCCCGGCCACCTGCGCCGCCGCATTCCTCCGCCTGCCCGAGGTGATGAGCGCCGCCGACGCCCGCGAAGGCGCGATCGAACGCGCGGTGATCGACCTCGCCGAAACCGCGCTGCTCCACGGTCGCGAGGGTGAGACCTTCGCCGCGGTGGTCACCGACCTGGATGAGCGCGGCGCCCGGATCCAGCTGTGCGACCGCCCGGTGGTCGCGCGGGTCGATGCGCGCCGCGTCGCCAGCGGGGACGAATTGCGGGTCAGGCTGGTCGAAGCCGACCCGGTGCGGCGTGTCTTGCGCTTCGAGCGCGTGAACTGATTGCACGTCCGGCGCTTTCCCGCTAACCGGCCCCCTCGCCGCGACCGAGGCCCGATGGCGGAGTGGTTACGTAGAGGACTGCAAATCCTCGCACGCCGGTTCGATTCCGGCTCGGGCCTCCAGCGGCGCATCCGGCAACGTCCGCGGACGTCCGGAGATTGGCTGTTTTCCGCCAATTTTTCTGCTACATTGACCGCCCGAGTTCGGAAGCGTCCACCCTGATCCGGCCCATTTGATGGTCGATTTGATGGTATCTCCGACAACCGACATGCGGAGATACCATCATGGCAGCCCGAACGCGGCAGAAGTCCGGGCTCACAGCCGAATCGGTCAAGCGAGCCAAGCCGAAGGACAAACCTTTCAAACTGTCCGACCGCGATGGCCTCTATCTCTTGGTCGAGCCAAACGGCAGCCGCTTGTGGCGCATGAACTATCGTTTCGATGGCAAGCAAAAAACCATTGCATTCGGACGTTGGCCCGAAGTCCTGCTGGCAGACGCGCGGCAAAAGCTGATGGAGGCCCGACGACTTCTGGCTGCCGATATCGACCCTGTTGAGCAAGCCAAGCTCGACAGGATTGCCAAGTCGCTCAGCGCGACCAATTCATTCCAGTCGATCGCCGATGAATGGCTCGATAAGATCGAGAAAGAGGGCGTTGCCGCCATGACCCTCAAAAAGGCACGCTGGCTGTTGGCAAAGACCTTACCGGCGCTCGGCAAGCGGCCAGTCTCCGAAATCTCGGCCCACGAGATGCTTCTCGTCCTAAAGAAAATCGAATCAACCAAACGCTACGACACGGCCAACCGCATTCGCAGCACCTGCAGCCAGGTCTTCCGCTACGCCATTGCAACGGCTCGAGCGGAACGCGACATCTGTTCCGATTTGCGTGGAGCGCTGATCACGCCGCGCACGACCCACCGCGCGGCCATTACCAACCCCGCGGAAGCCGGTGGACTGCTGCGAGCCATCGAGGATTATGACGGCAATGTACTGACGCGGATTGCACTCCGGCTTCTTCCGCATGTCTTCGTCCGGCCTGGCGAGCTGCGTTGGGCGGAATGGAAGGATTTCGACCTCGACGCGCATGTCTGGACGATTCCGGGTCACAAGATGAAGATGGGTCGCCCGCATGCGGTTCCACTTTCGCGCCGAGCCATAGCGATCATCCGCGAAATCGAACATGACGCGACATACAGCAATTTCCTGTTTCCGTCGCTTCGCGCGCTCGACCGTCCGATGTCCGACAACACGATCAACGCTGCGTTGCGTCGCCTCGGCTATACCAAGCAACAGATGACCGGCCACGGTTTTCGCGCGATGGCCGCGACACTACTCAATGAAATGGGAACCTGGAACCCCGACGCCATCGAACGTCAGCTGGCGCATGCGGACGGCAACTCGATCCGCCGGGCATATGCGCGTGGGCAGTATTGGGATGAGCGCGTCCGGATGATGGACCACTGGTCCGACTACCTCGACCAGCTACGCGATGGCGCGACCATTCTGCGGCCCCAGTTTGGGCATAGCGGGTCATGACTTTCGCTGCCGCGCCTTCTCGATCAGCCCGTAAAGGCTACCCGTGGGAATGAGCGTACATCGTCCGATCTTGACCGTCTCGATCGCGCCCGATGCGATCAGCTCATAGAGCTTGGATCGTCCGATGCCGGTTAGCCGGATCGCCTCGACGATGCGGACTGCGATTGGTTCCATCGTCGGCTTTGCGGGTCGCTCGGGGGCCGGCTCGAATGGCAATCCAAGCTGGGCGGACGCGGACCTGCCATTGCCGGTCCGGCGGATCACAACTCTTCCCCCTCGCCGGAGACATCGAGGCTGCGGCGACGCTCGGTTTTGCGGACGAACGCAGCATGCGCGCGCGAGCGCATATCGGGATCGGGATGTCCTGCGAGCAGGGCATCGAGCGCGACCGCGGCAAAGCACTGATCGGTCTCGATGCGCGCGAGTTGCCGCTCGGCCCGGTTCTCGCCGAGGCCTGCGTCGCAGGCTTGCATGACGAGGCTGCGGAGGAACTCACCGACCCGCAAATTGCGCGCGGCGCAGTGGGCTTTCAGCTGCGCGGAGACGGCTGGCGGCACGCGAAACTGGAGGGCAACGAGATGATCCACAAACAGACTCCTTCATGTCGGGAGCCTGGTTCTGCGCTTCGGAAGTTCATGTTCTACATATGTTCCGAACCGCCGTCAATCCTCTGATGCCACCAGCAAAATCAGATAGTTAAGCGCAAACGCTTCGCTAGCGACCCGCCAAAAGACTGCGACCCGCCGGCAACCCGGATCCGACATTTCAGATTATCATTTTTTTACAAACACCTGCACTCCGGAAATCCGGGTAGGGTGTGCAGTCAAGTTCCCAGATCGGTGAGGGTCGTCCGCGGGTCTTGGCCCATTGAATTACTGAGGAATTTTTAGCAAGGACCGGGGGAACGCCCAGGGCAGCCTGCCCGTGAAGGACCTAAGAATGGCTCAAATCCATGAGCTGGCTACCACTGGGCATGCAAAACGCCAAAACTGTCGGTCAAAAATGGCGGATTCTGCGGAGTAGCGAACCGGCACCATTGGCCGAGGATGGCAAACTCCCTGCAATGGCGGGTCCCGGGGGAACAAGTAGCCATCAGCACCTGCTGAACTGCCCGAGGCCGCCAGCACCTGCAAGGATGGTCGTCGGCGACCTCAACTTGAGACCCAACAATGCGCCCCGTTTACTGGTCCGTCTCAGACAATCTTGTCGGCTTCGCAGCCCGCTTCCGCAATCGCCTTCGCGTGCAAAAGCGAACGTCGAAAGAACTCCGAAGGTTGCCCTTCGAGGTCCTTTCGAGACGTCTCGTCTCGGGATTGGGCCGCGGCGCTATTTCGCGCGCCCCTTCTTCGGTTCGTCTTTGGTCGCTTCCTTGGCCTTGGCGAGGAAGTCGACCTGCTCGGCGATGATCTCGCAGCCGTAACGGGCCTGGCCTTCGGCTTCGGTCCAACGGGTTGAAGGGGGCGAGCCATTGAGGTCCCGGCGGAACAAGGTCCCACACCCGTCTCACTCCAGCTTGCCCAAAACGTGGCGAAAAACTGCCGCCCAGAACTACCCGCGCACAAGTCTCACTATGAATCCGACCATTCGACATGGGCGCGGACTGCTTTGCGGTGATGATCGACCCAGCCCTTGCCGTCGGCATAGCGCAGCATGGCACCAAGGTTGTCGCGCCACTGGGCATCGTAATCTCCGCCCAGCGCCTCAAGCCATTCAACCGGGACCCAGAGGTGCTCTGCGTCGATCGTGAAGCCGCCTGCCAGAGTGGCGAATGTTGCGGATCGGGCAGCTACACCGTGGAAGCCGGTGAAGTTGTCGGCCTCGACGAGACGGGGGTCCGCCGGAACCGTCAAATCGACGATCATCCCGCGCCTCCGCTAACGGAAGCCTGACCGACGGTCAGATTGCATAGCCATCGCGACTGGCGAGGCGGAAATGGTTGGAGCATACTTCCCTCAGCTATCAAAGATTGCGACGGCGCGGGTCCAGCCTGCTGAGGCAGCCCGGATCTTCATGGGGAAACAGGAAATCGTGAAGCCGGTTGGCGGCAGGACTTCGAGATTGTGCAACTTTTCGAGGTGGCAGTAGCCGATATCGCGGCCGGCCTTGTGGCCTTCCCAGATCAGGCTGGCATCGCCGGTGGTCTCGTAACGTTCCTTCGTGTGGACGAAGGGGGCGTCCCAGCTCCAGCCGTCGGTTCCGGTCAGCCGGACGCCGCGTTCGAGCAGGTATATGGTCGCTTCATAGCCCATGCCGCACCCGGCAGTGACATAGTCGTCCTGACCGTAGCGCAAACCCGCCGACGTATTGATGACGACGATTTCGAGCGGCGCCAGCGTGTGGCCGATCCGGGCAAGTTCGGCCTCGACGTCGCTCGCGGTGACGACGTAACCGTCGGGAAAATGCCGAAAGTCGAGCTTGACGCCCGGTTGCAGGCACCAGTCGAGCGGGACCTCGTCGATTGTGATCGCACGCTCGCCGTGGTTCATCGTCGAGGCGAAATGGTAGGGTGCGTCGAGGTGCGTACCGTTGTGCGTGATGAGCTCGACCCGTTCGATGGCCCACGCCTCCCCGTCGGGCAGGTCGCTGGCCTGAAGCCCGGGGAAGAACTGGACCAGCTCGGGCACAGACGTCTTGTGGTCGATATAGTGGATTTTGGGCCGATAGGGCGGAGGATCCGACACCACATCGTTCTCGAGGTAGATCGACAGGTCAATCAAAGTTCGTGCCATTGCTAGAATTCCACCCGGTCGCCGCCCTTGAGGCCGAGCATCGCGCGCGCTTCGGCAGGGGTGGCAGGTTCATGGCCCATTTCCCGCAGGATGCGGGCGATCTTCTCGACTTGCTGGGCATTGGACGACGCAAGCACGCCGCGTTCGATAAACAAGCTGTCTTCCAGGCCCACGCGGACATGGCCGCCGAGCAGCGCGGCCTGGGTCAGGAACGGCATCTGGTGCCGGCCGGCCGCCAAGACCGACCACTGGAAGCTGTCCCGCCCGAACAGCCGGTCGGCCGTCGACTTCATGAACATCAGGTTTTCGAGATCGGGGCCAACGCCGCCCAGAATCCCGAAGATCATCTGGATGAAGAAAGGCGGCTTGACCAACCCGCGATCGACGAAATGGGCCAGGTTATAGAGATGGCTCAGGTCATAGCACTCATGCTCGAACCGGGTGCCCGCATCGGCGAGGCTTTCCATGATGAAGGCAATGTCGCGGAACGTATTGCGGAAGATGTAGTCGTCTGAATTGACAACATAATCCCTTTCCCAATCGTGCTTCCATCGCTCGATCCGCGCCGCCGCCGGGAAGAAGGCGAAATTCATGCTTCCCATGTTCAGCGAGCACATTTCCGGCTTGAACGCCAATGCTGCCTTGAGACGGTCCTGCACCGCCATCGTCGCGGAACCACCGGTGGTGATGTTGACCACTGCATCGGTGCGCTGGCGAATAACCTGAAGGAATTGGGCATAGATGGCAGGATCGCCGGTCGGGGCACCTGTCGCCGGATCGCGGGCGTGGAGGTGGAGGATGGCGGCCCCGGCCTCGGCGGCGGCAATCGACTGCTCGGCGATTTCCTGCGGGGTCACCGGCAGCGCATCGGACATGGACGGGGTGTGGGCCCCGCCGGTGACCGCGCAAGTGATGATGATCTTGGCCATATTCCTCTCGCGGTCAGAGACGGGACGTGTCGAGAAGCTTGCGATGCAGGCCCAGCCGGTCGGCCGAGACCTGTACGCGCGATACGTCGCCTTTTTCATCCAGCGTCATCATACCGGCCATCAGGAGCGTGACCGGTTGACCGATGAATGCCGGGTCTATGTCGGCAAATCCGCCTGCGTAACTGCCGTGACAAGCAACGTGGAACGCCGCGCGGTTGCCGGCGGTGAACAGCGTGCTGATGGTCAGGCCGGTGGGCACGATCAACTGGCCGAACGCCGGGCCGCCCGAGCAGATCGTCTCGACATTCTGCCGTTCCAGAAGCGCGCCGGGGACAGCCAGAAAGTCACGGGCGACCGATTCGGTGGCGGTGTTCGGTGCCTCAACAGGCTTGTCCCAGGGACTCTGGTGCGGGGGCAGGATCTTGTCGCACAAGCCCGATTTCAACTGCCGCTTGCGGGCGAAATAGTCTTCCTCGGCCCACCCTTGGCGCAGACGACCCTCGCTGATCCGGAACAGCGTGATCCCCCCCCAGGCAGCGGCATGGCCAGGAACGCGGATCGAAACGCCATGCTCGGTAAAGCGCAACGCCATCGCGTCTTCACCCATGATGACATCGTGAACGGTGACGCACAGGCCCGGAAACTGTTCGAGCTGGGCCAGCGTGGCGGGAAGGTAGGTGCTATCCCGCCCGTCGAGCAGATGTCCGCCGATCGACAGGCAATAGGCGGGATCCATCACCCATTCTGCCGCAGCGGCGTTGTGCGCGGTCAGGAAATCGATGGCGAAGCCGCGCAGCAGGCGGGCGATGGGGCTGATGGTGCCGGTCATATCTTGCGCCTTATCCGACGGTCGGCGGCTTGGCGTCGTCGGCCCGTTGCTGGTCGAGCAAGCGCAGGTCGCGCTTGAGCAGCTTGCCCGACGCATTGCGCGGCAGTGCCGCGACGAACACCACCGACGTCGGGCACTTGTAGTGTGCCAGACGTTCGCGGGTGAATGCGATCAGTTCCGCTTCGCTCGGCGCCGTGTCGCCCCTGGGGATGACATAGGCCCGTGGCGTCTCCCCCCAACGCGGATGCGACGTGCCGATCACCGCGATTTCGCCAACCTGCGGATGCGCCAGCAGCACGTTTTCGAGTTCGGCCGGGTAGATGTTCTCGCCGCCCGACACGATCATGTCCTTGTAGCGGTCATGGATATACACATAGCCGTCGGCATCCTGCCAGGCTGCATCGCCCGTGCACAGCCACCCGCCGGGGGTGATCGTCGCCGCCGTTTCAGCAGGCTTGTGCCAATATCCCAGCATGTTCATCGGCGACTTGATCCGGATCTCGCCAACCTCGCCGGTCGCGACCGGCTCGCCCGTCGCCGGGTTTATCAACGCGAGATCGACCCACGGCAGCGGCTTGCCGCAGGATCGCAGGCGTCCCGGGTTGGGTCCATCGGGATCGTGGTCTTGCGGCGGCAGCGTGACGACGGTGCCGCTGGTTTCGGTCATGCCATAGGCATGGGTGAAGCGGCATCCGAAGGCCTTCATCGCCCTCCTGAGGATGCTTTCACCGATCGGTGAGGCGCCGTAGATCATGTACTCGAGGCCGGTCGGGACCGTGCCGCCCTGTTCCGCGTGCTCGACCAGGCGCTGGATCACGGTGGGCACGAAGAACGCATGGGTGACTCGGTGGCGAGCGATCAGGTCCATCACCAGCGCCGGGTCGGGCTGCTGCATAAGCACGGTATGACCGCCCTGGCTGAGCGCCATCATGCCATAGCCGATGCCACCAATGTGAAACAGCGGCATCGCCACCAGATTCACGCTGTCTTGCGAGAAGTCCCACGCTTCCCCAGCGATGCGGCCATTGTAGGCATGACCTTCATGGGTGAGCATCACCCCTTTCGGCGCGCCCGTGGTGCCCGAGGTATAGAGCAGCAGCAACGGGTCGCCAGCGGCCTGCGGCTTGGCCGGATCGATGTCGCTCGCCGCATCGCGCCACGCGGCATAGGGTGCGCCCAGCTCGATCTGGCGGGGACGGCTAGCGACCTCCCCCAACAGCGGCAGAAGATCTGGAACGACCAGCATCGCCGACGGGCTTCCGTCAGCAACGATACCCGCGATCTCGCGCGCCGACAGCCGCCAGTTCAGGGGCATCATGATGGCGCCGATCTTGGCGCAGGCGAAAAACAGTTCGTAAGTCTCCGGCGCCGTGCGATCGAGGATCGCTATCCGGTCTCCCGCCCCGATTCCATCCGCCACGAGCGCGTTCGCAACGCGGTTGCTCCTGCTATCAAGTTCGGCAAAGCTCAACAGCGTGGCCTCGTGGGCGAGGCACGGCGCGTCGGGTGTTTCCGAAGCGAAACGCCGCAGCAGATCGACAAGGTGCTGCGCCATGTTCAATAGCTCTTGGGCAGGCCCAAGCTATGCTGCGCCACATAGTTCAGGATCATTTCGCGGCTGACCGGCGCGGTCTTGTGGAGACGGGCGATAAACCACAGGTCCGCCAGCCCGTATTCGAACGAGAGGCCGTTGCCGCCGTGCACCTGGATCGCCTGGTCCAGTGCCTTCAGCGAAGATTCGGCAGCCGAGAACTTGGCCATATTGGCAGCCTCCGCTGCGTCTTCGCCCTGATCGTAGAGGTCTGCGGCGCGAACCGCCAGCAGGCGGGCGGCCTGGACCCCGATATAGGCTTCGGCGAGCGGATGGGCGACGCCCTGGTGCGCGCCGATCGGGGTCTTCCACACGCTGCGATCGCGGGCATATTGCGCTGCCTGATTGATCGCAAAGCGCGAAATCCCGTTGTTGATCGCCGCCGCCGAGACGCGTTCCGGGTTCAGCCCGACGAATACCTGCTTGAGCCCGGCGCCGCGTTCGCCGATCAGCGCTTCGGGGGCCAGTTCGACATTGTCGAAGAACACGAAAAACTGACGCTCCGTGGTCCGCACAGCGGCATCGATCTGTTGCAGGGTTATGCCCGGCGTATCGGTAGGCACGACGAACAACGACAGTGCCGAACGGCCCGCTTCGACCGCGATGTCGCCATCGCGCGCAACCACCATCACCGCTTCGGATTCGTCGATGCCCGATGTCCAATACTTCGCCCCGTTGAGGACCCAGCCCTTGTCCGTCCGGTGCGCGGTGGTGGTCACCTTGTGCGTGTTGGAACCGGCATCCGGCTCGGTGATCCCGAACGCCATCTTGAGCGAGCCGTTGGCGATGCCCGGCAACCACTTGTCCTTCAGTTCCTTGGACCCGAAGCCTTCGATGATCGGCGCGCAGATCGACGCAATCACGAGCGAAAGCATCGGGCAGCCCTGCGCAGCGCATTCCTCGATCACGATATACAGTTCGGCCAGCCCGCCGCCGCTGCCGCCATAGTCTTGCGAGATGTGCACGCCAAGAAAGCCGGCCTCGCCCAGTTCCTTCCACAGCGCATCGGGCTGGGTGCCCTTGGCCACCATCTCCTGGAAATATTTGCGGCCGTATTTGCCGACCAGTTTGCCCACGCTTTCGCGCAACGCACGGTGATGATCGGCGGTATCCACGAGGGGCGAAAAGAACATCGGTTCACCGGACATCTCGGGTATTTCCTCTCTTGAGCGGTTTCACGCGGGCCAGGTAAAAAAGCCCTGGCCCGATTTTGCGCCCAGCCTTCCTTCTTCGACCATTCGAACGAGCAACGCAGGTGGTGCAAAGCGGACGCCGTGCGCGGCTTCCAAAGTGCGGGCGATATCCAGCCGGACATCGAGCCCGACGATATCGCTGAGGCGCAGCGGTCCGACCGGATGGCGATAGGCGAGCACAGCGGCGCGATCGATATCCTCGGCGCTGGCGACGCCGCTTTCGAGCATGCGCATCGCCTCGAGCGATGCGATCAGATCGAGGCGGCTGGTCGCAAAGCCAGGTACGTCGCGCACCGTCAGCGATTCCTTGCCCAACCGGACGACGAAACTGCGCGCCAGTTCGAGTGCGGCCTCTGAAGTGACAGCGCCGCGAACCAGTTCGACCAGTTTGAGCGACCACACCGGGTTGAAGAAATGCATTCCGAGAAAAGCTTGCGGATCGGCCACGGCCCCGGCCAGCCGGTCAATCGACAGCGCACTGGTATTGCTGGCGAGAAGGCGTGGGCCACGCGCCGCGGCGCGGGACAGCACGTCGAGCTTGAGGTCGAGCCGCTCCGGCACCGATTCCACGATGAGGTCGAGCCCCTCGGGCAGCAATTCGATCGATGCAACGCGGGTAATGCGGCCGATCAGCGCATCGCCCTGGGCTGTATCCATCTTACCGCGTCCGATCGCCGATGCGACCGCGTCCCGGATGGTCGCCCAAAGCGTATTGACCCGGCGATCGTCGGGCTCGACGAGCAGCACAAGATAACCTGCCTGCGCCGCCACATAGGCGATGCCGACGCCCATCGTGCCGCCGCCCAAAACCGCCATTCGATCGGTCATGGCCCGTTCCTGTTTCAAAGTTCTGTCCATCGGCCGCTGCGCTACTTGCCGCGCCAGACCGGCACGCGCTTCTCGGCAAAGGCGCGCGCGCCCTCTTGGGCGTCTTGCGATCCGATGACCGCTTCGGCGAGCGGGCGCTGCCGTTCCCAGATACCGGCCATCGGCCAGTCCGCGGATTCGGTGACGATGCGCTTGGTCATCGCTACGGACAGCGGAGCATTGGCGGCGATCTGTCCGGCAAGGCGCAGCGCCTCCGCCAGCGCACCGCCGGTTGGCGCCAGCCGGTTTACCAGGCCCCACTTATGGGCCACCGGCGCGGCCATTCGCTCGCCCGTCAGCGCATATTCAAGCGCAATCGCAGGCGGGATGCGTTGCGGCAAGCGCACCAGCCCGCCCGATCCGGCCACAAGGCCCCGTGCCACTTCAGGCAGACCGAACCATGCGTCGTCCGCCGCGACGATCAGATCACAGGCGAGCGCCAGTTCGCATCCACCGGCCAGAGCATAGCCTTCGACCGCGGCGATCAGGGGCTTGAACGGCGATTTTTCGGTCAGCCCGCCAAACCCGCGGCCTTCGAGTTCCGGCCGTTCGCCAGCGACGAAGGCCTTCAGGTCCATGCCCGAACAGAAGGTGCCGTCCTGGCCGGTCAACACGCCAACGCGCAGGTCGTCGCGCGCATCCAGCGTGTCCAGCGCTCCCGCAATCGCTTCAGAAACCGCGCGGTTTACGGCATTGCGCTGGCGGGCGCGGTTGATCGTAATGACCAGCACCGCGCCGTGCTGTTCGATCAGGACGGGATCGGTCATGGCGCTTGGCCCGCCCTGGCGGTCGGCGCAGCATCCGCGACAAGCGACGTACAGGTGTAGTCGGAAAGTCGCGCCGTCTCGGTCATCTGCCACACGTCAACGATGCGGAACGGATTGTTGACGACGATGCGGCCCTTGGAGTTCTGGCAGTAGTTTTCGACGCCCGGATACGTCCAGATCATCCGCGAATGGATGCTGTCGACCTCGACATTATAGGCATCGTGCACATCCTGGCGGACATCGACGGTCGCGATCTTGGCGGCGAACATCTGCTCCAGCAACGACATCACGTAATGCATCTGCCGTTCGAGCACGGTGATCAGGCTGCCGCCGTGGCCGAACTGGGTGTTGGGGCCGTAGAGGCAAAACAGGTTGGGATAGCCCGGCACGACCGTGCCGAGATAGGCCCGCGCATCGTCGCCATCCCAGTCCTCGTGAATGTCGCGTCCGCCGATCCCGGTGATCTTCATTGGCGCCAGCAGGTTGACCACGTCGAATCCGGTCGCCCAGATGATGGCATCGGCCTTGCGCTCCACGCCATCGCTGGTGACGACGCTGTGGGGCCTTACTTCCACCACCGATCCGTTGACATGGTGGACATGGTCGCGGGTGAGCGCGCGGAACCAGCCGTTGTCGAGCAGCATCCGTTTCCCGAACGGCGGATAATCCGGCAGAACCTCGGGCAGCAGGTCCTGATGATCCCCCAGTTCCGACTTCATGTACGAGGTCAGGTGGCGGCGATGAGCGTCGTTAATCGCATTGATCGAGCGACCTCCGCCCTGCCACGCCGGATCCTGCTGCAGTGCATCGTACAACTTGTCGTTGAACGCCCAGCTCAGCCGCAGGCGATACCACAGTCGATAGAGCGGGACCGACTGCAGCAGTTCCTGTAGCGGGCTGGGGATAGGTTGCTTGAACTTGGGAAACGGCGCGACCCATTGCGGGGTACGCTGGACGATTGTGAGCGAACCGACCTCAGGGACGATAGCCGGTGCGACCTGCATCGCGCTGGCGCCATTGCCGACCAGCACGACGTCGCGCCCCTTCAGATCAAGCCCTTGGTCGGGATAGCGAGCCGTGTGGACACTGGGGCCCTCGAATAGCTCGAGCCCCGGAACGTCGGGGATTCGCGGTTTGTTGAAAGCGCCAACCCCGCTGATGACGATGTTGGCGTGCAGGGTTTCGCGGACCCCGGCTTTAGTGTGCACGTCGGCCTGCCAGGTGCCGCTGCCCTCGTCGAACCGCGCCTCGATGACCTCGACGCCGAAACGGATGTGGCGGCGGATATCGAACTCGTCTGCAACATGTTCGAGGTAGCGATGGATTTCCCGGCTGCCGGCAAAATAGCGCGACCACGGATAGGGCGCGAACGAGAAGGAATAGAGATGGCTGGGGACATCGCAGGCCGCGCCGGGATAGCGGTTGTCGAACCATACCCCGCCGATGTCTTCGCGCCTTTCGACGATTGTGTAGGGGACGTTGGCGGCCGCCAGCTGAACCGCCGCGCACAGTCCCGAAATCCCGGCGCCGATGATCAAGGCGCTGAACCCGGGAGGGGGTGCGACCACTTCGTCCTGCCCGGGTGACAGGCGTAGTTCATGCCGGATGATGGACGCGTATTGCGAGGGGATCTTTTCCCCCAGGGTCACGCTCATCATTTCGAGCAGGAGGTCGTCTGACGGGTCGGGCAGCGCCAAGGGGCGACCGTTGAACCACGCCGTCAGGGCATCCAGCGCCGCGTCCCTGATCTCTTGCTGGACCGCCTCAGGCAGCCCGCCGTCGTCATTGTCTTCGAGGCCACGCGTGCGGCTCGGGATGTAGCGACCTTCGATCCAGCGGCGATCACCGGTGAGCTGGACCAGGATGCAGGCCAAGGTCGGAACATTGGCCGCGCCGATTGCCGTGGCCAGCCATGAGGTATCTGCGGGCGGGGATGTGGTGCCTGAAATCACGGCTTTCGACTCGATCTGACTGTGGATGGGGAGCATCGGGAGGGGAGCGGCGAAGCACCTTGCGCCCCGCCGTCCCTGCCCGATGCTTGGCCCTGCGCGATCCCGCTTGGCGCCGCGTCAGCCGCGCTTCGGCAGTGCGGCGATGAGGTCCGGACTGATGTTCTTCGCGCCCTGCTCGTCGATGTGACGCTGGATGCGGTCCTGGATCGCGGCTCCGATCTGTCCGGCCAGTTCGGGGCGGGCAGCGCGGCACTCGGCCTCGGACACGACGCGGTTATCGACCATGTCGTCGATCTGCGGCATGACGAAGCGGGCGAACATCTCGTAAGAACGCTTGGTGTGCGCCCAGTCAGCCCAGTTGTGGGCGAACAGGACCAGCGTGCCGAAGCCGCCGGACTGCTTCTGGAGGCGGCGGATCTGGGCAACCGCATCGTCCGGCGTACCGATCACCGCCATGTTGGAGCTGAGCAAGGCGTCGATCACGTCGCCGCCGCCCGGAGCGATCGGCAGCGCGGCCACTTCGCGCAGATAATCCGCCCAGCCGTCGATCCCGAATTTGACTTCCTCGCGGGCCTGTTCGCGCGTCGGCGCGATATGCATCGGCGCCACGAGCCGCCAGTTCTTGCGGTCGACCGTCTTGCCATTGGCCTTGGCGATTTCCTCGGCGATCGCCCAGTTCGATGACAGTGCATCGAACGCCCCGCCGGACGTGGCGCCGAAGGACAGCATGCCGATGCCGTTGCGGCCCGCCGCGCGCGATCCGGTGGGCGATACCGTGCTCGCGGAAATCATCTCGATGCAGGGCCGCGTGTAAGGCGTCATCTGGATCCGTGCATTGTCGAGCGTGAACCATTCGGTTTTTGCGGTAACGGTCTCGCCGCGCATCAGGCGGGCGAGCACGTCGATCGCCTCGTCCATCATGTCGCGCTGCTTGGCGACGGCGATCCCCATCATCTTGGCGTCGGATGCCAAGGACCCCGGACCCATGCCCAGCATCACCCGGCCGCGGGTCATGTGATCGAGCTGGCTGTAGCGCTCCGCGGTCATCAGCGGATGATGGTACGGCACCGAAGTGACGGCCGAACCGAGCCTGATCCGGCTGGTGCGCTGCGCCGCTGCCGCAATCATGAGTTCCGGGCTGGCGATCAGTTCCCAGCCGGCGGAATGGTGCTCGCCGTACCACAGTTCGTCGAAGCCGAGGTAATCGAGGTGCTCGGCCAGTTCGAGATCGCGCTGCAGGGCCAGGGTCGGGTTTTCATTCAACGGGTGATGCGGACCGCAAAACGCGCCGAAACGAAGCTTTCCTGACATCCAAATTCTCCTGCTATGCACCCTGACCGGCATCGATCGAGATAGGCGGGCGTTAAGCGTCAGCCTCAACGCACCGGAACGAAACGCTTTTCAGGCAACAGTGGCCTGTAAATCGACTTCCATCATCTGCGGCCGGGTGGCGGCGAACGACGGGCGGGCTTCGAGCGCCGACACCGCGCTGTCCAATGTCGGATGGCCCTCCCGCCAGCGAAGGACGGCGATGTCGGGACTGAGCCCGGAGGTGAGCGCAAATTCGATTCCCAGCAGAGTGGTGGCAACGGCAATGTCGCCCAGGTCCGGTCGCGTATCGCCGCGCGGGGCATGATCGCCATAAAGCCGCTCCAGTTCCCCCAGCGCGCCCCGGACCTTGCGGGTCTGGCGGTCGATCCAGGGGGCGCTCGGTTCGGGACGGAGCATTTCGAACACCAGCGCCTGGACGACTTCCATCAGTCGCTCACCCAGCATCCGCCGCTTCTGCGCGTTCAGGCGGGCGTCAGGTTCAGCCGGCAGAAGCGCCGGGACGGGAAAGCGAGCCTCTAGCCAATCGAGGATGTAGGCGGAATCGTA
Organism: Novosphingobium sp.; assembly: GCA_030697365.1. Lineage (GTDB taxonomy): Bacteria > Pseudomonadota > Alphaproteobacteria > Sphingomonadales > Sphingomonadaceae > Novosphingobium. Next base: position 9,029 of record JAUYQH010000024.1, on the reverse strand, counting down.
GATATTTTCGTCTTGCTCGGTGATCAGGATCGGCAACTGTTCGAGCGGACTGTATTGCGGGGTGCAAGTCTCGTCGCCCCAGGGTACGTCGAAGCGGGTGTCGTATGCGATGCCCTTTTCGCGCATCACGATCGCGACCTTGCGACCGAACGGACTGGGCCGTGCATTGATGAGCGTAAAGGCCATGCTCCAGATACTCCTGCCATCCGATGGCATCGGACGAGACTGCCTTGGGTGTGTTCCCGTTAGGACCAGTCGGGCCGGGCGGATTCCGTCCCGACTGGTTCTTCAAATTACCGTCTCAACCGCTCCTCAGAACTTGTAGCGCGCTTCGACCATGAACGTCCGCGGCGCGCCGGGAACCGCCGTGTTGAACTGGAACAGTTCGCCGGTCGCGATGCCGCCGACAAAATAGACGCGGTCGAACGCATTCTTGAGATTGGCCGAAAGCGACCAGCCGGCGTCGTCGTCGGCGAGACCGACGCGGAAGTTGACCAGCGTGTAGCCATCGACTTGCGCGCCCGGGCTGCGATTGCCGGTCGACGCGAAGAAGAAGGACGACTGCGAATAAAGGTCCGAACGCAGACTTACGGTGATGGAATTGCTGACTGGAACCTCGACCTCGCCGAAAACATTGCCTGACCATTCCGGGGTATCTGGATAAGTGCCGAACAGGACCGGCGGAGCGCCGCCAATCGAGACAAGGCTGTCGGTGAAGCGCGCATCGGTATAGTTGAGCGACCCGCCCAGCGTGAACCACGATGTCGGACGGATCGATCCATCGAATTCGAATCCGGTAACCTTCGAACGAGGGACGTTGACGGTTACCGCGGCCGGGTTCGAACCAAGCAGCGTATAGGCGACGCGTTGCCCGTCCTTGATCCAGCTTTGATACCCGGCAATATTGAACTGGGTGGGGATGCTGCCAACCTGGCCGCGATACTTCAGCCCGATTTCCGCGTCGGTCAGCGTCTCTCGCGCGTATCCGTTGCCACCCTGCGACCCCGGCAATGGTACGGGGTTCTGGATGCCGTTGTAGCCGCCATTCTTGTAGCTCCGGCGCGAAGCGACATAAACCAGCAGACCAGGATTGATCTGCTGCTGGATGCCAAGTGTCCAGCTGACGTTGCCATAGGACTTCTGCTGGTCGAAATCGAAAGTCGCGCGCAAAGCGGGCGGTTCCTGGAAGGCCGTGTCGGCAGGCAGTGTCTCGAACCTGATCTTTTCATGCGTGTAGCGCGCGCCGATCGTGATGCCGAGGCCTTCGAGGCCGGTTGCCTCGCTGAGATTGTAGGTGCCCTGGCCATATCCCGCGTACATGTCGCGCGTGGTGAGCTTGTTGTAATTCGTTACCAGTCCCAGCGGCGGGAACTGCAGCAGCCTGCTGGTGGTCACGTTCACATTGGTCTCGTGCGAAATAAACCCGCCGACGACATAATCGAGGTTGCCGTCGAAAGCCTTGCCGACCAGCTGCAATTCTTCCGAATACTGGCGGGTGTTGTCGTTCTTGCCGCCAGTGCCATTGTCGTCGATGGGGAAGGCCGAGCCGTCGATGTCGCCCGCAATACCGTTCTTGAGATAGGTGTAGCCCAGGATATTACGAATTTTGGTGTCGTCGCCAACATCGATCGACGTGATGTTGGAAACGATGATGTTGCGCCCGCGATACCGGGCCGGACCGTCGGATTCGATCTTGTAGGGGCCACGGGCTTTCTGGGTCGCCAGGAAGGAAGCTATGCCGCCTGGATCGAGCTTGGGGTTGGCGGCAGCGAACCGCGCGGCGCAGTTGTTGGTGGTGGCATTGCATCCTGCCGCGCCCCCGGTGAAGGCGTTGATCAGGAAGTTGTACTGCGGTTGATTGCCGAAGTTTGTGAGTGCGATCAGCGGGATCAGACCGGTCGGTTCCAGGCTGTCGATCAGACCGGAGAGGCTGTTGCCATCCGAGTGGAGATAATCGACCACCAGGTCGTTCTTGATCGTGTCCGACAGGTTGAGGGTCAGGCTGCCGCGAAGGCCATAGCGATCGACGTTGCCGGCGCGCTTACCGGTGAACAGGTTCTTTTGATACCCGTCCCGCTTCTCGTAAAAGCCGGCAACGCGGGCCAGGGCAGTGTCGCCCGCGAGCGGTACGTTGATGGCGCCTTCGAGCTGGCGCGACTTGTAGTTTCCAAGCCGACCGCTGACGTAACCGCCGAACGTGTCATCGGGCTTGACCGATGTGAAAAGGACCGCGCCACCGGTGGAATTCCGGCCGAACAGCGTGCCCTGAGGCCCCTTCAAGACCTGAATCGACTGGAGGTCGTAGAACGCCGACGAGCCGCCGCCGACCCCATCGAGCTGGATTTCGTTGAAGTAAGGCAAGACGCCCGGGCGGGTATCGCTGAAAGCGTCGAGCGACTGGCCGCGCAGGGCATAGTTCAGCTGGTTCGAATTGTATCCCGCGCGGATGGTCAGGCCGGGGCTCGCGATCTGAAGATCGGATTCCGTCACGATCGCCTGCTTGGCCAGCGTGTCTGCGCTCAACACCGATATCGCGACGGGAGTCCGCTCCAAGGTTTCCGACCGGCGCTGCGCGGTCACGATGATATCACCGTCAGTGCTTGCTGCGACCTCATCCCCGGCGGCCTGGGCCAGTGCCGTGGTCGAGTTCAATAGCGCGAGGACGGTCATTGCGGACGCAAGGCCAACGCTCTGCTTGGACATCTCATTCTCTCCCAAGGTAACTATTATTGGATCATTGAGCGCGCGTCGGGCCACCCCTGAAATGGGCCTGACCGGCTCTTGAACCGATGATCGGCGCAGGCGAATTTTGCGAGTGCCCCATGACGGCGAACCTCCGCAAATACGCCGGTTACCGACCCCCGACTCAAGTTCTCTGCAAAGCTATAACACTCGCGTTGATCCGTCAACACCCTAGTTGACAAACAAAGCGGCGCCGGAGCCTGCGTGGCTAGCGCACATGGCTATATACTTGATATTAATAACAAACATGGACCCAACCGTTTGCGTGGGCGGAGGAACGCGGCGACACAGGTAGGGCCACGTAAGCAATCGTCAGGCAACGCCAGTGTCGACCAAATCTTCTCAGTAGGGTGATTCGATACCCGCCAGGATCATTTCGGCGTAAATCTTGCCGACTTCCTCGGCGCTGACCTCGGTCTGACCCGGGCGAAACCAGCGATGGGTCCAGCCGACCACGCCCAGTACGCCATAGGCAACCACGCGGGCGGAGCCGACGTTGCGGAAGCTCTTGTCGGCATAGCCTTGCTCGATGATCGCGATGATCGCCTCGGTCGTCTGGCGGTTCAGGACGCGCATTTCGCGCGACCAGTCTGAGCGTGATTCATCGACGTGGCTCAGGTTTTCGCGAATATAGATATAAAATACGGGATAATGCTCGCCGTACGACGTCATAAGTGTGCAAATAAGATCGCGAAGCTTTCGTCCTGGGCTCAAATCGCTTGCGCAAATCATTTTTGTAATCTCAAGATTTCGTTTGACGACAGTCTTTACGACCTCATCGAACAGGGCTTCCTTTGAAGACACATAATAGTAGAGGGACGCTCGATCGACGCCCATTTCGTCGGCTACGGCCTTGAGGGTGGCGCGCTGGAGTCCCATGCGATTAAACACGCGGGTCGCGGCAGTGGCGATTTCCCCGCGGCGTGTTTTGTAAATCTCGCTCGACTCTTCTTCCGCTGCAACCCGCCGCTTACCGATGCCGCTGACCTTCTTCATGACTGCGGAGTCTTTCCAAAACTGATGCCGACTGGCGGACAAGCGAGAGTCGAAGTCCGGTTAAGCGGCAATCTGCCAAAGGCGAGCCGATTGATCAACGCAAATGTTGACAAAGCCTTGCGATAGCCGATAATCAACGCGAGCGTGGACAGTGGCGAGCGGCGGTCCGATGGCCGAAGCCATGCTTGTAGCGGGGTGACCCGACGGCCTACCAATCCGCGTTACGCCCAGGATAGAATATGGAGAGGTGCCATGGGAAGACTTTCTGGCAAAGTTGCCGTGATCACGGGAGCCTCGCAGGGCATGGGCGAGGCTCATGCCAAGGCCTTCGTCGCCGAAGGTGCCAAGGTCATCCTGACCGATATCAATGAGGTCGCGGGTGCGGCGCTGGCCCAGGCACTGGGAAGCGATGCGCTGTTCGTCCGCCACGATGTTGCCAGCGCTGCGGGCTGGGCCGCGGTTGTCGCCGCAGGCGAGGCGCGGTTTGGCCCGATCAACGTGCTCGTCAACAACGCCGGGATCATCGGCCCGGTAGCCAAGACCGCGGACATTGCGGAAGCCGATTTCGTCCATGTTTGCGCGGTCAACCAGACGGGTGTGTTCCTGGGGATGCAGGCGGTTTTGCCATCGATGCTGGCCCTGGGCGGGGGCTCGATCGTCAACATTTCTTCGATCTCGGGAATGGTCGCCAACGTCGGCACGCCCAACCTGGCATATGCCGGCAGCAAGTTCGCAGTCCGCGGGATGACCAAGCAAGTGGCGGTCGAATATGGCGCGCACAACATCCGCGCCAATTCGGTCCATCCGGGCTACGTCAAGACGCCGATGATGGTGGCGGCGACCGACGAGGACGGCGGCGGTGCGGCTTCGGCCATCCCGCTCGGACGGTTCGCCGAGGCGGACGAGATTTCGCCGCTTGTGGTCTTCCTTGCGTCGGACGAATCGTCCTTCGTCACCGGGATGGAACACGTCATCGATGGCGGCATGACAGCGTGCTGACCGGGCCACACGCGGAGCGCAAACGATGATTACGGCAGCCGATTTTGCCTTCCATCCGTGCGACCCGGACGACAAGCTGTGGACAGAAACGCTGTTCCTGATCTTCTCGGTGCCCGAGGCCGGGATCAGCGGCAATCTCTATACCTTGGCCCGGCCCAACCTGGGCATTTGTCACAGCTCGATCGAGATCCACAAGGGGTTGAGCCTGCATCCCTGGCAAATCGAACACAACGACGCCCAGATGCACCTGCCGTGCCCCGAACGCTTCGATGACTTCACGCTCGACAACGGACTTTCGTTCAAGGCGCTGAGCGCGCGCGAATGCGCCTTCCAGTACCAGTCTCTGGATGGAAATTGTTCGCTGGACGTGGCGTTCAAGGCGGTCTGCGATCCCTTCGATCCGCATGACGCGAATGAAAATCCGCTGATCGGTTCGGCCAAGGTCGCGGGCTACGACGGGTGGAACACCGGGCACATGGAAAGCAAGGGCAGGGTGACGGGCACCCTTTCATTGCACGGCCGCGATTACCGGATCGACTGCATCGACGGCATGGACAAGAGCTGGGGACCGCGCAAGGATTGGGGCAGCAAGGCGGCAACCTGGGTCCATATCAACCTGGGCGAAGACCTTGGTGCCTTTCTGGTTCTCGGGCTAAACTTCGACAACAAGGAAGTGGTCTACGGGCCGTTCAACTTCGGCTTTCTGGCCATCGACGGCGAGCGTCGGCCGATCGTCAGGGCGACGATGCGCGCGCAGCGGTTCGACATGCTGGTCACGCGGGCAGAGGTCGAGTTCGAAGACGATCGCGGCAATTGCTATGAAGCGGTGGGCACGACCGTCGCGGCCGCGCCGTGGTACAATTTCAACCCGTCCAGCGCGGCCTTCCAGACTCTGATGCGCTGGGAAAGCGGATCGCGCACCGGATACAGCCACATTGCCGATTTTGCCGGCCTTGCGTTCCTTTCGCGGGGCATGGCCGACAGGCACGACACATGATCGACAGGACAGCGGGATGACGATGCGCGACACTATGACGGACGAAGATATCAGGCGGCATCCCAGCGATGCGTTCATCGAGCAGGTTCGCGCTCGCTTCCCGACCGAAGCGGAAGTCGATGTGGTGCTGACGCGCAAGATGCGTCGCCGCAACGGGCCATCGTTCCAGGCGGTTCCGCTCGAAACGCTGATCCACGGTGTCGAGCGCCTGATTGCCGACCGGGTGGGCTACGATGTCTGGGTCGAAGAGGCCCGCTGGCTTTCGGGGGGCGCGTCGAAGTTGCAGATGCTGTTCGACCTGCACTGGCGCGGCGAGGGGGGTGAGCCCGGATCGCTGGTCATGACACCCATGGTGTTGCGGATGGAGCCCGCGGCCTCGGTCACCGAATCCAGCCGCCGCCGCGAATTCGAGGTGATCCGCGCGGTCGAGGGCACGGTGCCGGTGCCGCATGCCTACTGGATGGACCCCGACGCGACGTTCCTGCCCTACCCGGCGATGATCTATGGCTTTGCCACCGGCTCGGCCAAACCGTCGCACGATGCGGGCAAGGTGACCGGGTTGGGCCAGAACTACGGTCCTGCGCTTCGCGCGAAGCTGGCACCGCAGTTCATCGACTATCTCGCGCGGATCCACAACTTGCCGATCGGCGAGCGACCGGTTCTTGCCAGCTTCGAACGCCCGGTCGTAGGGTCGAATGCGTCGGTGATCCGGCAAGTCAACGCCGCCCGCCGGATATGGGAAGAGGATCGCGTCGAAGACGAACCGGTAATGGCGGTCGTCTACAAATGGCTGATCCGCAACGCCCCGCCGATCGATCACGCGTCGATCGTCCACGGCGATTATCGTAGTGGCAATTTCCTGTTCGATGAGCAGAGTGGCGAGATAACCGCCTGGCTCGACTGGGAAGGTGCGGTGCTGGGGGATCGCCATCAGGACCTGACATATGCGGCTCTGCCGATTTTCCAGCACTATGCCGAGGATGACAAAACGGCCCTCGTTTCGGGCATGATGCCCGAGGCCGAGCTGTTCGCCGCCTATGAACGGGCGTCGGGTCTGCCGGTCGATCCCAAGCGCCTCAAGTATTTTGGGGTGTTCAATCGTTACCTCGTGTCGGTGCTGCTGCTGGCGGCATCGGCACGCGCAGCGCGCTGCGCGGCGACCCACCAGGACGTGTTGCTCAACCACGTCTCCGGGATGGGCTACCTCGCCTTGTCTGAACTGCGCGACTTTTTCCGGAGCGTGACGTCATGATCCAGGAGTTTGAAACCCAGTTGCAGGTGGTGCAGCGCGCGCTTGGAGAAGTTGTCTTGCCGGCGTTGGAATCCGCCGAGTCACACGTGATTGAACAACTGCACCTGTCGATCGCGGCGCTGTCGTTCATGCAGCATCGCTTGCCCCACGCGCGCCGCTATTACCGCGGGACCCTGCAGCGCTATATCGACATGGCAGTGGCGATCGGCGCGCTTCTGGCGGGTCGCGCGGGCGCTGATGGCGGGGGTCTCGACGCACTGGTCGCCGAGGGGCGGTCTTTGCTGGATCGCGCGTGTGCCGAGGATGCCGATTATCGCCGGTCGACCGGGGAGTTGCGGGCGAAGATCGCTGCGCTGGTCGCAGATGCGCAGGGATCAGCTTATGATTCGGCGCTCGACGCGCTGGTCATGGATCACAGCGGACCGATCCTGCTGCAGGACCGGGTGTGGTGTGGTCCTCTCGGCTTCGAACTCCGTCCGGACGATCTGCCTGCGCCCGATTGGAAGCCGTCGGCGTAATGCAGGCGGACTGGTCCTGCCGTTGCGGTCAGTTCACCGTACGCAAGCCGGACAGGCCCCCGACATAGGCCGGGATCGAGCCCTGGACGCAGATCAGGTGATCGAGCAGGAGCAATTGGTCCTCCGACAAGTTTGCTGCCAGTGCCCCGAACCGTACAGCCAGCCCCTCGATCGCGGCGCGCAGCCCGGGCTGGGATCTGAACCAGTAGTCCTCGCCGACCGCCGCTTGAACGGGCGCTGTCACGCCCTTCCCGCCTGAGAATCCTGCCTTTCGCAGGGCCGGACACTCCGCCACGGCGGCTTCGATTGCCGCTGAGGCTCCTACGAGTGCGGTCTCGACCATAGACTCGGTTCCGCCACTGCGCCGGGCCTTGTCCGCGGCTTGCTTGCCGAGGAACATCGTGCGGATCATGTTGCGCGGCTCCGGGCGCTGGATGAGCCGGGCGAAGACCGCCATCTCCGAACGGATTGCGCCGTCGATCGGCTGCATCATCCCCAGCTCAACGCAGTCGAGGATCGCCAGCGGCGCGGGTTCGTGCCCCAGCATGCGCGCCAGTTCGCGCGCGCGATGGGCCCGGATTGCAGGGGCGTAGTCGGAATGAGCCATCGGCCTGTTTCCGGGGAGGTCCCACGGCTGGGTGGCATGGGCAGCATCGGACAGTAGCCACGCCTCGACCGCGGCCACTTCCGCACCTTCCTCGACCACCGCATGAACCAGCCCGGCTTCCAGCGCCTTCTGTCCGGTCAGGTTGCGGCCCTGCAGCAGCACTTCGAGGCCCAGCTTGACCCCGACCAGGCGCGGCATGCGCTGCGTGCCGCCCGCACCGGGAAGCAGCCCCACCGCGCACTCCGGCAGGCCCAGCATGGCGCGCGGAGATTGGGTCAGCACGCGATAGTGGCAGCCCAGCGTCAATTCGCAGCCGCCGCCAAGCGCGACTCCCGTAATCGCGGCCGCCACCGGCTTGCCCGCCGTTTCCAGGCGGCGGATCGCATGGCTGAGCGGGAAGAAGTGGTTGAAGGCGATATCAAACCGGTCGGCCCGGGGCGCGGCGACGATCATGTCATAGGCCACGCCAAGTTCGGTCAGATCGGCGCCCGCGCAAAAGCCCGAAGCCTTGCCCGAACGCACTACGACCCCACGAACGTCTGTGCGATGGAGCCATTCGGCAAACGCGCCGAGTTCATGGATGGCCACGTTCGAGAACACGTTCATCGAGCGATCGGGGCAGTCGAACACCAGGTGGACCAGTCCGTTGGCTTGCGGCTCGGCCCGGAACTGGCTGAGCAAGGGAAGCGGCCCGGCCATCAGAAGCCCACCGCGTCGCCGCCCTTGAGCGCCAGGATTTCACGAGCCTCGGAGGGGCTTGCAATTTCCAACCCCAACCCTTCGATGATCTGGCGAACCCTCGTGACCTGCGCGGCGTTGCTTGGCGCGAGCTCGCCACGGCCCAGCCAGAGCGAGTCCTCCAGTCCGACACGGACATGCCCGCCCATGCTCGCAGCCATCGCCGCGACCTTCATCTGC